>NZ_JBEOOZ010000001.1:0-415323 GCF_040309625.1 Psychrobacter sp. 78a-MNA-CIBAN-0178
GTTTGAAATGCAACACGGCACATCTTACTCTTCAACTCATTCTTTTAAAACGTTGCACTTCTTATTTGAATCTAGGACGTTTAAAACACCTTATAAAGTGCTTTTATCAGGCTTAATTAATAAATGACTGTCACGAATATCATCGAACAATGACCAGTCGGGAGTCGTATTATCATTTTTAATAACACTCATATCCCCTGTTGTTTCCATAATGACCGCAAATACTTCGCTTTTTGACTTGAGGCCATTTTTGCGTAGTACCTCTTGCACATCACTAGTACTCAAATTCGCTTCTTTTAAATTGTCCCAAAAGTATTCGCCATGCGCCATTAATATGATGGCCTGATTATCAATCAAGGCTTTCAATGGTTTGACTTTACGTCTGATGATTGATATGACCCCTTGAATCACAAATAGCATAGCAACAGCAAACAAGCCTTGTAGCAAAGACGGGCTATCAGACAACACTGTTGAGGCTAATATACTGCCAATCCCAACTGTCATAGCAAAGTCATGACTTGAGAGCTTAGAAAAACTACGTAGTCCCATTAGCCTAGTAAATAGCATTAAGCCCAAATAAAATCCTAGCGCTGACAATGAAATACCCAACACTTGCTGCCACTCAATCGAAAACCACGTCTGCCACTTCATAGAGTACCCTTTTTCCTGCATTTTTATTACGTAAATACGTTACATTATCTGGAATCATCGACTGCTTAAACTGCTAGTATTTAACGACTATTATTTTCGATGTGAAATAAATGGTATAAAAAAAGCAACCTGATGAGAGGTTGCTTTTTTTTAAAGTCTAAACAGTATTTTTATTTTTTTAACAAACAAAGAAATCTGTACATCTTATTAAGATTAACATTGCCGAGAATACTGTTAACAGTGATACTCAACAGCCGTTAAAATTAGATGGCTTCGATTTGCTCAGCTTGTGGGCCTTTTTTGCCATCACCTAAGATGAAAGATACTTTTTGGCCTTCAGCTAGGGTTTTGAAACCGCCACCTTGGATAGCGCTGTAGTGAGCGAATACGTCTTGTCCGCCATTGTCTTGAGCGATAAAACCAAAACCTTTAGCTTCATTAAACCACTTTACAGTGCCTTCAACTTTATCTGACATAAATTTTCCTGACTCTTTAACTGTTGGCGAGACGTGTGTCATCACCGATTAATTGATATATACTCTAGATCTTTTGCTGAATGCGGCGGCTCAAACTCATAATATATCAAGAAGATAGCTTATGTTTTTTGCCTCAAATCCATTGAGTACAGCTTGATTATAACAGTTTTTTTTGACTGCAACATATTAAATTGCAGAGTTTTGTAAACAATATAAGAACCCTTCAATAACCTTTTGTCACCATATTTTGATGGCTTGTTATCTCATATAGACCCTGTTTATTACTTTCAATTTCAATATTCTTGTTATATATATTCAATAATAAAAATTAAGTCTCCCTATCTTTTGCGCACATTTATTGGGTCAAGGGTAGCCAAGGCGAGGTTAGCACCAGTAAGCAAAGGGCAAAAAATATTAAAGAAAACGATTGGCTATACGCGATATATTTAGTTGGTATGACCAAATCTTTGGGTGAGTCTGGGATACCTTTACGCTTTAACAATCTGGTGCCATAGACCCAGCCAAACACCGTATAAATCCCGTATGCGGCAGGCACTGCAACCGCCAAAGGCGTTAGATCGATCACATATAACATTACCACAGAGATAAAAAACCATGAAGTGTCTAGCAGTGAGCTGATTTGAAAAAACTTAGATTGTGGCAGCTTGCCATCGGTGCCTTTGAGCATCTCACCTTCGATCCAAATCAAAACAGCCACGACAGCACTAAGAGTAATATACACGAATTGCGGCGTTAGCCAGTCTGGAAAAGATATTTGCACAACATACAACCTGTAATCTATGGAAAAAATAAGAAGAGAAATAGTCACCGACATAGTCAGGTAACTGAACCGACGCTTGCCTACATTGGGTGTGGGTTACTGGTTTTCAACCGCTATAATGAGTGAAAGGTAATATCGAACCATCACGCACTGCTGATAGCAATAAAAACCCCGTGCTATCACTTGATAACACGGGGTCTGTTAAGACTTATTAAGCCTTACCATCATAAGTATTGACTTAGTTTTTGTCTTTATCGATGATTTTGTTGCCGCCAATCCAAGGCATCATGCCGCGCAATTTAGCACCAGTCACTTCGATTTGATGCTCAGCGTTGTTACGACGACGAGCCGTCATTGATGGATAGTTGGTTGCGCCTTCACTGATGAACATTTTTGCGTATTCGCCAGATTGGATGCGTTTTAGCGCATTACGCATAGCTTCACGTGATTGCTCATTGATGACTTCAGGACCAGTCACATATTCGCCATATTCAGCGTTGTTACTGATTGAGTAGTTCATGTCAGCGATACCGCCTTCATACATGAGGTCTACGATAAGCTTAAGCTCGTGCAAACACTCAAAGTAAGCCATTTCTGGCGCATAGCCCGCTTCTGTTAGCGTTTCAAAACCCATTTTTACTAGCTCAACAGCACCACCACAAAGAACGGCCTGCTCGCCAAATAGATCGGTTTCAGTTTCATCTTTGAACGTGGTTTCGATGATACCTGAACGACCACCACCAACACCAGCTGCGTAAGACAAAGCTAATTGCTTGGCTTGACCTGAAGCATCTTGATAGATAGCGATCAAATCTGGAATACCGCCGCCTTTGGTGAATTCGTTACGAACGGTGTGACCAGGTGCTTTAGGCGCAACCATGATAACGTTAAGATCGCTGCGAGGAACGACTTGGTTATAATGAATCGCGAAACCATGAGCAAAAGCTAACGTAGCCCCTTCTTTGATGTTAGGCTCAATCTCGTTGTTATAAAGCTCTTTTTGGAACTCATCAGGGGTCAAAATCATAACCACGTCAGCAGCTTTAACTGCATCAGCCACTTCAGCAACTTTTAGACCAGCGTTTTCCGCCTTTTTCCATGAGCTTGAGTTCGCGCGTAGACCAACAGTCACATCGACGTCTGAATCTTGTAGGTTAAGTGCGTGTGCATGGCCTTGTGAACCGTAACCAATAATCGCAACTTTTTTGCCTTGGATAATCGATAGATCGCAATCTTTATCATAATAAACGTTCATAAATAGAGTCCTTTTCCTCAATCATGGCGTGCCATGGATAGTAAACGCTTATGCAGTAGCCATTATCGTAAAATGGTCACTAACATAAGCGTTATGTTAATGGTAGATAGATTATAACTAAAATGATTTTGATTAACTATTCAGTTGCTCAGCCACTAAGCGTATTAAATACTCAGTGTTTTTTCTCCACGTGCAATACCAATCACACCCGAACGTACCACTTCTAAGACACGTTCTCGGCCGATAGTATCGATAAAACCATCCAGCTTAGCCGTATCGCCAACGATCTGAATCGTATAGAGATTGGCATTGACGTCAACAATTTGTGCACGGAAAATATCTGCGCTGCGTTTGATCTCTTCACGTACGCTACCCGTTGCGCGAACTTTGACTAGCATTAACTCACGCTCAACGTGAACGGTGTCTGATAGATTAAGCACTTTAACCACTTCAATCAATTTATGCAATTGCTTGGTGATCTGCTCAATTCTTTCAGGGGAAGTAATGGTGGTTAACGTCAGACGCGAAATACTCGGATCTTCTGTTGGGGCGACGTTTAAGGTTTCGATATTATAGCCACGTTGTGAGAACAAGCCGACTAACCGCGACAACGAACCCGCTTCGTTTTCCATCAATACCGAAATCAGATGTTGTTGTTGCATTAGGTACGCTCCCCTTTGGTTAACCACATATCACGCATCGTCTGTCCAGCGATTTGCATTGGATATACATGCTCATTACGATCGACATAAACGTCAATAAATACCAGCTTGTCTTTCATTGCCATGGCTTCTGCAATCTGTGCTTCCATGGTGGTAGGATCAGTAATCTTGATACCAACATGACCATAACTTTCAGCTAGCTTGACAAAGTCTGGTAATGAATTCATATAAGATGACGCATGACGACCCTCATACAGCATGTCTTGCCACTGTTTCACCATACCCAACTGCGCGTTATTTAGGTTCAATATTTTGACCGGTAGATTGTACTGTAAGCACGTCGATAGCTCTTGGATATTCATCTGAATAGAGCCTTCGCCAGTAATACAAACCACATCGCGATCTGGATTGGCAAGTTTGGCTGCCATCGCATACGGTAAGCCAACACCCATCGTACCTAAACCACCCGAATTGAGCCATTGACCCGGCTCTAAATAGGTGTAGTAAAGCGCGGCAAACATCTGATGCTGACCAACGTCACTGGTGATAATAGCGTTGCTGTTGGTCACTTTATCTAGTGCTTGAACGACCGCTTGGGGCTTGATGCCATTGTCAGTGCTGGTGTCATAACGCAGACCATGACGCTTACGCCATTCATTAATCTGTGCCCACCAGTCTAGTAAGGCATGCTGCTCCAACTCTTTATCTTCGCCGATAATTTCCAACATATCTGTAAGTACTGATTTTACGTCACCAACGATAGGAATATGGGCAAAAATAGTCTTGGAGATAGAAGCTGGATCGATATCGATATGAATGATGGTCGCATTCGGGCAGAATTTTTTGACATTATTAGTGACACGGTCATCAAAACGCGCACCAACTGCCAAAATAACATCTGCATGATGCATGCTCATGTTGGCTTCATAAGTACCATGCATACCAAGCATGCCCAAGAACTGACGATCAGAGCCAGGGAATGTTCCCAAACCCATTAGCGTATTGGTCACTGGCAAGTTTAGACGATGTGCAAGTTCGGTCAGCTCTTTGTGGGCTTTACTCCAAATCACGCCACCGCCAGCATAGATAACAGGACGCTGCGCTGATAATAAGGTCTCAACCGCTTTTTTAATTTGGCCGCCATGCCCTTTCACTGAAGGCTGGTACGAACGTATAAACACCTCATCTGGGTACTCGTAGGCATATTTTTCGCTAGGCGCGGTCATATCTTTTGGTACGTCAATGACGACAGGACCTGGACGACCAGACTGCGCAATAAAAAAGGCTTTTTTGACGATCATTGGGATTTCGCTAGCATGGCGTACTTGAAAGCTATGCTTCACGATAGGACGAGAGACCCCGATCATATCGGTTTCTTGGAACGCATCTTCACCGATTAGGCTGCTTGGCACCTGACCTGAAATCACGACCATCGGCACTGAGTCCATGAAGGCGGTGGCAATAGCGGTTACTGTATTGGTAGCACCAGGACCTGACGTGGCCAGCACGACACCTGTGTTGCCGGTCACTCGCGAATAAGCATCAGCCATATGGCCAGCTGCTTGCTCATGACGCACTAAAATATGTTCGATGTTGTCTTGCTGAAACAACGCGTCATAAATGTGCAGCACTGCGCCGCCTGGATAGCCAAAAATATATTTGACACCCTCATCCGTCAGCGATTGCACCAGCATCTCAGCACCAGATAGCATCACAGGCTGCTTGCTACCTTCGGCAAGACGTTGTTGCTTTTCTTCAAAATTTTTGGCGGCATTACCTGTTTGGGTATGTCCCGTCATATTCGGACTTTGCGTGGTTTGCGTCACTGTCATCACCTTTTTTTGCGGCGAGAATTTGCGTTATTTTATAAAAGAAAACAACCACGTTTGGGCGTTATTTTAAGTCTTATAAAAATGATTGCCAATCCTTGTCCATATCAAGAATGTGTGCCCACTATATTTAAGTAATTGCATTGTACAACGCAAGAGAATACTCAAACACAGCAATGTATTTGGGGTCAGTTTTGTGACAGGAGTTTATCGATATACTATGACAAGATGCGAGTGCATCTATAAAAGAGGCTTATTACTTATGAGCGATAGTGTTTATAAAAGAGGCGCTGCTATAGCTAAAGTCATGAAATAATTCTAATAGCCAATACTATGTCATAAGATCATCCGATCTTATAATAAGCTAATAAAAAATATCATAACCGAATATTGTCTTGCATTTAATGCAAGCAATACAACCGCAAAAATCCACACTTAGCGTATTTCAAATAATAAGTTTATCTTAGTCATTGTAGACAGATAAGTCCGGAGACAACATATACAGTTATTAATAATAATCGCTATGATCATCATTTTTGCCATATCATTATCACAAAGAAAATAAAACGACGTAAGCTACCGATAAGTAACCCGTAGTTCTCATTCTCAAGTGCCACGGCAATATCATAAAAGCCGCTCACTGACCAATCAACTGCTATTATATTCAATGGTTTGAGTCCTATTGTCAAGAAAAACTTCTAAAACCCACCCCTAACTATTAGTTATTAAATAATGTACATTCATAAGCATTATTTGCTAAAATCAAACGCTACTGTATTCATATTGTTATTTATCAATGTAAATACTACCCTTAAATAAATGTCTACCTTCATTTTTTACCCCTTAAGAGGATTGCTACTATGGCATACACGTCTACCATACATACCCCTGCCAAGCTGCTTATCAGTATCAGTACTGCGTGTATGATAATGCTGTCAATGAATGCCAGTCATGCTATCCAAGTGTATAAATCGATTGGTACGCATGGTGAAGTGAAGTACAGCCAGCATGCGCCGCAAGAGGGTAGAAATATTGAAGTGATCGAATTTCGTAGCGATGGTAGACAGAACAACGCAGGTCAGCTAGCAGGAAAGACAGAGGCTAACCAAAACACGCCTACTCAAAGTGCAGAAGAACAGCGGGTGGCCCAACTAGAAGCACGTATCAAGGATCAAGAAGCGCAAGCCAATGCGCAGCGTTGCCAATCACTACGCAATAACTTGACCAATCTAAATGTTGGCGGCCGTATTTATGAGATGGACAGTAATGGCAAACGTCAATATTTAGATGGTCGTGAAATCGAGCTTAAGCGTGAGCGTGTACAGCAGGCCATCACCCAGTACTGTAATGGCTCTACGACCTAATCTTGATGTAATACGGCATACTGCTCTACTTAATTTTGATTGATAATCAGTTGCATCACATGACGAATGGCTGCTGGCATATCTTGCGCTTGTAGCCCGCGCTGTCCAATCAGTAGCGTGTTATTATCGTGGCGATAGCCAATATCTTTGACCAAGATGTCTCCTGCTAGCCCGTGTAGCAGAACTGCTTGATGCAAGCAGCGCCCTTCGTCTTCTATATCTTGTTGTGCCAACAACCCAGCAATCACCCCAGACAATACATCGCCCATGCCAGCGCTTGCCATACCTGCATTACCCAAGCCGCAAACATAAACATAAACATGCGCTTGCGAACCCTTCTGCTCTAATATGCTTTGCTCCAGTACCAATGAACCTGCGCCCTTTAGCACCCAATCACCGCCATAAGTGTTAGCACATTGTTTTATAGCTGCCAAACGATCATCTTCTACAATACTAACTTTCTTATCAAGCAATCTAGCCGCTTCACCGCTATGCGGTGTCAAACAAACCTGATGATCTATACTGTGTTGTCGCAGCTGAGCGATGAGTTCGTGCTCCTGACTCTCCATCTGTAACGATGCCAGATGATAAAGGCCGTCAGCATCAATGACCAGTGGCTTCTTCTCTGTTATGGCAGCCTGAACATAATGAATGAAAAGTGCTTGTGCCTTTTCATCACGTCCCAGTCCCATACCAATGGTTACGACGCTAGCTTCCTTAATTAATTTCCTCACCCCTTCTTTATCATGCAAATCGATTGTCATTGCATCTGGTAATGATGTTAATAGGGCGCCATGAAAGGCGTCGTGACAAGCCACAGTAATTTTGCCAGCACCGGTCGCCATGACACTGCTAGCAGATAGAATGGCTGCGCCGCCCATACCTTGTGAGCCATTAATGCGATTACCACCAATGACCAAGACGTGACCATAGCTACCTTTGTAGCTGTTCTGTCGACGAGTATTCAAAGCATGAGCCACAGTTACCAGTGTGGCGGCTGAGTTGCTGAGCTGAGTCGGTATTAACGGTATATCGATCACGCTCCCGCTATAGTCCATGCCATCTTTGGTATGTAAGCCGAATTTACGGGCAATCAAACACAACGTCACATCAGCTTGTATGGCGATGCGCTCAAATACTTGACCAGTAGAAGCCACTAAGCCACTCGGGATATCAACCGAAATTGCCAAAGCATCATTTAGTTGCGTTATCTTGTTAAAGGCGCTAATAGCCTGCTCATAAACACCTTCAGGTGCACGGTCAAGTCCAATACCAAACAATGCATCGATATAAATATCAGCTGGCCAGTCCGTTTCTCTTATCTCACTTTGACTGGCCCTACTATCCTCAAAGCGTTGGTAAGGCACCTTGGCAGATAGGGCTATTTGTTGCGCTTGCTTAGCATCAGATACAACGTCGTGCTTGTCTGCTTTGTTAAAGGCATTCATTAGATTGTCTGTTTCCAGATCATCGGCAGTATAACCGACTGTGAGGAGTTGTACTTGCCAGCCTGCCTGTTGCAGATAGTAGGCAATAAGCCAACCATCACCGCCATTGTTGCCCTTTCCTACCCAGATACTCGCTCGTTGCTGACAACTATTACGTCGATAAACTTTATGATCAGCTGAGGCACGAGCTTGGAGATATTTTTGCTCATAGAGCCGCTCGATATGCTGCGCCATTTGCCAAGCTGCTTGCTTCATCAGTCCTAAGCTATCATAACCCTCTGCAAACCAAGCTTGCTCCATAGCGTAGACCTGCTCGCTGCTATAGAGCGCTATCGGTCTGGTTGTGTCTGCTAAGAATACTTTAGATTGAGCTTTCATAATGTCCTCTATTATTTTTATTGGTGTTTGATCATATTAAAACTTGCTGGTTACTCGCTTATCTCAGCTTAGCAAAAGCTCACTTTGACGTATGTATCAATATGAAATGTGAGTTTATTTGCTTTTATGCTTGCGCTCTTAGCTCACTGGCTTATCATATCGGTATTCACTCTATCACCTGCTATCACACATGAATAATCCTTCTAAAGCAAACTTGCCTATCTCTTCAACTCAGCAGATATCAGCTCAGCCTAACCCTGCGCCCGAAAAAAAAATTAATGTGAATAATAGCCCAACGTTTGCCACTACCGCAGAGGTAAAGCAATGGATTAAGGCCCAAGCACAGTCTTTAGGATTTGCCGACTGTGGCTTCTTATCCGTACATCATCCTTTATTTACTCAACAAATTGAACAATTGCAACGGTGGCTGGATAAAGGTTATGAAGGCCAATTGCAGTTTATGCATAACAATCACCACCTACGTGCGCATCCTGCCCAACTGGTAGAAGGGGCAAAAACCATCATCAGCGTGCGTATGGATTATCTGACTCAGACACCCACTCCGCGGGCAGTCACTGATAACGATCATCCCAACCAAGGTATCATTGCGCGCTATGCCAGAGGTCGCGATTACCATAAAACCATGCGCAGCCGTTTAAAGCAATTGGCTTTAAAGATAGAAGCGATGCTTGCCGAATGGCAGCATCTGGATATTGGGGCTGACTCGGAATTTATTTTTAGACCTTTTAGTGACTCTGCCCCTATCTTTGAGCGTCCTATTGCAGATGCAGCAGGGCTTGGCTGGACGGGCAAGCATACGCTACTGCTAAACAAACAAGCGGGCTCGTTCTTTGTGCTGGGTGAGTTGTTTATGAGTCTTGAGCTGCCAGATGATGAGCCAGTAAAAGAGCACTGCGGCAGTTGCAGCGCCTGTATTGACATCTGTCCAACCCAAGCGATTGTCGCCCCCTATGAGCTCAATGCTTCTGCCTGTATCTCTTATTTAACGATTGAGCATGATGGGGTGATTGATACCAAATATCGACGCGCAATTGGCAACCGTGTCTTTGGCTGTGATGACTGTCAGCTTATTTGTCCGTGGAATCGCTACGCCAACCTTACAACCGTAGAAGACTTCACACCACGGCATCAGCTTGATAACAGCAGTTTGCTTGAGCTATGGCAATGGCAAGAAGCAGAGTTTATGAAAAAAACTGAAGGCAGTCCCCTCAGGCGTACAGGCTATGTGAACTTTTTGCGCAATATCGCCATTGGACTTGGCAATGCTAACCCCAGTATAGAAATCGTCACTCACCTACGATCGAAGTTAGGCTTGCATAACGACATGCTGGATGAACAAATTGATTGGGCACTTAGCGAACAAACTGAGAAATTGAATACTAGAGCGTGTCCTTAATTCAATAGATAAACCTCTAAATGGGCTAAATTTGCTCATGCTAGACACAAAAATGCCTCTTTAATAAGAGGCATTTTTATGTCTATTAAATATGCTAATGCTAATTAAACTTAAGCATTATGGATTAGGAGCTTTAACTGCATCATTACGGCTTAGGAATACGCAATACTTGACCAGGATAGATTTTGTCTGGGTCAGAAAGCATAGGCTTATTGGCTTCAAAGATTTTTGTATAATCACCCGCTGAACCATAAACTTCTTTAGCAATTTTAGAGAGGCTGTCACCAGATTTTACGGTATACATCGTAGATTCAGGGGCATCCTCTTCGATATCGATATTATCAATCACTTTAGCGACGTTCTGAACGTTACCAATAGCGATAATGGCTTTTTCACGGTCAGCCTGAGTTTTAGCATTACCACTGATTTCGGCAGTATCCGTCGAACCATTATATTTAATTTTTAGGTTACTGATATTGAGATTCTGCTGCTGAATGCGACGCAGCAAAATGTTGGCAACCGATTGCGCTGAAGGCTCACTGCTTTGTACTGGAGTATTGGCATCCGCTTTGGTTTCTGCTTTAGCGTCATGCTTGGCATCATCACGGTTAAAGATTTTATCACCGATGTCTTTTGCAAAACTGAACATACCCATATAACTGCTCCTTGAAGTATTTTTATTCATTATTATTTTAACGATAATTTTTTAATTATTACCATTATTTGCTATTGCTAGCGTTCTGATTGCTATTGCTAGCGTTCTGAGTATAGCAAAGATGTTCCATTTGAATAGTAAGAGTATGTTGAGTAATGTTAAATGAGCCAAGCTTATGTTAATGGTATATTGGCTTTGTTATACTAAATGACAGCCATAAAAAAACCGCCTATCTATCAAGATAAACGGTATTGTAAAACTTGCTAAGTGAATAGCGAATTATAGCTGAGCTTGTACGTAGTCGATTGCTTTTTGAACCGTCGTCAATTCAGCTGAATCTTCATCAGGAATAGTAATGCCAAAATCGCTTTCGAATGACATAACCAACTCAACGAGATCCAATGAATCAGCGCCTAAATCTTCCATAAACGAAGCATCGTTATTGATGTCTTCAACGTTCATACCCAGTTGCTCAGCTACTGCCGCTTTTACTCTTAGCTCGGTATCATTACTCATATAGATTACTCCTTTATCATCTATTATTTTTAATAAACTGCGCTAGCGTGATAATTAAACGCTAGCGCCTAGTATATAAAATGGAATTTGCCAGATCAGCATTGCCGTCTGAGTACTCTATGACACGTTATACGTTCTGTCTAATGTCTAGTAAAGCCCTGCTATCATACAGGGCTTTGACGTAAAAGTATTCGTCATTATAACACCCTTTATTATAGTTTACACTCGTTCACACAGTTTTTTATTATAAGTATGTAACGCAGTTTAGCAAACTACATATACATGCCGCCGTTGACAGGAATAACCGCACCAGTGATATAGCTGGCTTCGTCACTGGCTAAGAAATGTACAGCAGCTGCGATGTCTTCTGGCTGACCGAGACGGCTAATTGGCACTGCGTCTAACATCGAGTTTAGTAGGCGCTCATCCAACTCATCAGTCATATCGGTCTCAATCAAACCGGGCGCCACACAGTTGATCGTGACTTGGCGTGAGCCAATCTCACGTGCCAGCGTACGGCTAAAACCTTCGACGCCCGCTTTAGTAGCAGCATAGTTAGATTGACCCGCATTACCCATCTGTGCGACCACAGAGGTGATATTAATAATACGACCACGGCGCGCTTTCATCATACCGCGTACCGCACGTTTACTCATGCGATAAACTGATGTCAAATTGGTATCAATCACATTTTCCCAATCTTCATCTTTCATACGCATTAACAAACCATCTTGGGTAATACCAGCATTATTGACCAATACTTGCACTGCACCATAGACGCTTTCGATCTCTTCAAATAGCTTATCAACCTGTGCGGTATCACGCACATCTAACACACGGCCAATACCACCACTATCATGTAGATAACCGTCAATGAGTTCAGCGCCTTTTTCAGTGGTCGCTGTGCCAATAACAAAATGTCCTTCTTTTGCAAAACGTTTGGCGACGGCCTTGCCAATACCACGACTGGCGCCAGTCACTAGAGTGATCGTACGGCTCATGATAATACCTCCATTAATTTATCAAGACGGGCGGGTTTGTCAGTAGGATAGCTGGTAATCGGTTGCGCTTGACGCTTGGCCAAATTACTCAGTACATTACCGCTGCCACACTCGATTAAAATATTAATTTGTTTATCAGCCAGCTCTTGCATGGTTTTCGACCACAGTACTGGCTCACTTAGCTGCTCGGTTAATGCCTGCTTGATACCCACGGCACTGCTTTCAACGCGCGCATGACGGTTTTGAATGACCGGAATCGTCGCTTGATCAAACTTAATGGCAGCTAAAGCTTCCGCTAAGGCACTACTCGCTGGTTCCATCAATGCACAATGCGATGGCACGCTTACTTTTAGCGGAATGGCTTTTTTGCCAGTATTTTGTACTTTATCAATAACAGCCGTAACGCCTGCCGCATTTCCTGAAACCACAACCTGTCCTGGGCTATTGAAATTTGCCGCGCCAACAACCGCCCCATCAACATGCTCGGTTGCCTGCTCACACAAGTTTTCCACGCGATGATCTTCTAGTCCCAACACTGCTGCCATCGCTGTATCGATACCTACTACGGCCTCTTGCATTAGTTGACCACGCGTATGTACCAATTTCACCGCATCAGCAAGCGATATCACTCCAGCGGCACAAAGGGCGCTGTACTCACCTAAAGAATGACCCGCCAGGTAGCAAGGCGCTTTTTTGAATTTTGGTTGTAGAATGCGCCAAATAGCAATACTAGCTGTCAATAAGGCTGGCTGAGTATATTGCGTTTGGTTGAGCTTTTCTTCATCCTGACAAATTGCCCATAAGTCTTCACCAAGCGCAGCACTAGCTTCAGCGAAAGTATCACGAATCTCTGGATAAATTTCAGCAAGCTCGCTGGTCATCCCGAGGGCTTGTGAGCCTTGTCCGGGGAAAAGTATCGCAATGCGGGCTGGCTGTTTTTTTATCATATCGGGTACAGAGGCCATAACCAATATTCCTTATGTAATTGGAAACATCCCTAAAGAAAATGGGGAGTATTGTAGAATTAGAGGCAGTCTAGAGTTATATTTTTGATTGGAGCACTCAGACAGCTCAATATAAGTAAACTATACACTGACCACTACTATTATCATAGCTGATGGAAAAATGAGGCGTTGAAGTAAGATATCTTTTGGCGTTTAACTTTCGATAGTTTTTAGGCATACCAATTTATAAAAACCACTTATAAAAACGACAGGATAAAAATTTAATAGCAAAAAGCCAAGTTATCCCAACACCTAATAAAGGGTAGCGGAATAACTTGGCTTTCGTTAGCTCAAAATGTATTGCCTAATAATAGCAGTGCAAAAAATCGTAGAGTGCCATCAGCACTATCGTATCGTTGCATCACTGATTAAATAGTCAATCAATTAAGCGTCTTGACTGACCTTGAACAGCTGACGGCCACGGTAAAAACCATCTTTAGTCATGTGATGACGACGATGTTTTTCACCGGTGGTAGCATCTACGCTCAGCTCAGCCACTTCCATACGATGGTGTGAACGGCGCATGTCACGACGAGAACGGCTTTTACGACTTTTTTGAACAGCCATGATATAGCTCCTATACTTAAAAGGGATAAGCTTAAAATTCAGCTTTAGTCGATACTGACAGAGGCTATATAATCACAACAACCTAAGTCTTACGCATCATTAGTTAAATAGATTGCCACGTGCATTAAAATGCTAACTACGTCTAAAATCTATAGTCAATTTGCCTAGTCAGTTTTTATCTGCAAGTAACGTGTTGCTAGAATGCAATAAACGGGACATTATACGCATGTTTCATCGATTAATAAAGCCCTGCTTGCCACTCTTCTGCACAAAGCCGATAAAAGGTGTCCTAAATCCGCTAAATGCAGAACTTTACACTTATAGTTTGCCTTTTAACGACGCTAAAGCAGCAAAAGGATTCTCATTTTCTTCCTCTTCTGGTATTTCACCAAACTGCTCAACAGTCATTTCACAGTCATCATGCTTCGGCGCCATGGGTGTTTTAAGCAAAATCTCATCTTCAATCAGTTTCTTCAAAGGCAATAAACGCTCAGGCGATTGCTCAGTGACCACTTCATCAAGCAATAGATAATCTTGCTCTTCGTTAATTAGACGCACTTGGCTCTCATCATCGAGTAGAGCGATATCATAATCATCGGTCAAATTAATATCTACCGGCTGCAAGCAACGCTGACAAGTCAGCCATACATCACCTACTAATTTGAACGATAGGTGTAAGACATTGCTACGACGATATAGATTAATACTAAGCTGAATGTTTGCCTGTTCATGCTCGGTCGTCAATATAGCGGAAAGACGCTCAAAAGTAGCAGGGGCTATCTCCCCTTCCCATTCAAAGCCAGTGTCTTCCCATTTATTGAGGGAGATGTGTTCGGGCATGCTGGTCGATATCGGCGTTTGTATATTGTCAGCGTTAACCACTGACGGCTTACTATCTGGGGTGCTTGACATACGCGGCCTCATTCATCAAAAACGGTGTATAATATTGCCTGCCATACTAACGGAAAGCACCGAATAGCGCTAGCGCTAGTATGTTAAGATTTTTGGTACTAATTTTAGTGCTAGGGCATATCTTCATTTCAGAAATGGTGGTAAAAATGAGATAAATTGCAGTCAAACAAGAAAAATAGCGCAGATAATATCAGGATATTAACCAGCTATTTGATGATGTTTGGCAAGATTTAACCATTTTTAACCCATTTAAATGACTATCGAGTGAATTGAAGACACGCTTTAGTTCTCAGTTTACATCTATCTTTATATTGCCTATTACTCGCTTATATCTATAGAGCCCTAGTACTCTCTTTTGTCTTATTTGGTCACCCTTTTATTTATGATATCGCCTGCTACTAATCCTAATTTTTCTGAATTATGGTCGTCTATTGACAAAGATCTTCTGCTCCAGTGTCTGATGAATTTAGAAGATGAAGCGTTAAAATCCTGTTGTAGTACGTCAAAACCTAGCATACCCAATGATAAGACAAACGAAAACCTAAAAGAGTTGGCAGTGCAATGGCAAAATATCTCTAAGAGAGTTGACTCTACAGAAGATAGCGAACAAGCAGCGACTAGCTGGCTTATTGATCTATTTAATACCTTATTTGCCGAACAGCAAGTGATATTAGCTCGCGGTGATGGTGAACCAGAATACTTCCCTGCTCAAGACCAGCAGCCAGCACGAATTGAATTCGCGCATGGATTTTTTGCCAGTGCGCTGCATGAGTGCAGCCATTGGTGTGTCGCTGGTAAAGAACGTAGAGGCTTAAGCGACTTTGGCTACTGGTATGCACCTGATGGACGTACGGCCGCTCAGCAGCAAGCGTTTGAGCGTGTAGAGATTAAACCACAAGCCCTTGAATGCTTATTCACTCTTGTCTGTGGCCGCCGCTTTCAAGTCTCTCAAGATAATTTGTTTGCCGACTTCGATACCAGCGGTAGCACTTTTGCTCGGGACGTTTATCTACAAGTTGAAGCTTATATTACTGACCCTCATACACTACCGCGGGATGCTAAAACTTTACTGTGCATATTACTGCAAGTTTGTAACGATAAATCAACCAGTACCTAGCCACTATAAATTTCTATACCTTCCCTTACGGGCATAATTCTAATCCGTTAACGATTTCCTACCCATCGTAACGCCTTGCCAATAAACTTATATGGGCTTTAGGCTATACTGTTAGATAAAGAGTTTCTATTTCAGTCTCAACAGTATGTTAAGTTGATAAAATTTTAATTTATTACTAAAGATATTTTAATAAAAATAATTGATCGACCATTCTAAAAGCCTATAACTCATAATTATAAAATAAGGAATTGTTATGCAAGTACTCTATATCCATCCAGAAAATCCGCAGCCACGTCTTATTGAGCAAGCCGCTGACTTATTGCGTAAGGATCAGTTGATTATCTATCCAACCGATACCAGCTATGCTTTTGGGTGTCGTCTAGGTGCCAAAGATGCGCTAGAAAAGCTCAAGCAAATACGCGCGCTTGATGAAAAGCATCAATTTACCTTGCTATGTCGTGACCTAAGTGAGATTGCCAATTACGCTGCTGTAGACAATGTACAATTCAAACAGCTCAAGGCACACACCCCTGCCCCTATCACATTCATTTTAAATGCCACCAAAGATGTGCCGAAGAAGTTAGCACACGCGAAGAAAAAAACCATTGGTATCCGCGTACCGAGCAACCCTATCGCTCAAGCGCTTTTAGAAGCCATGGATGAGCCTATTTTAACCAGCTCATTAATATTACCGAATCGTGATGACATACTTGATGATCCATTCGAGATAGAAGATTTGTTAGGCAACCAAATAGATGGTCTCATTAATGCTGGTATCAAAACGACCAAACTTACCACTATCGTTGATATGACTAGCGGCAAACCTGAAGTTATCAGACAAGGCGCTGCCAACGTCGATTCATTACTGCTCTAATAAATGAATAATGTGATTAACCAAATTTAAGACATAAAAAAAAGCTCCAATTAATTGGAGCTTTTTTTATCTTACGAGTAGCGTATAAAATTAGTCGCGATCAACCAATTCTACATAAGCCATTGGCGCATTATCACCATCACGGTGACCGCATTTTACGATACGCAAATAACCACCTGGACGCGCTTGGTAACGAGGACCTAACGTGCCAAATAATTTGCCTACCATAGCTTTGCTACGCATACGGCTAAACGCTAAACGACGATTAGCAACGCTGTCTTCTTTAGCCATAGTGATTAATGGCTCGGCAACGCGACGTAACTCTTTTGCTTTTGGTAAAGTTGTTTTGATCAGTTCATGCTCAAATAATGAGTTGGTCATGTTCTGAAACATTGCCTTACGATGACTGCCGGTACGACCCAGCTTGACTCCACTCTTACGATGGCGCATAGTCAAAAATCCTTAAAGTTTAACGGCTACGATAAGAAAAGCGATCATCAACACGTAAATCAGCTGGTGGCCAGTTATCTAGGCGCATACCAAGCTCCAAATCTTTAGACGCTAACACGTCCTTGATTTCCGTTAATGATTTCTTACCAAGATTTGGGGTTTTAAGTAGTTCAGTCTCTGAACGCTGTACCAAATCACCGATATAGTAAATGTTTTCAGCTTTCAAGCAGTTGGCTGAGCGAACCGTTAGTTCAAGATCGTCCACAGGGCGTAATAGCACCGGATCAACCTCTTCTTTTTCTTTCACAGGCTCAGGCGCTTCTTCAGCTTCTAGGTCAACAAAGATAGAAATCTGTTGTTGTAAAATAGTGGCTGCTTTACGAATTGCTTCTTCTGGATCTATAGTGCCATTAGTTTCAAGCTCAATGATAAGACGATCAAGATCAGTACGTTGTTCTACACGTGCGTTCTCAACCTGATAAGCAACACGAAGCACAGGACTAAAACTTGCATCAAGTTTCAAGCGGCCAATTGCTTTCGTATCACCATCTTCACGGCGCTGGTTTGCTGGCTCATATCCACGACCCATTACTACACGCAAACGCATCTTAAGATGACCACGGTCGCTTAATGTACCTAATACCAATTCTGGATTGATAATATCTACATTATGCGGTAACGCGATGTCTGCGGCAGTAATAGTGCCTGGACCTTGTTTATCCAAGGTCAAAGATACTTCATTTTGGTCATGAAGCGTGATGGCCAAGCCTTTTAAGTTCAAAAGCAGGTCAAGCACGTCTTCTTGCAATCCTTCAAGCGTTGAGTATTCATGGTCAACACCATCAATCTCAGCTTCAATGACTGCAGCACCAGGTAATGAAGATAACAAGATGCGACGTAAGGCATTACCTAGGGTATGCCCAAAGCCGCGTTCTAACGGTTCGAGCGTGACTTTCGCAATCGTTTCGTTAACCGTGTCCACGTTAATGGCATTCGGCGTTAGAAACTCAGTTGCATTTAGCATCATGATGTCACCTCGATTTATTTAACTGGTTTAATTAACGCTATTTAATCAATGTTATTATTATAACATTGATTAATACGTCAGTTATTTAGAGTATAGCTCAACGATCAAGCTTTCGTTGATTTCAGCAGGTAGATCAATACGATCAGGTGCTTGTTTAAAAGTACCTTGTAGTTTGCTGTGATCAACATCTAGCCATTCTGGAATACCACGTTGTGTCGCCAGTTCAATAGCGTTTTTGATACGTAGTTGTTCGCGAGACTTCTCTTGGATAGCGATGACATCACCATCTTGTAGCTGAATTGATGGAATGTTCACACGAACAAACTCATCACGGCCAGCTTTTTTTACCATAACAGTACGATGACTGACTAGCTGACGTGCTTCAGCGCGCGTTGAGCCAAAGCCCATGCGATATACCACGTTATCTAGACGACTCTCAAGCATTGCTAGTAGGTTTTCACCTGTAGCGCCACGCTTACGAGCAGCTTCTTTATAGTAGTTAGCGAACTGACGCTCAAGTACACCATAGATACGCTTAACTTTCTGCTTTTCACGCAGCTGTAGAGCATATTCTGAGGTCTTGTTACGGCTTACACCATGTTGACCTGGTGGACGACCAGCTTTCTTAGTTTTAACGTCGTATGGTTTAACGCCAGACTTAAGACCTAAGTCCGTACCTTCACGACGTGATAATTTTAGTTTTGGTCCAATATAGCGGGCCATTGTTATGTCTCCTATAAGCTTTTGGGATAAAAAGCTTCGTCTTTAATATTAGACGCGGCGCTTTTTCGGCGCACGGCAACCATTGTGTGGGATTGGGGTTACATCAGAGATGCTGTTGACTTTATAACCCAATGCACCTAGTGCTCTTACCGCAGACTCACGACCCGGTCCTGGTCCTTTGACCAAAACGTCGATATTCTTAACACCATATTCTTGAGCCGCTTTACCAGCGACTTCAGCTGCAACCTGCGCTGCAAATGGTGTAGATTTACGTGAACCACGGAAGCCTTGTCCACCTGAAGTGGCCCAAGCCAATGCATTACCCTGACGATCGGTAATCGTAACAATGGTGTTATTAAAAGACGCATGGATATGGGCTATGCCCTCCGATACTGAACGACGAGCCACCTTTTTGCGACTGCGAGTGTCTTTTGCCATCTTTTAGCTTCCTAAGTTAATTATCTTTTGAGAGGGCGTGTCGGACCCTTACGAGTACGAGCGTTGTTTTTGGTGTTCTGACCTCTAACTGGTAGGTTACGACGATGGCGGATGCCACGGTAACAACCGAGATCAACTAAACGCTTGATATTCATTGACACTTCACGACGAAGATCACCTTCCGTCATGTAATTTGCAACTTGTGCACGGATAGCATCTAACTGTGTATCATCTAACTGACTGACTTTAGTAGTAGGGGCAATGCCAACTGCTTCTAAGATTTTCTGAGCAGTGGTACGGCCTACACCAAAGATGTAAGTTAATGAAATAACAGCATGCTTATTATCCGGAATGTTTACGCCGGCAATACGAGCCATTGATTTCTCTCCATTAAAGAAAAATAAGCTTTATTTATCAATAAGGCTTTAATTTTCAGATTTTTTGCTGTCAATACTAAAGCTTCTATAATTATTATCGCTGTTTTGACTTGTGAACAAGTCCGTTCATTGACGCTATTATAAAAGTTTTTGCATAAACTACGGCAAGTGGCGGATGATATCGCATCCGCCGTTGTTTTTCAAGTATTAATTTAACTAGTAGGTTGAGCGTGTTGCTTTACCCTACTCAAATATTAACCTTGACGTTGCTTGTGGCGCGGTTCTGCTGTACAAATAATATGTACACGGCCTTTACGGCGTACAACTTTACAGCTACCACAAATCTTTTTAACTGATGCTTGAACTTTCATAGCATACTCCTTTGAGATATCGTACCGCTCATTTAAGGTTGAGTGGGCGATTGAATTAACGTCTGATCATGATATTGATGGGTCATCAAATGCGCTTGAATTTGCGAGATGAAGTCCATTACCACAACCACCATAATCAGTAGCGACGTACCACCAAGTTGAAACGGTACACCAAACGATGACTGGACGACCATTGGCATTAAACAAATAACCGTAATATACATCGCGCCAATAAAGGTCAGTCGGTTTAATACATGATCGAGATAACGCTGAGTTTGTTGTCCTGGGCGAATACCTGGGATATACGCACCACTACGTTTAAGGTTTTCTGCCACTTCACGCGGACTAAATACCAAAGCCGTGTAGAAATAACAGAAGAAAATAATCATTGCACCGAACAGTACTAAATATAGCGGTTGCCCTGGGGACAATACCAATGCCATATTTTGCAATATTTTTTGTACAAAGGTAGGATCAGTTGATTGACCAACCCACTGCCCTAAACTTGCTGGAAATAACAATAGCGAACTGGCAAAAATGGCTGGGATAACCCCTGCCATGTTAAGCTTCAACGGCAAATGTGATTGCTGCTGCGCATAGATCTTACGACCTTGCTGTTGCTTCTGTGCATAGTTTACTGGTACACGACGCTGGGCACGTTCAATATAGACGATACCCGCGGTAACCGCGATACCTAGCAGTACAAAAATAAAGAGCACAATCAAGTTCATTTGACCTTGATTGACCTGTTCAATAGATTGCGAAATCATACCTGGCGTACCAGCCACAATACTGGCAAAAATCAGCATTGAAATACCATTACCTACACCACGCTCTGTAATCTGCTCACCAAGCCACATCAAGAACATAGCGCCTGCGACCAATGAAGTCACGGCTGGAATATAAAAAGTCAAACCAGAAGATAGGGTAAGATTTTGGCTGATTAAGCCAGCACACATTCCTAATGACTGTACTAGGGCTAAAGCAAGTGTCCCTTGACGGGTATACTTATTTAGCTTGCGTCGTCCTGCTTCACCTTCTTTTTTGAGGGCTTCAAGCGATGGCAACACTGCAGACATCATCTGTACGATAATAGATGCAGAGATATATGGCATGATGCCAAGTGCCATGATGGACATACGCTCTAGCGCACCACCTGAGAACATGTTAAACATGCTCAGAATGGTATTTTCGTTGCGCGAAAACAGATCAGCCAAATTAACGGGGTTAATACCCGGTACCGGAATGTGTGACCCTAAACGATAAACAATCAATGCGCCGATTAAGAATAATAAACGCGTCCATAGCTCATCATACTTACGTATAAAAGCAAATGGATTGAGCGGTATACCAGCCGATGACATTGATTGTTTTGACACGTTACTACTCCTCGATGCTACCACCAGCAGCTTCGATTGCTTGCTTAGCGCCTTTAGTCACTTTGATACCTTTAAAGGTATAAGCTTTGGTCACTTCGCCTGATAACATTACACGAGCACGCTTCATATCATGACGGATAAGGTTGGCAGCTTTAAGTGTTTCAATGCTGACAACATCGCCTTCAATTTTGTTCAATTCAGACAGACGAACTTCAGCAGTCGTCATTGCCATTCTACTGGTAAAACCAAATTTTGGTAGACGGCGATATAAAGGCATTTGACCACCTTCAAATCCTGAGCGTATGCTAGAACCTGAACGAGATTTCTGACCTTTTACACCACGACCACCAGTCTTACCAAGACCTGAACCGATACCACGACCACGACGTTGGGCAGTTTTCTTTGCGCCAACACCTGGTGATAATTCATTTAATCTAAGACCCATTACGCTTCCTCCACTTTTACCAAGTAGTTAACGCGATTGACCATACCACGAGTTGAAGGAGTATCTTCTACTACAACAGAATGATTAATACGGCGTAAACCCAATCCTTTCAAGCATGCTTTGTGGCTCTTTAGGCGATGGGCACCCGATTTCAATTGAGTGACTTTCATTTTTTTCATCGTAACTCACCTAGTCTAAGTTAACCCAAGATTTCGTCTACAGATTTACCACGTTTCGCTGCCATCTTCTCTGGAGTTGACATATCACGTAAACCGTTAAACGTAGCGCGAACCACGTTAGCAGTATTGGTAGAACCATAACATTTAGTCAAAACATCTTTGACACCAGCAACTTCTAACACAGCACGCATTGCGCCACCAGCGATTACGCCAGTACCTTCAGATGCAGGCTGCATGTAGACTTTACTAGCACCATGACGTGCTTTGATCGGATGATACAAAGTTGCATCGTTGAGCTCAACAGTAATCATATTGCGTTTAGCAGCTTCTAGTGCTTTTTGAATAGCAGCTGGCACTTCACGTGCTTTACCACGACCAAAGCCAACGCGGCCATTGCCATCGCCCACTACGGTTAACGCAGTGAAAGAGAAAATACGACCACCTTTAACTACTTTTGCAACGCGATCAACGGTAACTAAGCGTTCTACTAGACCGTCAGTCTGTTCATTTTTATCATTTTTATCATTTCTAGCCATGATTAAAACTCCAATCCGTTTTCGCGAGCCGCTTCAGCTAAAGCTTTTACTCGACCATGATATTTAAAACCACTACGGTCAAAGGCAACTTTAGTAATACCAGCTGCTTTTGCGCGTTCTGCGATTAATTGGCCTACAGACGTCGCTGCATCAGCATTACCAGTCGCGCCTGAACGCAAGCTGCTGTCTAAGGTAGATGCCTGAGCAATCACTTCACCACCGTTCGGAGAGATAATCTGGGCATAAATATGTTTCGGCGTACGGTTAACCGTTAGACGATGTGCGCCTAAATGACGGATATGTGCGCGGGTTTTCTTTGCTCGACGTAGACGAGCTGCTTTTTTATCAAACATTTCAACTCACCTTATTTTTTCTTGGCTTCTTTGCGAATCACATGCTCGTCACTATAACGAATACCTTTACCTTTATAAGGCTCTGGTGGACGGAAAGCGCGGATATTAGCCGCTGCTTGACCAAGCTGCTGTTTATTGTTTGATTTCAAAACAATTTCAGTTTGCGTTGGGGTTTCAGCCGACACACCTTCAGGTAGCGTATATTCTACTGGATGTGAGTAACCAACGTTTAGCGTTACTTTATTACCAGTAGCTTGAGCACGATAACCAACACCAATTAGTTGAAGACGTCTTTCAAAGCCTTCATTCACGCCTGTAACATAGTTGTTAAGCAAAGCGCGCATGGTGCCAGTGTGCATCATGGCTTCTTTTGAATCGACTGTAGGTGAGAAAATGATTGCATCATCTTCCTGTTTCAGCTCGACCAATTCATGCAGGCGTAAAGACAAATTGCCGTTCTTGCCTTTAACTTCGACCTGCCGATCGTTCAAAGTAACACTTACGCCGTTAGGCAGTGCTACTGGGGCTTTAGCCACACGAGACATAGGAATATTCCTTAAAAAATTAACTTACTTCTATTAGCGAAAAAACTAACAGGCTAAAAAGCGTGTTAGTTTAGCATAATTGATGGCGTTAGACACCTATCAATTTGAAATAATTTATAATTACTCAATTGATAGAAGTCTAACAAGCATCAAATAGACTTTATCGTCGTGTAGCTTACGCTACAAATGCAACGATTTCACCACCGATACCAGCAGCGCGTGCAGCACGATCGCTCATGATACCTTGACTGGTTGATACGATAGCAACACCCATACCTTGTTTAACAGTAGGGATAGCGTCTTTACCGCGATGCTGGCGTAAACCAGGACGGCTGAAACGTTGAATCGTTTCGATAACAGCTTTACCTTCGAAGTATTTTAGTTCGATAGTTAGTGTGGCTTTATTGTTGTCTTGTTCAGTGACAACAGCGTTCGCTACATAACCTTCGCTAACCAGTAAATCAGCAATTGATTTACGTAGTTTAGAGCTCGGCATTGCTACCGATACTTTGTTAGCCATTTGTGCGTTACGAATACGGGTTAGCATATCCCCAACGGTATCTTGCATACTCATATAGTTACTCCTTACCAGCTTGCTTTACGAACACCAGGCACATCGCCTTGCATGACACGCTCACGCAGCATATTGCGTGATAAGCCAAACTTGCGGAAGTAACCGTGAGGACGACCGGTGATAGCACAACGATTGCGCAGACGTACTGGTGATGAGTTACGTGGAAGAGCTTGTAGCTCTAGCATCGCTTCCATACGAGTTTCGTCACTTGCAGTCATATCACTGATAGTTTCTTTTAGCTTGATACGCTTTTCAGCATATTTAGCAACCATTTTTTCGCGCTTCAATTCGCGGTTAATCATGCTCTTCTTTGCCATAACGTCTTTACCTTATTTAAATGGGAAGCCGAATGCTTTAAGCAACGCGCGACCTTCTTCATCAGATTGAGCTGACGTGGTGATTGTTACATCCATACCGCGGATACGATCAATCTTGTCAAAGTCTACTTCTGGGAATACGATTTGTTCTTTGATACCCAATGAGTAGTTACCACGTCCGTCAAAGGCTTTAGGTGAAAAACCACGGAAATCACGAATACGAGGAATTGCAATGGCAATGAGACGATCTAAAAATTCGTACATTTGCTCACCGCGTAGCGTTACTTTACAGCCAATTGGCCATTCTTCACGAATCTTAAAGCCAGCAACTGATTTACGCGCTTTAGTGACCACAGGTTTTTGACCAGCAATAGCGGTCATGTCGGCTACTGCACCTTCAAGCAATTTCTTGTCTTGAGACGCGCCGCCTACACCCATGTTAAGTGTGATTTTAGTGATTTTAGGCACTTGCATCACGTTCGCTAAACCAAGGTCTTCTTTGATTTGCTGCTTTAGTTCATCGTTATATAAAGATTTTAATCTTGCCATTACCATTACACCCTTAGTGTCTTACGCAGTCGCCACTACTTCACCGTTCGAACGATAGACGCGTTGTTTATTGCCGTCTTCGCCGAACTGATAAGTAATACGATCAGCTTTTTGGGTTTGCGCATTTAATATTGCGACATTTGAAATATGCAGAAAAGCTTCTTGCTTAAGAATGCCACCTTCAACGCCAGTCGCCTGATTTGGCTTCTGATGTTTAGTAACAATATTAATGCCTTCTACTTTAATACGATCATTTTTTACAGCTTGTACAGTACCTTGTTTGCCTTTATCTTTACCAGCAATCACGATAACTGTATCGCCTTTACGTAATTTTGACATGGATTACCTCACAATACTTCTGGTGCTAGGGATACAATTTTCATAAACTGATCACCACGTAGTTCACGAGTTACCGGTCCAAAAATACGAGTTGCAATCGGTGCTTTGTTTTGGTTCAACAATACCGCAGCATTGTCATCAAAACGCAGAACAGAACCATCAGGACGACGAACGCCTTTTTTGGTACGTACAACTACCGCATTCATCACGTCGCCTTTTTTAACACGACCGCGAGGAATGGCTTCTTTAACCGTTACTTTAATAATGTCGCCAACTGATGCATAACGACGATGAGAGCCACCCAGTACTTTAATGCACTGAACTCGCCTTGCACCGCTATTGTCTGCAACTTCCAGCATTGACTCAACCTGAATCATAGCGTTACTCCACACGTATGAGCAATAAAAACCAGTTGCTGCCGCTAGCACAGTATGAGTAGTCGGCATTTTAATATAAATAACCGCTGCTACTCTTAATGTGAGTGATATACGCTCGGCGCAATCAGCATCCTTAAAAAGGCGGCTATTTTAACAGCTTCTGGCTTTTAATGCAATTTACTTAGATTTTTTCTACTTTTTCAACCACATCAACTAAAGTCCAAGACTTAGTTTTTGAGATTGGACGCGTTTCTTTGATGCGGACAAGGTCGCCTTGTTGGCAAACGTTATTCTCATCATGAGCTTTGATTTTTGTAGAACGACGAAGCTGCTTGCCATACAAAGGATGACGAACCAGACGTTCAATCAAAACTGTGATGGACTTGTCCATCTTGTCGCTGACAACTCTTCCTGTCAATACGCTAGCATTAGCTGTTTGATTGTTATCGCTCATGAGTCGCCTCGTTGTTTCTCGTTAATCAAAGTCTGAATCTGAGCAATCGTGCGACGATTGCCTCTGACTTCATGGGTATTACCCAACTGACCAGTTGCTTTAGCCATACGAATACGGAAAGCATCAAGTTGCTTTTCATCAAGTAACTGGGTCAGTTCTTCTAATGATTTATCACGTAATTCACTGATCTTCATTACATTATCGTCCGCTTAACAATGGTAGTTTTAAAGGGCAGTTTTGCTGCAGCAAGCGTGAAAGCTTCACGTGCAAGCTCTTCTGGTACCCCTTCAATTTCATATAGCACTTTACCAGGTTTGATTTCGCATACCCAATACTCTACAGGACCTTTACCTTTACCCATACGTACTTCTAATGGTTTATTAGTAATTGGTTTGTCTGGGAATACACGAATCCAAATCTTACCACCACGCTTAATCTTACGAGTAATGGTACGACGTGCCGCTTCAATTTGACGGGCTGTCATACGACCGCGCGTCAATGATTTTAGACCAATTTGTCCGAATGCAACGGTGCTTCCACGATGAGCTAGCCCAGTGTTACGACCTTTGTGCATTTTACGAAACTTGGTACGTTTTGGCTGTAACATAGTTTAACCTCTGTCTGAGTTTCGACGGTTTCCGTTTCCACGACCACGGCGTTTTGGCGCACGAGTCTGCTCTTCTTTGACCGGATTATAAACACTGTTCATACCGTCAAGGATTTCTCCGCGGAAGATCCAAACTTTTACACCGATGGTGCCGTAAGTTGTTTCTGCACGTACTGACGCATAGTCAATATCAGCGCGAAGTGTATGTAATGGCACACGGCCTTCACGATACCATTCACTACGAGCAATCTCAGCACCACCAAGACGGCCAGACAGCTCAACTTTAATGCCTTTAGCACCAGAACGCATGCTGTTCTGTACGGCGCGTTTCATCGCACGGCGGAACATAACACGACGCTCAAGCTGACTTCCGATACCATCTGCTACCAAACGTGCATCAAGATCAGGTGACGTGATTTCTTCAATGTTGACCTGAGCAGGTACGCCCATAATTTTGGTCAATTCTTTTTGAAGTCTTTCGATATCTTCGCCTTTTTTGCCGATAACAATACCAGGACGCGCAGTGGCGATGGTAATCTTAGCGGCGCCAGTAGGACGCTCGATCATGATGTTGCTGATCATAGCGTTGTCTAGCTTTTTGCGTAGATACTCACGAACTTGAATGTCGTTGATGAGGTATTCTGAGTATTGTTTAGGGTTAGCATACCAGTTTGCGTTATGCTTTTTGACAACACCAAGACGAATTCCGATTGGATGTACTTTTTGACCCATAACTTATTCTCCTACCTTTATAGTGATGTGACAGGTACGCTTACTGATACGATCAGCGCGACCTTTAGCACGTGGTAGGATACGTTTTAGCGTAATGCCTTCATCAACGTATATAGTTGATACTTTAAGCGTATCAATGTCTAAACCGTTGTTGTTTTCGGCATTGGCGATGGCTGAGTTAAGACATTTCTTAACAAACACAGCACCTTTTTTATTACTATACGTTAGGATATCCAAAGCACGCTCGATAGATTTGCCACGAACTTCATCAGCAACGAGTCTAACTTTTTGTGCCGATATGGCGGCACCGCGTAATTTTGCAGTTACTTCCATGGTAAGCACCTTATTTCTTAGCTTTTCTGTCAATGCCATGACCACGATACGTACGAGTCGGGGCAAATTCACCTAGTTTATGACCAACCATCTGTTCGCTCACGATAACCGGTACATGAGTACGGCCGTTGTGAACAGATAAAGTTAGGCCAACCATTTGTGGCAGAATCATCGAGCGGCGCGACCAAGTCTTAATTGGCTTGCGTGAGTTGGTGTCTAATGCATTCTCAACTTTAGCAAACAAGTGCGCGTCTATGAATGGACCTTTTTTCAATGAACGAGGCATGAAATTCTTCCTTTATTTCTTCTTGGCGCGACGGCGGATGATCATGTTGTCAGTACGCTTATTATGACGCGTTTTAAGTCCTTTAGACTTCTGACCCCAAGGGCTGGTTGGATGGCGACCTTTGTTACGACCTTCACCACCACCGTGTGGGTGATCAACCGGGTTCATAGCGACACCACGAACAGAAGGACGAATACCGCGCCAACGTGAAGCACCGGCTTTACCAAGTGATTTCAAGTTGTTTTCAGTGTTCGATACTTCACCAATAACAGCACGGCAATTCACATGAACGCGGCGAGTTTCGCCAGAACGCATACGTAGAATAGCATAAATACCGTCACGACCTAGTAATTGAACACTAGCACCCGCAGAACGAGCCATCTGTGCACCTTTACCGATTTTAAGCTCGATATTGTGAATCACAGTACCCAATGGGATGTTTTTCAACGGTAAACAGTTACCTGGACGGATAGGTGAAGTTTCACCTGACATCACGGTATCACCAACTGCTTGTTTTTTAGCAGCAATGATATAGCGACGCTCACCATCAGCATACTTAAGTAAGGCAATATGTGCAGTACGGTTAGGATCGTATTCAATACGCTCTACAGTAGCTGGGATATTGTCTTTGGTGCGTTTAAAATCGATAATACGATAATGTTGCTTATGACCACCACCGATGTGACGAGTCGTTATGCGACCATTATTGTTACGACCACCTGACTTACTTTTTGATTCGAGAAGCGCTGCATAAGGACGACCTTTATAAAGGTGTGGATGCACCACTTTTTCAACAAAACGACGGCCTGGTGATGTTGGCTTTGCTCTTACGATAGGCATGAGTGTAATCCTTATTCGTTATTCGCTGTTTCACTAGTAGAAGCAGTCGTATTCGCGACCTCTTCACCAGCATCAGCCATTTGTACATCTTGACCAGCTTTTAAGGTAACATAGGCTTTTTTGTAGTCATTACGACGGCCGATGCTTTTACCAAAACGCTTTGTCTTACCTTTAACGTTCAAAGTGTTTACTTTTAAAACTTCAACACCTTCAAACATCATCTCAACTGCTTTTTTAACTTCAAGCTTAGTAGCGTTAGAGTCAATTTTAAATACTTGCACACCAAATGAGTCGCCAAGCATTTGAGATTTCTCTGAGAATACAGGTCCTCTTAGGATCTGATAAAGTCTTGCGTTATTCATGCTAGTGCTTCCTCAAATTGTTTCGCAGCTTCAACTGACATGATCACTTTATCAAAAGCGATCAAACTCACTGGGTCCACTTCGTTTGTACCAAGTACATTGACGTGTGGAATGTTGCGAGCGGCTAAGTATAAGTTTTCGTCAACGTCTTTGGTAACGATTAGTGCACGAGGTGCGCCCAAATCATTTAACTTGGCGATAAGCTCTTTGGTCTTAGGCCCAGAAACGCTCAACTCTTCAACCAAAATCAGACGCTCTTGGCGAATCAATTCGGCTAGGATACACTGCATAGCACCGCGATACATCTTACGGTTAACTTTCTGTGACCAATCTTGTGGTTTGGCCGCAAATGCACGACCGCCCCCACGCCAGATAGGGCTACGAATAGAGCCTGCACGAGCGCGACCAGTACCTTTTTGGCGCCATGGCTTGATGCCACCGCCAGAAACTTCGGCACGGGTTTTTTGTGCACGTGTACCCTGGCGAGCACCAGCAAGATATGCGGTGACGACTTGATGCACTAATGCTTCGTTGAATTCACGACCAAAAGCCGTATCAGAAAGCTCAACCGCCGCACCTGTAACTGTTTTTAAATCCACGTTAATCCCCTTGCTTAGGCTTTGACTGACGGACGTACGATGACATCGCCACCGGTGGCACCAGGGATAGCACCCTTGATGACAATTAACCCATTTTCAACATCAACCGATATCACTTCTAGGCCTTGAACGGTAACGCGTTTGTTACCCATCTGACCTGGCATTTTTTTGCCTTTGAAGACTTTACCTGGTGACTGGTTTTGACCAGTTGAACCGATAGCACGATGTGATACTGAGTTACCGTGAGTGGCATCTTGCATGCTAAAGTTGTGACGCTTTACGCCGCCTTGAAAGCCTTTACCTTTACTCTGTCCTGTGACATCAACCATCTGACCTTGTTCGAACAAGTCAGCTAGGATCTCACCGCCAATCTCACGACCTTCAAGATCGCTGTCATTGGCACGAAATTCCCAAACACCACGACCAGCTGCAACACCAGCTTTAGCGAAGTGACCTTTTTGTGCAGCGGTTACGCGGCTGTCACGACGGGTACCTGTGGTGATTTGGATGGCTTGATAGCCATCTACATCAGTATTTTTTACTTGAGTAATGCGGTTTGCATTGACCTCAACCACTGTTACAGGGATAGATGCGCCTGTTTCAGTGAAGACACGGGTCATGCCGCATTTTTTACCGACTAAACCGATCGCCATTTTAGACCTCTTTATATCTTATATTAATGGGTTGGGTGTGTAGTGTGCATTAACCCAAAGCAATTTGAACGTCAACACCCGCCGCTAAATCTAACTTCATTAGCGCATCCACAGTTTTGTCAGTAGGTTGAACGATATCAACCATACGCTTATGAGTACGGATTTCGTACTGATCACGAGCGTCTTTGTTAACGTGTGGTGAGGTTAGAACGTTGAAGCGCTCAATGCGAGTCGGCAACGGTACAGGACCACAAACTTGCGCACCGGTGCGCTTTGCAGTATCAACAATCTCTTGTGCAGATTGATCAATCAGACGATGATCAAAAGACTTAAGACGGATACGGATTCTCTGGTTAGCCATGCCAGCAAGCTCCTAATATGTGCTTTCGTCATTCTTGCTTTGCAAAGATATGACCAAAAGCCGTTTGGTTAAATATTCACTTAAAGCGGCCTTCTGTTCTTAACCAGAATGAGTTCTTTATCCGAACTTATAGCATGCCAAAAGTAAAATAGTTTAAAGCCCCGCCGACCCTTCCATAATAGGATGTCAGCAAAGGCATAATGAAATAGTGCTAGAAACGATGCTCTAGCTGTCATAGCGCCAGCTTTATTATTGGCTGCGCATATATAATTCAGTGGTGTATATTATACATAGTATTTCGTTCATTGCAAGAGCAATATCCACGGCATTTAAAGATATTACGCTTTATAAACAACACCATTCATACTCAATAATAGGTGTTAAATCCCCTACTGATGTACAAATTATCAGTCTAAAACAATATCGTACTGCTCTTGTGTATAGAGGTTTTCTACATCAAAAGTAATAACTCTACCTAACAGATACTCTAAATCCGCCACCGTGTCCGACTCTGAAGTGAGTAGTAAATCAATGACTGCGGCATGAGCAACTACTGTAAACTTCTTCGGTGAATTATAGGTGCGCGCGCAGCGCATGATTTCGCGGAATATCTCAAAGCAAACGGTCTCAGCAGTTTTGACAAAGCCACGCCCTTGACAGGTTGAACACGGCTCACACAGTTGCTGCCCTAATGATTCACGGGTACGCTTACGGGTCATCTCTACCAAGCCAAGCTCACTAACCTGAGTAATCTTAGTCTTGGCATAGTCTTGTGCCAGTTGTGACTGTAAACTCTCCAGCACGTCATCTTTATGCTGCTGCTCCAGCATATCAATAAAGTCTAAGATAATAATGCCGCCCAGATTGCGCAAACGCAGCTGCCGAGCGATGGCATGCGTGGCTTCTAAGTTGGTCTTATACACGGTATCTTCTAATGAACGTCCCCCAACAAAAGAGCCCGTATTAACATCAATCGTGGTCATCGCTTCGGTCTGATCAATAATCAGATAACCACCTGACTTTAAATCAACGCGACGTTTTAAGGCATCTCGTAAATCGTCTTCAACACGATGGACGTCAAATAAGGATTGCTCAGCGGTATAATGCACGATCCTATCGTAAACGAAAGGCACGAACTCTTTGGCGAAATGCCTGACCTGCTCATAGATTTGTGCATTATCGATAATGACCTTTTCAGTATCGGTATGTACCAAGTCACGAATCGAGCGTAGTGGCAGAGCCAGCTCTTGGTAAATAAGCTCTGAGCTTTGATGATGGTTGATCTCTTGACGCCGCGCGCAGATAGTCCGCCAAAGCTGTAATAAATAATAAATGTCTTCTTCCAGCTTATCGACAGGCACGCGCTCGGCAGCCGTACGGGCAATCAGCCCACCTTTTAGGTTGACGGTTTGCATCAAACTATTCAGCTCAGTCTTGAGACGGTTGCGCTCTTCTTCGCCATCGATACGCTGCGAGATACCGATATGATCGCTCGATGGCAGATACACAAGATAGCGTGATGGCAGAGAAACATTGGTGGTTAAGCGTGCGCCCTTACTACCCAGCTGGTCTTTGGTCACTTGTACCAAGATACGTTGGCTTTCGTGCAAGCGGTGTTGGATAAGGGTTTTAGAGACAGGAGAGACATCAGCACTTTGCACACTGACCACTGGTGGGCTGACTTCTAGGCCATCAATGCCATTTTCTACCACAGTGTTGTCTGTACCGGTATCAGGGTTCTTATTGCGCTCTTCATCTGTCTTATTCTTATTTTCGGCGACTGGACGCGGTTCACGCTGCATATCATTGACGTGTAAAAACGCTGTCCGTGACTGACCGATATCGACAAAGGCCGCTTGCATACCCGGCAGGACACGCACGACGGTACCCAAATAGATATTGCCGACCAGACCCAATTTATGATGGCGCTCAATATAGATTTCGCCTAGGACACCGTTGTCTAACACGGCGACACGTGACTCCATTGGACTAATATTAATCAGCAGCTCTTCGGACATAATTTTTTCTCTTATCTTTCAGCTTTCTTATTGGGCGTTCATCGCCTACTGGCTTCATAGTGTAACAAATGCGACTTGCTCTTGCCCATTACCCTAGCGTGTCGTTATGTGCAGACAAGCAGTTAAGGGCTTGTAGCGTATTAATAAAATTGTCCCTGCCCTTCTGACTATCTAATGAATGCCACTCTCGGTGATATTTTTAATCAATGCCAGCGTTTGCGGCAGTGGCAAGCCCACGACATTGGTATAGCTGCCGTTAATACGGCTCACCCAAGCCGCGCCCAACCCTTGAATACCATAGCCACCTGCTTTATCAGCAGGTTCGCCACTTTCCCAATAACGGCTCATCATCTCCATCGTCAGCGGGATAAAGGTGACTGCTGTGCGCTCGGTGATTTGCTGTTGTTTGATGATTTGGAATACTGTCTCATGGTCTGCTGTATTGGCACCCTTGGAAGCTAAAGGCACACGAGATACGTGAGTAGCTTGTACCGCTGTCCATACTTCATGGGTATTATCTGACATTTGCTGCCACATGCGATAGGCGTGCTCACGGTCAGTTGGTTTTACCAGTACCGTCTGACCATCTGGCAGTACACCAATGGTGTCTGAGGTCAAAATGATAAGCTGCTCAGCGAGATTGGCCTTGCTCGTTTTAAGTGTGTCGTTTAGCTGTTGTACTGCGGCGGCAGCTTTGGTAGCGACCATGCGCTCGATATACTCTGTAGGCGACTCATTACTTTGTGGCGTTTCATCGATATCGACGCTCATAATCGTAAAATCTAGCTGCGCTTTGGCTAGCAGCTCACGACGACGCGGCGAACCAGATGCTAAAATAATATCCATCGCTATTCTCTTATTTTATGATTGCTATAGTCGATACTAAATAAAATAGATACACAACCTTATGATGCGTGACTGGTACAAATTTTTCTTGCTTGCTGTATCTACGCAGACAGAGGCGGCAAAAAATCTATATCAGTCATGCTGTATCTTTTTTATATTCAACTGACTGTATCATCTTGCTGATAAAGACATAACGGAAAGGCACTCCACACTAATTATCGAATGGAGGCTTAATTGGTTAACGCACAAATTTGCGTAACGCTAATAGCACTAGCGGCCAGCTGACTATGCTCATCAATAAAGACAAGGCGGACTGCGCCACAAAGATATCTTGAATAAACATCTGTAGCATCCACAAGCTCAGCTGAAACAGTAGCAAGCTTAATGAGGCGATAAGCCATGCATTGACAGTATTTAATTGTCTGACATAGATACTACTGATTTTGATGACCAGTGCCACCATGACCGCCGCAAAGGCTTGCTGACCTAAATGGGTGTCCATCAAGAGATCTGCGACTAAACCAATAGTAAACGCGGTAAAGATACCAACGTAACGCGGTTGAAACAGCAACCAAAAAATCAGCACCATGATCATTACCATGGGACGCAAGGTAGCCATACTAGGACTTAATGGATAGACATTGAGCGATGAGGCAACGATGAAGCTTGCAACAATGGCAAAGAGCAAGAGCCCAATTGGGTGCTTAGAGTCAGAATACGCCATGGATACTTACCTTTAGGAATGTTTGGCGGCGGCTATTTAGCAGAGAATAGGGCTAAAAAGGTATGGGTATACATGATGCTATTGGTACAGCAAGGCCAAGTGGCTAAGTGCATAAATGGCTCACTAGGTATGATGTGAGTGTCAGCTGCCATTGCCATTAGTACCGAGGTTGTTTTTGCCTATTAGTTTGTCTTGTAGCACTAATACGTACGCATTATCGATAAAGTTGGCTGCTGGCGTGACTTCAATACTTCTAAAATTATCAGCTTGGGTATCTTTGATATGAGCGATACGACCAACTCGATAGCCTGCTGGAATACGCCCGCCTAGACCTGAAGAAACCAGCTCGTCACCCACGCGCACGTCTGAGGTTTTGAATACATAATTAAGACTTAACGAGGTGGGTATGCCTTGACCGGTCACAATCGCCCGCTGACCCGTACGCTTGACCGTGACCGCTACCGATTGCTGCTCATCAGTAATGAGCAGTAAGCGACTGGTATTGGGATAGACATTGATAATCTGTCCCAATATACCGTCTTCGTCGATGACTGTCTGTCCGACTTGCACGCCATCTTGCGCACCTTTATTAAGCACGACGATTTGGCGGAGTAAGTTGGTGTCGGTACCGATAACCTGTGCCAAATTTAGCTCAAACTGTTCAGGCTTGGTGGTCGACAAGATACCCTGTAAGCGCGCATTTTGTGCCAAGATATAGTCTTGCTGCTGAAGCTTGGCTTGCGCGTGGATCAATTGTGACTTTAACTGCATGTTTTCGCGGCGTAGCGCTTCTTTTGATTGTAAGCTGCCACTTGCCCAATGTTTGGCATAGCTGGGCAATAAGGACAACTCATAGATAGGCTGCATAGCGGCGTGGCTGGTGTTGCGCACTGGATTGAACCATTCTGGATTTTTGCTATCGAACCACATCAGTATTAACGCTACTATCAATACAATAGCAGCCTTACGAAGTGCAAGTGGCTGGCGTGCAAAAATACTTGGCGTCATAAGTCATCTAATTAAGGGTTTCTAATGTGAGCAGTAGCCAGCGCTAGTGATAACAATCACATTGTTATCAGCATTTACGGACAATGCTTGTAGCTGGCATTCATTAATGCGATTAAAGGCAGCACAACTGGCTACCTTTAATTTATCGTTTTTTACTTTTATCGTTGCAGCGACTGTTCACTGCTAGTTTTAATGGTCATTGGAACATCAATATAGTCAGTGAAAAGTAATATCGACACAATCAACAACGAACATCAACAATAAAAACTGTTTAAACAAAAATCATGTTTAAGCTTTTATTATTGATAAAGTCGAGAGCGATACCACCACCACGACTGACACAAGTCAATGGGTCTTCAGCGACCGTCACTGGCAAACCAGTTTCTCTTGAAATAAGTTTGTCTAAATCACGCAATAGCGCACCGCCACCAGTCAAAACAATACCACGCTCAGCAATATCTGATGATAGCTCAGGTGGTGTTTGCTCAAGTGCTGCTTTTACCGCGCTAACGATACCGCTTAGTGGATCGCTCAGGGCTTTTTGCACTTCTTCTGAATTGACAGTAAAGGTTTTGGGTACGCCTTCTGCCATGCTACGTCCGCGTACTTCAACTTCTAGCTGGCTGTCTTCGTTCAGCGCTGAGCCTACTTCTTGCTTGATACGTTCAGCCGTCGTTTCACCAATCACACAACCATGCGTACGGCGTACGTGAGTGATAATGGCTTCATCAAATATGTCGCCACCGATACGAATCGACTCAGCATAAACGCAGCCTGATAGCGCAATAACGGCGATCTCAGTCGTACCACCACCGATATCAACCACCATTGAGCCACTCGCTTCGTGCACTGGCATGCCGGCACCAATCGCAGCTGCCATCGGCTCTTCTAGCAAGAGCACTTTGCTCGCGCCCGCTGATGATACCGCTTCACGGATGGCTTTGCGCTCAACGAGGGTTGATTTGCAAGGCACACAAACCACGACGTTAGGCTGTGCCATAAAACGCTTCGCCTTTACCTTGCCGATAAAGTGCTTAAGCATTTTTTGGGTCACTTCAAAGTCAGCAATCACGCCGTCTTTTAGCGGGCGAATCGCCGTGATATTGGCAGGGGTACGACCCAGCATCTGCTTGGCATCGAGGCCAACTGCAGCGACGGTAGGGTTATGGGTACGATTGCTTCGTAGCGCGACCACCGTAGGCTCATCGAGCACCACGCCTTTACCAGGAATGAAAATAAGAGTGTTCGCAGTACCAAGGTCGATTGCGATATTATTTGATAAAAATCCAAACAGGTTCATGACTAATATATCCAGCGCTTTACAAATAAGGCGAATGAGATTGACTGAGGGGTTACTCGTCAGTGTTGAGCAGGTCGTCGTTAGACATTACTTACGGCGAAAGTGAGGTATCGCGACAAGTCAAACCTAAGCAATAATGATGCAATGACAAAACTGAGCTAAATTATACCGATTTAGCTCAAAAAAAACACAGATATTTGCATCAGTAAGTCAGGATTTTAGTCTTAAACGCTAAAAGTTGTTACAAAGTTTGAAATAGCGGCACATAGCTGTGCATTTAATGAAACACCATTTAATTCAATAACAAGGCTCGACAGGCATATAGTAATTTTGCTCAGCAGCGAGTGCCTACTGTAACGTATTTCTGACTGTAACGGGTGAGCGATTGCCAATGATTGCATAACTATACGGTCAATTTTACCATGATTGTCTGGGCTATCATCATGCTGTCTGTACAAATGCCCGCGACTTGGTTGAGATTGTGCAGCAATCAAGCGTCAAGCTCTGTAAACTTGGGTCAGATGCTTTATAATAAGCTCATAATCACACTCTTGTTTTAGTAACCAATTTCAGTAACCAATGTTAGTAGCTAGTTATAACCGTTACTTTTCATAGCTATTTTATTTTAATAATTGGTATTACTAGCGGCTTTATTAATCGCTCGTTTTAACCGCTACTTTTGAACCTATTTACTCTATAGTCAAGGAATTTTAGAATCGCTACAAGGCGACCGACCGCAGATAGTACATTGAGTACATCTAGGGCGGGTAACACCCTAGCGGTTTAAAAGTGCTCTGACTATAACAAAAACTGTCCTGCACTGGAGAAACTATGTCACAGCAACCAGCAACGTCTGACAGCAACGTCAGCCGTGAAGAAATCCTAGAAGTTGCCAGCCTTGCGCGCTTAGGTGTCGATGAGACGACAGCCAATAGCTATGCCGATGAAATCAGTAAAGTCTTAAAGCTGATGCATACTCTTAGCAACGTTGATACGACTGATGTCAAACCACTATCAAATATTCATGAAGTTTGCCAAGACTTACGTGCCGATATCGCCAAACACGATATCAACCGCGCGCGCAACCAATCGGTCGCCCCCGCTGTTGAAGACGGCTTGTATCTGGTACCACAAGTGATTGAATAATTTATTCTATTTACTTCTGCCTTTATTTTATTCTATTTAATGCTATTAACATTTTGACGGACGACACCTTATGTCTGAACTTCATCTATTGAGTACCCAGCAGCTTATTACGGGCTTGCAAGACAAACAATTTAGCAGCGCGGAATTAACCGAACACTATATCAAGCGCATCAACGCCTTAGATAGCAAGATCAACAGCTTTATCACTAATACTTCTGAAACTGCCCGCGCACAGGCGCAAGCAGCTGACGAGATGCGTGCTCAAGGCGACAAGCGTCCTCTGCTTGGTGTACCGATGGCGCACAAAGATATCTTTTGTACCCAAGGGGTGCTGACCACTTGTGGTTCAAAGATGCTACATAACTTTGTCTCACCTTATGACGCCACTATCGTGTCAAACATCGATAAAGCGGGGATGATTAGCTTGGGCAAGCTCAATATGGATGAGTTTGCGATGGGCTCGGATAATGAGAGCTCATATTATGGCGCGGTGCACAACCCTTGGAACCTTAACCATGTCCCTGGTGGCTCATCGGGTGGTAGTGCTGCCGCTGTTGCCGCTGGCTTCGTCCCTGTCGCAACCGGTAGTGATACGGGTGGCTCTATTCGTCAGCCTGCTTCATTCTGCGGCTTAACGGGTATCAAACCTACTTATGGCCGAGTGTCACGCTTCGGTATGATTGCCTATGCTTCAAGCCTTGACCAAGCTGGTAGCATGGGTCGTAGCGCTAAAGATTGTGCCTATCTATTACAACCAATGATTGGTCACGATCCACGCGATGCAACTTCTATCAAGCATGATATGCCGAACTACGTGCAAGACCTTAATGACGCAGAAGCTGCTGCTGGTGATAAGCCATTTGCTGGTCTACGCATTGGTGTCGCTAAAGAATACTTTAGCAAAGGGCTTGACGCTGAAGTAGAAACCACCGTACGTGCTGCGCTAAAGAAATATGAAGAGTTGGGCGCAACGATTGTGGAAGTGAATATCACTGACCCTGATATCACGCTGGCGACTTATTATATGCTCGCCCCTGCTGAAGCCTCTTCAAACCTGTCACGCTTCGATGGTGTACGTTTTGGCTATCGCTGTGAAAACCCAACCGATCTCATCGATCTGTATACGCGCTCACGCTCTGAAGGCTTTGGCCCTGAAGTACAGCGCCGTATCTTGACCGGTACTTACGCGCTATCTGCTGGTTATTTTGATGCTTATTATACTAAAGCACAAAAAATACGTCGCTTAATCGTCAAAGACTTCGAAGACGCCTTTGCCAACTGTGATGTCATCGCCAGCCCAACGGCACCAACCGCTGCTTATAAGCTCGCTGAAGATCTTGACCCTGCAACGATGTATTTGGGCGATGTCTATACCATCGGTGTTAACTTAGCCGGTCTACCAGCGCTCAGTCAGCCTGTTGGTCTGACGTCTGAAGGCTTGCCTGTTGGCTTACAATTAATAGGTCAATATTGGCAAGAAAGCAAGCTGTTGGCCACTGCGCATCTATTCCAGCAGCACACCGACCATCATTTGCAACACTCTACCATCGCGAAGGAGACGGTATAATGAACACAGCAACTACTACTGATAATAATGCCGCCCGCGAACATGAGGTTCGTAAAGAGCTGTTCGTCGATGGTTATGAAGTGGTCATCGGTATTGAAATCCACTGCCAGCTCAATACGGAAAGTAAGATATTTTCTAGCGCACCGACTGACTTTGGTCATGAGCCAAACAGCCAAGCCAGTATCGTAGATTTAGGCTTGCCCGGTGTCCTACCAGTTCTAAATGCTGGCGTGGTCGATCGTGCGCTAAAATTCGGTATCGGCGTCAACGCTGAGCTGGGTTTATTTAATACCTTTGACCGCAAAAACTACTTTTATCCTGACTTACCGAAAGGCTATCAAATCACCCAAATGGCCAATCCTATCGTTGGCGAAGGCTATATCGATGTCGTGGTCAATGAAGGTGAAAAGAACGAATATCCAAAACGTATGGGCATCACCCGTGCGCATTTAGAAGAAGACGCTGGTAAGTCAGTACACGATGCCGTCGATGGCATGACGGGCGTGGATTTGAACCGTGCTGGTACACCATTAATCGAAATCGTCTCTGAGCCTGATATGCGCTCGGCTCATGAAGCACTGGCCTATATTAAAGCCATTCACCAGCTGGTCACGTGGCTTGGTATCTCAGACGCGGTCATGGCAGAAGGTTCATTCCGCTGTGACTGTAACGTCTCTATTCGTAAGCCGGGTGCAGAATTGGGCACGCGTACTGAGCTCAAAAACTTAAACTCGTTCCGCTTTATCGAACGCGCCATCAATCGTGAAATCGAGCGTCAAATCGACATCATTGAGGACGGTGGTAAAGTTGTGCAAGCAACGATGCTCTATGACCCAGAGCGCGACGAAACCCGTACCATGCGTACCAAAGAAGATGCCAACGACTATCGCTACTTCCCTGATCCTGACCTGCTACCAGTGCGTATCGAGCAACATACTGTCGATAGCATTCGTGCGGCAATGCCGGAGCTACCAGTTGCCCGTCGTGCACGCTTTGAGGAAGCGCTTGGTCTATCAGAATATGATGCCCGTATTTTGACGGGTAGTCGTCAGCTTGCCGATTACTTCGAAGATGTCGTCGCTGAGATTGGTGAGAAAGATGCCAAAATGGCTGGTAACTGGGTCATGGGCGACCTACTCGGTGCGCTAAATAAAGACGACGACAAAGACATCATCGACTCTCCTATCAGCGCCAAGCAATTGGCAGGTATGCTAGCGCGTATCAAAGACGATACACTATCTGGCAAATTGGCTAAGAAAGTCTTTAGCGCGCTCTATGAGCGTGAAGCCGGCGATACTGATGATGCAGCTGACAAAATCATCGAAGAAAAAGGGCTTAAGCAAGAAACCGATACAGGCGCTATTAAAGCCATCGTTGAAGAGGTCATTGCGAAAAATAAAGCCATGGTGGATGAGTATCGTGGCGGTAAAGAAAAGGCCTTTAACGGTCTGGTCGGACAAGTCATGAAAGCCAGTCGCGGTAGTGCCAACCCACAGCAAGTAAACCAAATCTTAAAAGAGCTACTGGGTTAAGGGTAATTGCTAATTGGTTTTGCCGATAGGTTATGCTGACTGTAATACGTAAATTGGGGTCATAGATTTTGGCTAAAATAAATAGCCCTTGCAATATGCCTAATTTTGCGTAAAATAGTCAGTCATTCGGGGCGTAGCGCAGTCTGGTAGCGCACTACACTGGGGGTGTAGTGGTCGCAGGTTCAAATCCTGCCGTTCCGACCAAACATAGATTTAGGGCAGACCGTCATTGACCGTCTGCCCTTTATTTTGGGCGTTTTTCAGGTTTTCACTGTCTTATAGGTGTATGGCGTTCCATATAGAATGTTGGTATTATTGTTGGTATCGAGCAGTACCAACAGCGACAATACCAACAAAGGATGACCCCATGCCCCTAACCCACACAGGTATTAATAAGCTACAGCCTAGCCCCACTGCTATTGACACAAAACGACCTGATAAGCACAGTGACGGTAACGGGCTGCAATTATGGGTGCGTTATACGGGCGTTATGCGTGGATAAACTAGGCTGGCATGAGAAACAATACATATTACCTGACAGAGCAATAGGCAGTGATGGTAAGCAGGGATTGCTCATGGCATGCGTGAACGACCCAAAAGAATGCACCGAACCACGTACAATAAGATAATTTGTGAATATATGAACCTGATGGATAGATTATTAGGGGCACATCGTAAAATGCTTAACTTTTAAACTTGCCTAATGATTTAGATAGATTATATAGTGATCGTGTTTGAACCAACTTTAAGGTAATAGGTATTATGAGAGTATTAAACCAATTATTAACATTCCTATCAGGTGTAATAATTTTAACGGCTTTTACTTTTGGAGTAGCAAATGCCAATAATAGATATGCTATTGCACAAGAAGCCAGCGCAAAACCTAGTGCAGAAGCAATTAAAGCAGAAGCAGAAGCAACTGTAGAAGATATGATAAAAGATATAACAAAAGATATGACAAAAGAAAAAGCAGCTAGAGCAGAAGCGTACGCAAAAGCACGTGCAGCTTGGGCAAAATCCAATGCAGAAGAAAAAGCAGATAGGGCAAAATCAGAAAAGAGGATTGAGCTGAAAGAATGGAGGAAATAATAGCCATTAAGAAGGAGTAAGTGCGAATTGCGGACGCACAAAAATCACTTAGGCAGCGGTCACTACTGGTGAAGCTGTGAACAATTACACCGCCCTACCGTGTTGAGAAATGTTGAAACGGCAAACAGTGAAAATAATTACAAAATAATAGTAAGTGAAGCAGTAAACAGCCAAAAAAGGTCATTATTAAAAACGATTGTTGGTATTATTGTTGGTATCGTTAATATATTAAATAACCAAACCTATGTATTACAGTGCATACAGCCTTTACTTTACTTCCTGCCGTTCCGACCAAACATAGTAGTAATAGAGAAAAGCCAATCATTGTTTTCAATGGTTGGCTCTTTTTTGGGTTTACTATAATGGATAATTACGATTTAAATCGTATCAACCAAGTCACTTGGTCTAGCAAGATGAACACTAAGAGAAATCTGAAGTTCCAACCATCACAAAATCATCAGTCCAAAAAATATTCAACAAACTACCAAAATGGTCGTTTGGTGTATTAAGGTTTTTAATCGTTATTCTGATACCTTTATTATCAAATACACCAAATATTCAGCTTAATTTTTATATTATTAATATCATGATTTAGTAATCGGACAATCAAGCACTACCCTAGCTGATACCTGTCATCTATAGACTTTTATAGAGCGAGCAGTTAGGGTAAATGCTACAACATTATGATGGTCTAGCCTATGTCCGAGCCTATTGCTCAACCCTTATCCACGCTATATAACTCACCTTGGGAAGCATACAAACGACCTTATGTTCGTGATTTGGCGTATGTGCTTGCCTGCCCTAACGTCTTGACCAAATGGCTGGACTTCGCGTCGCATCAAAATACGCATGAGGTTGAGGTACATAGCGCCAACTTTTGGCAATCGCAATTTGAGGCGTATGAACCACGTTTAAAAGAACTTGATAGCACCAATGCTTATCAGGTGCTGACTCGCTATTTACTCAAGCGGCCTAGCCCTAATCGCTTGGGTTTTCACTTTGAAGGATTACTGTCATTTTGGCTAGAGGATGGCTTTGCGCGCAAGCTACATCCGTATGAGACCCTAGCCAGTAACGTCCAGTTGTATAACGGTAAGCAGACGACTGGTGAGCTAGATTTGATTTTATACAATCATCAAGACAAGCTCACCGAACACTGGGAATTGGCCATTAAGTTTTTTATGGGATCAGCGCCGTTTGCTCCTGAGAACTGGGTTGGGATTAATTCCAAGGACAATCTACAGCGTAAAATGACCCATATGCAAACCAAGCAGTTTCGTACCGTATGGGTAGATACCGAAAAGCATGGACAAGTTAAAATTGATAAGCGTTATGGGATAATTAAAGGACGCTTCTTTTTGCCAATCAATACCTGTAATTTTACTTATCCGCCTTGGTTAGCGCCAAGCTTTCCTATACATAAATGGTGCGATAACACCGATATGACTAATCTTGCGACGCTTGATATAAGGGCATTACGAGCTGCCCATTATATCGAATGGTTTACTAGGCGCGACTGCTATGATGGACGACAGCCGCAGGTAGCTTGGTCAAACGACGCAATGCCTATGCCTACGACAGGACTATACTTCGAAGGTCATAGTCCGATCGTCATTTATCCTGAACAGCGCGGCAAAACGCATGATAAATTTTAGTAACGTCCACCGCATTATATGCACATTGACGCTTTAGCCATCTGCTTTATTAATGCAATGCAATGAAGCTACCAAGCATAGCGTCCATACAAGCTAATCTCACTGCGTTTGGCTTTTTCTGAATCGAGACTGTCGGTCAGCAATTTGATGCCAGCATAACGACTGTCTACAGCAAGACCCAATGCTTGCGTTTGCGGCTCTATCAAGCCCGTCACCGTAATGGGGAAAGCATCGTTGGACGTTTGGTAGCCTGCGGATAATTGATATAAGTCTTGAATGTCATTCACTTGACCATGTAGACCGAGCTGCCATTGACTGTCTAGCTGATGCTGAAGGCTACCTTCCACTCGCCATGGCAATGTCTGTGTGACATCATCAGTGCTAAGCTGCCCTTCAATCGTATAGAGAGGTCTGCCGTTGACGTCATAATCCAATGCATAACGAGTGCTTGGCATGTCTTTCCAGTGCATACGTCCAAGGATATCGTAGCCACTCAGAGACAACTGCGTACTATCAGACAACTGACCTGTGAGCTGCAAATCGAGCGAATAACCATATCCCGAAGGTTTCGCGGGGTTCCAGTCTAGGTTTTCCTCCCCTAAAGCCGGTTCATCATAGTAATAATCGATGTAAGCGTTGGTTTTATCCAAACTGTCTCGTATGTCTGTTACCTCATTATTTGGCAACACTCTGGTGCTTAAATCGCCAACTATCTTACCTTCTAATGCATGCAGTCCTTGCCAGAGATTGGCACGAGTCGTCAATTGCCAGTTAGGCATGAGCTGCTGCGTCAGACCAATATTAGCACCGAATCTTTCATTGTGCTTGGCTTCCAAAAATAACGGATAATCTTGACTGGTACTTGAGGGCTGTTTATTTTCATACTGCCAATAAACTTCGGCAGTCTCTTTGCTAAACGTCATTAAATAATCATAACGCCAACCTAGACCGTAGCTAATCGCACTGCCCGCAGGACGAATCTCAAGCGACGTCCGACCTTGGGCATAAGCATGATCACCCGAGTCCAAAGGGGCACTCCAATCGTCTAAAAATGCTGAGATAGGCTGTGTTGGGCTATGAGCCGTTGCCATCACACTCCACTCTATCTGTGCGTCTGATTGTTTGGTCTGACTGTCTAGCAACCCTGTCGCTTGGGGGTAGAAGTAAAAATTCGTATCAGCAGCTGGTATATCTGCACTATCAGCAACCGCAGCGCTGGATATCATCATAGCGGCAATCGCTGGCGTAGTGATTAACTTGGTACGGCTGTATAAATGCGATGCTAAGCTTTTAGGTAAAAAACCATAGAGAATTGAAACGTTATATGGCATAAATTTCTCACGTTTATTAGAGAGCATAAAAAAGAGACAGTAATCTGTCTCTTTTTTTGTTGCTATACCTCAATCGCTACTAACAACGGTTGAGAGTCGATGTGACACATGATTTGATTATAGAATAATTAAACTGTCATCAGTAAATTTGGCAGTAACTTTGCCATCATTATCCATCAAATCACCGTAGTCTTTACCGTTAACCATGATATCGCCAAGCTTACCCATTTTATCTTTGATAAAATCACCATTGGCATCGACATTTAACTTGATCGATGCTTTATTTTGCTCAACGGTAAACTGGGTGCTAACCACATCATAGTTATTATCTAAGCTTGACTTACCTGTTACAAATAGCTTCTTACCCTCTACGCTAGCAGTCAGACCTTGTAGCTCAATAACATTACGAGCAGTACGTTTAAGATTGGCTTGGAAATCAAGTGGAATCGTCGTTGTGCTCTCTTTCGTTACCTTGCCCTTAATCGCCAATACTATTTCCATACCTACGTATTTATTGGCGGCTTCTTCGATATCACCGACTTCATCGATTATGATAAATTTCTTTATATCAGCGTCATTGGCAGTCGCGTTCAGTGTAATCTCTACATCAGTCATCGGTTTTTGCTTGGTCATCTTGCCCGTTATAGCAAACTTATAAGGGATTGTTCTAACCACCAGACTGTTATCTGCTAGCTTTCTGCTGACATCCAGTGCGGCAAATTCAAAATCTTTTGCTTCAATCACGCTATCATTAGCCGTCAACTTCAGGCTGCTTAATTTGATGACCGCCTTTTCTAGTGTGATGCCTTCTCTATTTGCATCATTGATATCAAACTCATCATTGACCATGACTTTATCACTGAATTGACCACTGACTGTTGCGCCTTTAGTATTTGAGCTGAGGGCAACGATATCAGTGCCAGTGCCAATGTTAATACTCTTGAAACCCAAGCTGCCGTTAAAGTTATCTGTACTGGTGTTTGAGCTTAACGCATCTTCAAAGCCATCAAATGCTACCTTAAAACTGTCTTGATTGACGACAACAGGTCCGTACAAACCTGTTTGTGGGTTATACACATAATCGTATTCTTCAACATCTACTTTGGTTGTACCATTCAAGGTAAACTTACCGTCAGTACTTAGCATTGCGACAAAACCATTTTCGGGCGTTAAAGTGATATTGCCTAATGCGACCTCAAATTTTGCATCATTGGCTAATGCTAAGATATCAGCTGCCGTGAGCTGTGATATATCATTCTCTTCCATATAGTATTTTAGATCACTTGGGATATCGAAGGTATAACCCAGACGTGTATCTTGCTTTTCTGTAAGGATATCACTTACATCTTCGTAAGCATCTGTAACCGCTTTATTGTCACTGACAAATAGCTTGGCGGTACGAATCATCTCTTTCGCTTGCTCGATCTCAGACAAACTATTATCGACAGGCGGCTTAACTGGCACATCTGGCGTATTAGTACCATTACCAGAAGAAGAAGAATTATTGTTGTCATCACCACAGCCTGCTAACGCTAACGTGCTGGCTAACGCTAATGCGCTCAATTTAAAAAATTTCATAACACAGTCCTTTATAGAGTGATTTTAAAAACGAGAAGCACCAAAATCTTTATCTAATTAAGCAAATAATGCCTTAATTTAAAAAAGCGCCTCTTAGTTTAGAAAACTTAAGTTTGCTTTAAAATAAAATAATAATACTCTTATTTAAACAACTTATCTATAAAGTAAACGGATATAACAGCAATGTTACACAAAAAATTAAATGCCGTTGTTGCGACTAATCTTGACTGTCCGCCAAAGATACTTTATCAATAATTTTCAATCACTTGCATCAGCTCGTACCTGAGCATATCTGCGCTTGGCATGCGCTCAGCGTGAAAGCGCACGATAGCAATGCCAGCACTGGCTAAAGCTTTGTCCTTTTTATCGTCCGCCTTTTGCCGTGCCTTACTACTATGCGTCCAATCATCCAGCTCGATTGCCAGCAATGTGGTCTGGGCATCAACATCAACGATCACATAATCCACACTTTGACGGCAAATACGATTGAACCAAAAGCTACGCTCAGAGGTCTCATCACTATTGGCTTCAATGATGCGTGACAGCTGAACTTGCACAAAGATATGATATTCTGGTAGCGCATTTTTTAACTTATTAAAAAATATTACCTCGGTATCGGTCATAATGGGCATTGGGGCAAATGGCCAAATAGCCAGCTCATCGCCGCGTACTGGCTTTGGATCAGGCTCGGCGCTTTCACGTCTTGCTAACAGCTTTGGTAACGTAATCAGCCCTAAGAATCCAACGGCCAACATTAAAAATATAACGCCAAATGACATGGTTTTACCTTATACAGTAGGAGCGTGAGAGGCGGTATAGCGTGACTATTATGAGCTTTAGGAAGTCAGTATTTGCCTATCACAACAGGGCAACCCTTATAGGTTGACAGGTTATACAGAAAGAAATAATAAACGGTATGCATGGTAGCTAAGCCTACCTCAATGGGCAAACACTAAAACAAAAAACACGACAATAGATGTCGTGTTTGAATAAAATTAGCTAGAACGAAAAAGAACCTAATTAAGAGAGTGTTGATTATTGAGCAATAATGATCAGTTACAGCAAGATGGACGCTAGTATTTTAACGCCAGTAAAGTACCCAAGCGCTCGTCGTATTTACCTTGGGATCACTATTGATTTTGTCTTTTAGTGCCAAGGCAGCGACTTTACCACGTTCAGGACCGACGACGACTCGGACGCCACGACTGGTAGCGCTAGTCTTCACTTGATAGCCTGCTGACTTGAATTTTTTGGCCAATTCATCGGCTTTGGCTTGGTCATTCGCCAGGGCAACTTGTACCCCAAAGCTACCTTTAGCGTCTGTCTCTTTGACTTCTTTACGGGCTTCACTGAGTTTCTGCTGCGCTTCACGTTTGGCATCAGTCGACTTCTTGGCGAGCGCCTCTTCTTTTTGACGCTTCTCTTCACGAGCCTGTTCGGCTGCTGCTGCTTCACGTGCTAAACGATCTACCTGCTTACGCGATGGAATAGTAATACTCTGACCCAGTTGTAACGATGTCGATGGCGAAAGATTATTCGCTTGTGCTAAGACTTCTACAGGCATGTTGTATTGCCGCGCCAGTTTTATCAACCCATCACCTCTTTTTACTTGATAGTCAGAAGGCGATTTTGGTGGTTCATTCTTGGCAGCTTCTGCTGCTTGTTCAACCGCTTGTTTCTTTTTCTCAGCCATAGTCTGAGCCTCAGCTTGCTTTTTTGCTTCCGCTTGGCGTTTGGCTTCAGCCTGTCGCTTTGCTTCCGCTTCTTTTTTGGCAGCGGCTTGTTCTTTTAGCGCGGCCTGTCTTTTGGCTTCTTGTTGCTGGGCTTGAGCGGCCTGTTGCTTGTCATTGTCGCTCGTAGCGACAGTTGCTTCATTATTGGTACTAGGCTGTGCGCTTGAGGGTTGAACCACATTTTGAGCAGCTGCTGAACTGTTGTCATCTTCGGCAGCAGGCGCGCTATTGGCTATATACTGCTGATTTTCCGCCCGCGATTTTGCCAAGGCTTGCGCCTCCGCAGTCTCTTGCTCCGTCAAAAACTGCTGCGCCCGCTTTTCTTGCTCAGCTACCCGCGCCGCCCGTTCTTTTTGCTTTTGCGCTAGGATACGTTTTTCAGTGTCGATGTCAGTGGTGAGTGGCTGCGGTGCCGCTTGCTCGGCGCTGGGCTTATCGACCATCGCGGTCACGGGCTCAGGTTTATTACCGTCACCAATTTGTTGCACCATGGCATATAGCATTACGCTACCACCGATAATCATCCCAATGCCCAATAAGGCTTGTCTCGAAAAGTTCATCCGTTTACGTCTCTTAGTTGGTAATAAGGTTGATTGGTCGGCACGGTTATTGTTAAAACCCTATCGGCTAATATCCTACCAGTGGTTTTGATAAGTAGTTTTGATAATTAGCCGCTGCCGCCCGTTACTGCCATCATCTCTCAAAGATTATGTCATATTTATAACAGCACGTTTTTATGAAAACGCTTTTTTATGAAAATACCTTTTATAAAGCATCTTATAATAAATCTATTTGTTTGCAAAAGCTCTTTGATTATAAAGTATATTTTTCATGCTGTCTGCTCTCACGCTGCTGTTAAGATAAGGGTCTATTGAACATTCAAATGTGGCACTGGCAGTCCTAATACTTGAATGTTCAATAGACCCTAACATTAAACTGGTCATATTTTCACTTAATTTCTCATTCTTCAAACGCTGCCAATACCTCACCAATGGTATGGAACGAACCACAAACGACAATGAGGTCTTGCGCCTGACTGCCATTTATAACGGCATCGGTCGCTTCTGATAAACGTTTAAATTCATGTATTTGTGCACTATCCACATAGTTGCTCAAGATACGTTGCAGCTGCTCGGTGCTCGCCGCACGCGGATAGTCAATCTCAGCGATGAACCAGTCGCTAATCGGCAAGCCTGATTCGGTCAAACGTTGAACGACCTTGTCGATATCTTTATCCGCCAGCATAGAAAAGAGCATTTTGATAGTTGCAGGTGCGCTATTGGTTTGTTCATCACTATTTTGCTGCGCCACATGTTGCTGCCAGAGCGGTAGTAATTGCGCTAATAAAAACTCAACGCCTTGCTCATTATGTGCCACATCAAACAACCAGTGACGATTCTCTAACTCTCGATAGTCAAAGCGCCCTGCAAGCTTAACGGTCTGTAGCGCCTGCTCAATAGCAGCGATATCGACAGCCAATGAACTGGCCAGCACTGCTGATAAGGCATTGGCAGTATTGGTTAGTGACAGTGCTGGTCTTGGCAACTGTAGAGTAACAGCAGCATTACTATATTGCCAAGTAATTGCATCGATCTCGCGATAATGGAAGTCTTTGCCAACTTGATAACAAGTCGCCTGATTCTTATCGATAGCCTGCTGCACACTGGTTGGCATGTCGGTAGCGCCGTAAATCAGAGGCATATCATTGCGTAAGATACCTGCTTTTTCGCGGCCAATATCTTCGACATTGTCACCAAGCCAATCGACATGATCGATGCCAATATTGGTAATGACTGCCATATCAGGGTCAATAATATTGACGACATCTAAGCGACCACCGAGTCCCACTTCTAGCACCCATACATCACAGTCGGCTTCGGCAAATATCAATAATGCAGCCAATGTGGTCATCTCAAAAAACGACAACGTCAAAGCGCACTGTAATCGCGCCGCTTCTACTTTGCAAAAAGCGTTGATTAGTATCTCATCGCTGACCATTTCGCCATTGATACGTACACGCTCGTTAAAAGCACTCAGATGCGGTGATTGATAGAGAGCTGTCTTGTAACCCGCTGCTAGGCACATCTGTGCAATCACTGCCGTCGTCGAGCCTTTACCATTGGTGCCTGCTACGGTAAATACATAAGCATCGTCTTTCGCTGACTGCACCACGCCTAATGCTTCAGCAACTGGCAACACTCGCGACAAGCCCATATCTATCGCTGATACGTGTATCTGTTGCATGTAATCTAACCATATCGTTATGCTGGCTTTATCATTGGGGCTAGTGGAATTAGAAACTTGAGAATCAGACATGGCGCAAACCTATATTTAATTTTATGAAAATAGAGACTGTATATTTGCTAACTAAAAACCAAAAATAGCACTTACCGTCATATAACGATAAATGCTATTAAAGAGTTTTGCATATTTTAGAGATATTAGCACGCTGCTAAGCAGTTATAAACTGAATCAGCTGCTCATGCTCATTATCCTGTGCTAAGCATCAACATTAGGAACGCCACATAATTTCGCTAGCAAGCGATAAATGGTATCGATTAGCTGATGACGATGTACCACTTCATCGACCACGCCATGCTCTAACAAGAACTCAGCACGCTGGAACGGCTCTTCTAATGTCTCACGAACTGTTTGCTCAATCACGCGCTTGCCAGCAAAGCCAATCATGGCTTTTGGTTCTGCCAGATGAATATCACCGAGCATCGCGAGCGATGCCGTCACACCGCCATAAACAGGGTTGGTCAGCACCACGATATACGGCACGCCAGCAATTCTTAAGCGTTCAATCGCTGCTGCGGTACGAGCCATTTGCATCAAAGACAATAGTCCTTCTTGCATACGCGCGCCGCCTGAAGCTGCAAAGCAAAGTAACGGCTTTTTCTCTTCAAGCGCTTTTTCCGCCGCTTGTACAAATCGATCGCCAACGACTGACCCCATCGAGCCACCCATAAAGCGGAAATCAAAAGCACAAGCCACGACATCAAGATTGCGCAGCTTACCATACATAGCAATCAGCGCTTCAGATTCGCCTGTTTTTTCTTGCGCTTCACTCATGCGCTTTGGATATGGCTTACTATCGACGAATCTCAGCGGATCTTTTGCCGTAAATTCTTGCCCAAGCTCACCATCTACTTGATCCAATATCCAATGCAGACGCTCACGAGCACTCATCGGTAAATGATGATCGCAGTGCGGGCACACATAACAGTTAAAAATCAGCGCCGTGTTAGTAATCATCGAATGACAATTACTGCACTTGGTTGACGGCTCAGTCTCTACTGCTGTCAAAGGCGCTGTCAATTGCTGCTTGATACCCGGTATCGGGCGATTAAACCACGATTGCCCAGCGGTGTTCCCGTTCGGCTCGGCATTGGTTTTTTCAGTATTGTTCGGCGTAGTCATGTCAGGTTTTGTTATTGTATCAGTCATATTATTTGCCATCATCAAAGGCTTATCGACAAGTTGGCTCATTCCCTTGTCCTTGAGAGTTTAATGGTTGTCTAGACCAAACGTCAAATACCAGCATAACATGAGCCGTTATGCGACACGTTTACGTACCTATCTTTACGTATCTATCTTTACGTATCTATCTTTACGTATCTATCTTTACGTATCTATCTTTACGTATCTATCTTTAGGTACATATATGACAGTCTATTGTACTTATTGATACCTATTATGCTTATCGATATCAAGCAATCTATAGAACGATCAATAAATGCTATTTTAACAACCACTATTATAATTATATTAGTTTACACTCGTAAACTAAATTTAGCAAAGTCATTTAACTTTGTGTTTATAAATACTAAGTGCTTATAAATACTAAGTGCTTATAAATACTAAGCGCTCATAAATACTAAGCGCTCATAAATACTAAGTCTTTATAAACCGTAAATTAAGGTGGCTACGCTATTGACCATTTCTCAAGTTAAGACCATAAAACCCATACAGTATTGATGGCAGATGTTAAATGATAGATATTGGATGGATAGCGACGCTAAATACGTTCATTCCGCGAATCAAGTCCACGACTCACTCTACTGATAATTTTTATAAGCGATCGGTATATCAGGCAATCACTATATAAATCTAAGCGCTCAAGCTATCCAACGCGCCGCGTAGTTCATCCATTTTACTCATGATTTTTTGCTGAGCAGCAGCAACAGCAGTCGCATCACTTGCATCTATATCAGCAAAGTTTTGCACCAACGCACTACCGACAATAATACCATCGGCATGCTCACCAATCGCTTTGGCAGATGCCGCATCACGAATACCAAAACCCACGCATACTGGCAAATCGGTCTCGGCTTTAATCGCTTGCACTTGAGTCGCTACATCATTTGTATCGAGCGTTGCTGAACCGGTGACGCCTTTTAGCGAAACGTAATAAATATAGCCGCCACAATGGGTTAATACTTGCTTACGGCGCTCAGGCAAAGTGGTCGGTGATAATAAGAAAATCTCATTTATCGAGTTGTCAGTCAAATGCTGGGTAAAGCTGCCCGCCTCTGCTGGCGGCAAATCAACCATCAATATGCCATCGACGCCTGACTGCTCACACAGCGCAACGAAGTTATCATAACCAATGATTTCAACTGGATTGAGATAGCCCATTAAAATAATTGGTGTTTGCGTGTCTTGCTGACGAAATTCTTCGACCATTTTTAGCGCATCACGAGTACTAGTGCCTGCGGCTAAAGCGCGCTCGCCAGCCAAGGCAACTGTTGGGCCATCTGCCATCGGATCAGAGAATGGTAAACCGACTTCGATCATATCGGCGCCGTGTTTCACTAAGTCGTGCAACAGACCTACCGTAGTGGTCGGATTAGGATCGCCTGCCATAACATAAGGAATCAGGGCTTTTTTATTTTGTGATTTTAAGGTTTCAAAGGTACTTTCAATTCGGGTCATAGTGATCTCTTATAATTTTGTTAAATAAATTTTTAGCTTATATAAGTGTATTCTTACCAGCCAATATCCATTAAATTATCAGGATTGTCCTGCGACAAATATTTAATATCATCAGTTCTTTGCTTATGAAAAGTATTCATAATATTTAGAATTTCACGCTGCTCTATGTAGTATAGACCGTTTAAAACATTGTACCTCTCGCACAGTGGAATATTTTTATTAAATATTAGACCTTGCACCCTGTTCCCTCGGTTTTTCATCTTTCTACTATATATTTCTGTGTAATCTATCCAAAAACCAATAGTGCTTCCTTGAATTCGGTTAAGATAAAATGCTTTAACGTCATCATAATTTATGACTTTATCGTGCTGAAAATTTTTATTAGCTATATAAAACTGAGACGTCAATTGGATATTGTCTTTATCGATTATAAGTATGGGGATATGCTTCCAAGTCCATTTTTTAGCAATCCATGGATTTGGCACAGCGGAATTCTTAGTGATCCTATATATCCAGTAAGATAGTAAAAACAAACCTAAACAACACATTATCCATACAACCTTAATGTCTTGTATTGATTCATATAGACTCATTGTCTCAAAACTAGCCCACCAACTCATAAAAAATAAAATAATAGTAACTTGTATTATTACAAACATCATTAAGTAGAGAATATAGCTCTGCCAAAAACTGACACTTTCAGTAGGCACACCCACACTTATTGTGACTGGCGCTGTTAGCACCGCTTGGTCTGGATACTTGCCCAACTGGCTAGGCTTACTAGGTATTAAGCGGTTCAAATTCATGAAGGCATACTATGGATAATTAAAAAATAGTTATCAATTAGCGTATTGAGATTTATGATACCTAATCGAGTTAATACGCTGCTAAACTTTCTTATACAACCATCTAAACCACTCTATTCTTACTACATCTCAATCCCTTCTGCTTTCATCACTGAATGCAGATCTTTGTCACCGCGACCTGACATATTAACGACGATCGTCTGGTCAGGTGTCATGGTTTTCGCCAGTTTCAATGCATAAGCGACGGCATGAGCAGTTTCAAGCGCAGGAATGATGCCTTCTTTGCGCGTTGCCTCATGGAAGCCTTCTAGCGCCTCTTTATCCGTACAACCAACATACTCAACACGCTTCATGTCTTTTAGGAAGCTATGCTCTGGGCCGACACCAGGATAATCAAGACCCGCTGAGATAGAATGCGTCTCTTGAATCTGACCATCATCATCTGCCATTAGGTAAGTACGGTTACCATGTAGCACACCGATACGGCCAGCAGCCAATGGTGCTGAATGACGACCTGACTCGATACCATCGCCTGTTGCCTCGACGCCATACATCTTAACTTCAGTATCGTTTAGGAAGTCAAAGAACAAACCAATCGCGTTTGAGCCACCGCCAACACACGCAACCAAGGCATCAGGCATTTTGCCTGTTTTTTCTAGATGCTGAATGCGTGCTTCTTTACCGATAATCGCTTGGAAATCACGAACCAACAGCGGATAAGGATGCGGGCCTGCCACAGTACCGATAATGTAATAGGTGCTATCCACATTGGTCACCCAGTCACGCATGGCTTCGTTCATTGCGTCTTTGAGCGTACGTGAGCCAGAAGTGACTGGCACAACTGTCGCGCCAAGCAAGCGCATACGATAGACGTTCATCTTTTGACGCTCGACATCGTCAGCACCCATATAGACGATACACTCTAGTCCTAAGCGTGCCGCAATCGTTGCCGTCGCGACGCCATGCTGCCCTGCACCGGTCTCAGCGATGATACGTTTTTTACCACACATTTTGGCAAGCAATGCCTGACCAATGGTGTTATTTACTTTATGCGCACCGGTATGGTTTAGATCTTCACGCTTAAAATAAATTTGCGCACCGCCAATCTCATCACTGAGACGCTTGGCATGATACAGCGGCGTTGGACGACCGACATAATTGACCAAATCGTTGTGATACTCTTCCCAGAATGCAGGATCGGCTTTGACTTTGGTGTATAACGCTTCTAGCTCTTCTAGTGCTGCCATCAAGGTTTCAGAGACAAAACGACCGCCATGCACACCAAAGTGCCCACGGGCATCAGGATACTGATTGAAGTCTTGGACATCAGTTGGATTGGTAAAAGTATTGACGGCTTGTGCCGTGGCTGATAAATCTTTGTTAGCGACATGACTCATGATAATTCCTACTGTAATAAGTGGTATTTTTTAATATAAATAGTGGAGAACGAAAAAATAAGATTTAAGCAGAAAATCGGAATAACGACCAAACAAGGATAAAGGTGCTTTATGAATCGCTTAGATGGCGTCAGTGACCGTCACGCTTTGCCATCGATCGCGTTTGACCGCTTTCATAAAGGCGCGCATTTTGGCAGCATCTTTTTTGCCTTTAGCCGCCTCGATACCACCGCTGACATCAACAGCGTAAATGGGTAACTCTGTCGTCGCAGCGACGTTTTGAGCATCAAGACCGCCCGCTAAGACAATCGGTAACGAGCTATGGTGAGGAATAAGGCTCCAATCAAAGCGCGCGCCTGTACCACCATATTTATGCTGATGATAAGCATCGAGCAAAATACTACTTGCCCCTGCCGCTGCAAAGCTATCAATACGCGCGCTTACGCTAGCAAGGGTATCTTTCTCCGCATTGATGCGTAAGGCTTTTATCCAGCGTTTATTGACCGCATTTGCCAGTTGTTGGCACTGCTCAGGGCTTTCATCACCGTGGAATTGAATGATATCAAATGCAACATGGTTCGCCAGTTCAACCAACTCTTCGTGTGACATATTAACCACCAAGGCGACGACGCTGACAAAGGCAGGAACGGCGATGCTTAAGGTTTGGGCTTGTTCCATGGTCACAGCACGTGGACTGGGCGGATAAAATACCAAGCCGACCGCATCGACACCCAATTGGGTGGCAGTATGAATATCAGCTACGTCGGTAAACCCGCAAAACTTCACGTGCATGGTGTGACCTTAAAATACAGCAGCCATAGATTGGCTGTCATAGCGATTAAGCATAAAATGATGAGGATTTGTTACTCAATGAGTAAATCAATTGCATCCAAAAACTTATCCTAGCATACTTTTATTCATAGTTTTGTTTATGATTGCGATTGATTAATATGAGGATACTTAATGTCTAACACTGCGTCGGCAACTACCACTACCATTGATGACAACGATGGCAATAATAATAGCAACGATGATAATACCAGCCTAACCTCTGCCCATTATTTGATGTGGTTTCGCCGTGATCTACGCCTACATGACAACACCGCTTTAGCAGCGCTTTGTGAGCGTGCCCGTGATAATGACGCATCAGTAAGCGCTGTGTTCTTCCTCACCCCTGAGCAATGGCAAACGCACGACATGTCCTTGGTTCAACTCGATCATATCGCCCGTACCTTGCCAATATTGGCAAATGACTTGCACAAACAGTTAAATATCACCTTGCATGTACAGGTTTGCGATAGTTTCTCTGATTGTGTGGATTCATTAGACGCCTTATGTGCAGCCAATAATATTAGCTGCGTCATGGCCAATCATGAATATGAGGGCAATGAGATTGAGCGCGACGCACAATTGAGCCAGCTGCTTGCAAAAAGTGACATCGAGTTTATACGCTGGCATGATCAATGTATTTTACCACCGAAAAGCATCACTACCAATGACGACAGTATGTATCAAGTATTTACGCCATTTTATAAAAAATGGCGGCATACCTTGGAAGTTAGCAACATACAACTGCATAAAGCTTTAGCAATCAATAGTGATAACGCTACTTTAAAAATATCGAAACAGACCGTCAATAATGCCAACACGATAGAAGCATTAAGCCAAAAAGTGGTTAAGGATTATCAACAGTCATTAGCAAATAATACCCAGCTCAGTCATATTGATAGCGAGGCACAGCTTACTAACGCACGTGCTGCCTATCCTGCTGGGGAAGTGGCCGCTTGTCACCGCTTGGATCAATTCGTTGCAGATGATATTCATAACTATGATGTGAGCCGCGATGTGCCAAGCTTACATGCCACCAGTCAGTTGTCAGCGTATCTGACAATTGGGGTCATCAGTCCCAGACTTTGCTACCTACAAGCGGCTAAAGCACAAGAACAATTGCATGGTAATGATGGCGACAATGAAGACATTAATCGCTGGATCAGTGAGCTGGCGTGGCGAGACTTTTATCGCCATGTATTAGACTATAAGCCAGAACTTATCCAGCATCAAGCTTATAAAAATGAGACCGATGTTAAGATTAATTGGTCATACAATGAGGATGATTTTGATGCGTGGTGTACGGGCAGGACGGGTGTGCCCTTAGTCGATGCCGCGATGCGTTGCTTAAATGCGACGGGCTTTATGCACAATCGCTTACGCATGGTCACCGCGATGTTTTTGACCAAAGACTTATTGATTGATTGGCGCTTAGGCGAGCGCTATTTTATGCAGCAACTGATAGACGGCGACTTTGCCTCAAATAATGGCGGCTGGCAATGGAGCGCATCGACCGGTACGGACTCTGCGCCCTACTTCCGTATTATGAATCCCTTTAGCCAAGCCAAAACTCATGACCCTGATGGGGAATTCATAAAGGAATGGTTACCTGAATTAAAGGATATGCCTGCCAGCATTTTGCATAGCGAAGACAAGATACGTAAAGCTATCAACACAGACGATAGGTTTAGGCGGTTAGATTACCCCGCCCCAATGGTCGAACACAAAGCGGCACGGCAACTGGCGATTACTGAATTTAAAAAATAAGTATTGAATTAAAAAACAGTCATGAGTTTAAAAAAGTCGTAAAGCTGATATGTTTGAGAAGAAAGCGTTAGCTGTTTACTTTGGCTTTATTTTGCGGCGCACTGCCAGTTTGTACCAAACTACTTTGTGCCGCCTTAGCGTTACCAGTATCGATAGCTGGCTTTACTATTCGCGTCTGAATCGTATAAATGGCATACGCTAGACAAGTAAAGCTTATAATGAGCAGCACCCAAGTCGCAAAAGATAGCGACTCCGTTTCTTTGCGGTGTTTGGTTAATTTGCGCTTCTCATGAGCAGACGGCTGATTATTAGGAGTTGTCATATATGCCACCTCTTACATTATATAAGCTTAGTATTAACGACAGCATTTATAAAGCTATCGTTAATAATAAATAAGTCCTGCTATATAATATAGTAACCTTATTACCAATAATTTCAAGCAACATCTGCTAATCGGCGTAGCAATTCATTAAAGCGTTTTCATTTAACTACCCGTACTAAAACATTCTCTCTCCAAAACCTTTTATTAATAAAACCTAAGCATTAAGCCGTTGGCAATTGGCACGCCCCTGCGCCCTGCGTGGTGACCGTGACCACAGCTCCTGTCAACGCAAACAGCTGTTGTATCTGCGTTTGAGCGTTTTTTAGTGCCATGTTCATGACATCGCCGCGACAAGCACGCTCAAGCACTTCTTTTTTTGCCATACTCTGTGCTTGCTCCCAGATTTTAGGATCCACTTGCATCATACCAAAAGCCCCAGTTTGCCAATCATAAATCTCGATATCATCTAGATAAACCGAAAATATCTCTGAGGGTGGCAAAGTAATATCAATCTGCGGCATCATTGAGACTGGCGTGTTCGCGTCGCCCTCCTCTGTTTCACCTACATTAGTATTAGACTGAATATCAGGTTGTACCACTTGTACCATCTCAGGTGTCAATGCGCTTAAATCAATCCCTGCTTCTACGCGGCCGCGGGCGATAAACAACCCTTTTTGTTCATCTTGCCAAAGTTTCATCCAACTCCCTGGGCGCTCGCTTGTGATAACGGTATCTACACTAAAGGCGACCGTTTGTAGCCGATTGAGCTGCTGGATTTGCGTGACCACACCCTCACGAGTAATGGTCTCTATTGGCGCCTCTTTATTCAGATTTTGCACAGTATAAATCGCAAAAACGATGGCGGCCAGACCAATAAGTAATACCAGCCACGACATCAGAGCAATGGGCTTTTTTACTGGCTGAGCAGTGGTGTTATTGCTGGCAGAAGAACGTTTATCAGGATTGATCATTTAAGCCACCTTAAGGTTTCATCGTTTATTGTTAGAGTTTTATCATGTGTTTATCAAAAGCTTTATTTATGGACACGTCTTATATAAAAGCCTCTTCTAGAAACTGTGTTTGATCATTCGCTTAATCAGCTTTTTATGAATAGAGTCCGTAAATATGGTGTGACTTAGATGATGTTTTTGAACCATTACTTCAAGTAATAACTACCAATCCTCTACATAATTGTTGACAAATATCCCTACATAAAAAGAGTAGAGATCTTTATACAAATGTCTTTAAAATCAGTAAATCATCAGATGATTGAGGTGAGACTGAGCTGTTTCTACGATGTTCGCTCTGAAAAAACAAAAAGTCATTGCGTCTTAGGCAAACTTTACCTAACATAGTCAGATTGCATGAACAAAATGCCAGCATATATTTATTCTTCAGGCTTTTAGTCTGAATATTTGTGTTTGCATAGCCCGATATATTGATGCATCAACTACAACTACGCCCTGCTGTGTGCAGGATGTGGTTACTAAAGTGCTTTTTGTAAAAGCCTTCTTTCGCTAGGCAATGTCCTAGCCTATTACCAAGTAATAAAGGTAAGCTTGCGGCGGTTCTGAGACTTTCAGCAACATGCTCAACATCCTACTACTTCTTATTTTTTATCGTTGATAAGGTTACGCTTTATTTATGAAAGCCAGTCAATTTTTGTTTGCTACTCTAAAAGAAACCCCAAGTGATGCCGATATCGCTTCAAGCCAATTAATGGTGCGCGCCGGTCTTATTCGTAAAATCGCTTCTGGGTTATATATTTGGTTGCCCATGGGGCTACGCGTCTTGCAAAAAGTCGAACGTATTGTTCGTGAAGAGATGCAGAATATTGGCGGGCAAGAAGTGCTCATGCCAATGACTCAGCCAGCAGAACTCTGGCAAACGACCGGTCGTTTTAATGATTACGGCCCTGAGCTATTGCGCTTTAAAGACCGCCATGATCGCGACTTTGTGCTTGGTCCGACCCATGAAGAAGTCATCACTAATCTTGCGCAAGGCGAGCTACGTAGTTATAAACAGCTACCGATTACTTTCTTTCAAATTCAAAACAAATTCCGTGATGAGATTCGTCCACGCTTTGGTGTGATGCGCGCACGCGAATTTACTATGAAAGATGCCTATTCATTTCATGTTGATCAGGCCTCATTGGCCAAGACCTATCATGATATGTATGACGCTTACACGCGCATCTTTACCCGTTTGGGTTTAGATTTTCGCGCGGTACAAGCAGACACTGGCTCTATCGGTGGTTTTGCGTCGCACGAGTTTCATGTCTTAGCAGATAGCGGTGAAGATGATATCGCCTTTTCAGATTCTTCTGATTATGCAGCGAACGTTGAGCTGGCAGAATCGGTGAGCACTGCTGAGCGGCAGCCACCCAAAATGGAACGCGAAGACGTGTTAACTGAAGAGATGACCAGTTGTAAAATGGTTGCTGAACATTTGGATGTTCCATTAGCCACTACGGTTAAAACCTTAATCGTCCATGGTCATAATGAGAATGATGAGCCACAGCTTATAGCGATCGTACTGCGCGGTGATCATCAATTAAATACGATTAAAGCGGAGAAAATCGAAGAAGCCAACGTCCCTTTGACTATGGCCTCTGATGAAGAGCTAAAAGCCGCAGGTTTGCATAAAGGCTATATCGGTGTTGACTTAGATATGCCGGTGTTTGTCGATCGTTCAGCAGCAGCACTATCAGATTTTGTCTGCGGTGCGAATGAAGTCAATAAACATACCATCGGTATGAACTGGGCACGTGATACTCGCATCACACGTATTGTTGATGTGCGTAACGTGCAAGAAGGCGACCCTTCTCCTGATGGTAAAGGCAGTCTAAAAATCAAACGCGGTATCGAAGTGGGTCATATCTTCCAGCTCGGTGATAAGTACTCGCAAGCGATGAATGCGACCGTATCTGGTGAAGATGGCAAGCCAGTCACTCTAATGATGGGTTGCTACGGTATTGGTGTCAGCCGTATTATCGCTGCTGCTATCGAACAGAATAACGATGAAAACGGTATCATGTGGCCAAAAACGCCGACCGTTGACGATTCGATTGCACCTTTTGAAGTCGCTATCATACCGATGAAGTCAAAAGAAGAGACCGTCATGCAGACCGCTACTGCCCTGTATGACGAGTTAAAGGCTCAAGGTATCAACGTGCTACTCGATGACCGTAACGAGCGTCCTGGCGTTAAGTTTGCTGATCTTGAATTGATTGGTATTCCGCACCGTATCGTCGTCTCTGATCGCAATCTTGCAGAGGACAAATACGAGTACGTCAATCGCCGTGAGACAGAAAAGCAGATGCTAAGCCGTGAAGAAGTAATAGCAAAAGTAAGCGGCAAATAGTTTTACTCGTAAAAACTGTGCCATAAAAAGCGCCTATCTCATTTAATGAGATAGGCGCTTTTTTACTTCTAAAAAATGAAAATTGTTATTTGATATTATATTTTTTAGCAATCACCTTACTACGTTTCTGACTCTCATTAGCGGTGCAAACATTAGCGCCAATCTGGGCGTACACCACAGAATTATTCATTGGACCGTCGTATTCAAAGTCACACTTATCGCTGCGACTCTTTAACCATATACGTTGTTCTTTGTCCAACTGCTGTTGTTGTGTCGTATTCAAAGTACGATAAGCACTCATATAAATTTTATTAAGGCGATTTTTTTCGACTATAATCGCATCATTACCACAATCATAAGCCACTTCCATATAAGCATCTTCACAGTTATATTGATTTTCAATAAACTCCGCTTGTGCCGATTGCATGAGAGAGATAGACAAAGCAGCTGCCGCTAGCGCCGTCAAAAAACCAGTTGCCCATTTCATCTTGACCTCCCAAGCAAAGCAAAATAATATCTGCCTAAATAAGTATATAAACGCATTTGATGAGTATTAGCAAGTACTCTTAGTCTACTGACGAATCAAGCGGCTTGGCTGTGGTAATAAGCGGATATCACTCACACGGCAAGGATTGATATCGATACCGCCGCGGCGCGTATACCACGCACGAACCATCAACTCGCTTGGCTCATACTGTTTGCTTAAATCAGCAAATATCTGCTCGACACACTGCTCATGAAAACCATTATGCTGGCGGAAACTTAAGATATAACGCAGCATGCCAGCGTCGTCGACTGTCTTATCACTGGTCATCGAAACCGCCAATGTACCCCAATCTGGCTGATTGGTCACCGGACAATTACTACGCAGTAAATTAGAATAAAAAGTATAAGGCTGAGCACTGGCAATTTCTGAATGAGCATTCGTTCTAGCATCGCTCAATAAAGATGCATCAGGATGCTCGCATAATGCAATCTTTTCGCTAGTATTGGCAAGCGCGTCATCAATACACGCACCCTCAGGCTGAGCAATCAATAACTCTGATGTCTTATCATAAAGATTATCATCTAAGCCAAACAGCTCAACTTGCACTTCTGCTTGTACGCATGCCGATAAGTCTTTAGCAATCAGCGTTTGCACAGCTTCCCAACTAGGGAATTCGGTAAAGTTGATACTGTTCAAATACAGCTTAAGTGATTTTGACTCGACGATAAATGGCGAGCTAGCAGGAATACCAAAACGTGCGATAGCCACTTGCGAGAGTCCTTGCGGATTCAACCAAGACATCTCAAATGCCTGCCACCAATCGATGCCAACCATCAACTTATCATCTTGCCAGCCAATGGCATCACGCCCCATACTGCGGGCAATAGGATATAAGGTTTCTGGACTATACTCAGTTGGATAGTCAGTAGTTTGCTCACCCAAGATACCGTGAATACTCATAAGTTACTTACCTTTCATGCTTAAATATAATGAAATAACAACCAGTCATTTTACAGCAATGGGCTATTTTATGGGAATCATTTGCCAGTCTGATGCAGAATCTGTCTTTACATAGTTAAAGCGTACTCGGTAAGCAGCAGTATCGCTATCGTTCATTTTGAAATAGAAATCTACCAATAAGCTCTCATTGGTAATCCATTCAACCTCTACCTTGTGAACCATTGGATTATCTTTGCTACCATTATAAAATTTTAAATGTTGTCGGAATTTATCGTAATCCCTGTTATTTTTTTCGTCATACTGGTAAGCACCGCTCTTATCTTTTTTCCAGATCATGACATTTTCTTCTCCTGGAAACTCAACTTTAACTGTAGCTGCATAAGTCATACCTGGTGAAAACGTCAAATGAGATCCTTCAAACTCTTGCTTGAAGCCTGAATTTAAATCAATCAATACTGTATTGTTAATCTCATAGATTTGCCCAGATAGATAAAGCCAGTTCTTATCTGCATCATAATGGTCTAAAAGATAAACATATCTAAGCTCTTTTTCTCCTTCTGCAAAATCGTCCGTCAATACTATAGGACTTGTATGATTGGGCAGTGTGATAATAGTTTTATTTAACTGACGAGAAACATATTTTGATAAGTGCCATTTCTTAATGAGTTTCTGATTATAAATCATCAAGCTTTTATCTAAGCAATCTTGATAAATCCGCTCATCCTTACTATTGCAATCCTTACCCCAGTTAGGATAAATGGGCTTGTCTAGTGCTTTCCAAACATAGTCATCCATTGTCGCTTTGGGCAGTTCTGCTTGCGCTGGCATTGATAGCATTGATAGCATTAGCAGTATTGCACTCATCATACAGATGCGAATTGAATGGGCTACTGGTAGAGTTACTTGCATATGAGAGTTAAACCTTTTTATTATTTTTTAATCGTTGGTATTAGCATCAGCTGAAACTCTCTGCCATTTACCTTCTTTATTGTCAGCCGCATAAATATAGCGCACGCGAAATGCTACCGTGTCAGTGGGATTGACTCTGTAATAAAAATCAACGTTGATTTTATTATCGCTTGTCCAACTGATATCTCGCGCTTCGTACACCTCATGTTTTTTGTCCTCATTATCATTTTGCTCATATAATTCATTACTACCAAATACCATTGTATAGCGTCCGTCATTGTTAGCTTTTTGACGATCCCATAACATTATATCTTTAGCCATACCTCCTCACTTGTCGATGGCTCTAAAGCTAAAGGCGCTGCCTGTGCATCTAAGGCTGCTATTGTGGTCAATATAAATAGTCCTGCGACAGTCAATGCTGTTTTTATATAACGAGAAATAGCGATCATTTATATATCACCTGCATGTAGCTGCCACTTATCCGTTGAGGCATTCTTAATAAAGGTATAACGCACTCGAAAAGCTGCGGAATCCTTTTCATTTAGCTTATAAAAATAATCTGCATAAAATTTACTATCATTCAACCAAGTAAGGGTTTCGGCATCATAAACCAGCTTGGCTTTGTCCGCTTGATAAAAATTTTTATGACTGTCGTAGTTTTTTGAATCGTCACTACTGCTATAGACTTGTTTATAGTAGCCTTCATAGTAACCACTATCTTGCAGTGCCCAAATATTAATGTTTTCAGTAGCGCCCATCTCGCTTTCAAACCCTACGATATATCTCATATCAGGCGAAACACTTAGCTTCCTAAAATCAAAATCTTGCCAAAACCCAGTCTTCAAATTGACCACTGTCAGAGTTTCTGATTCATAAAAGCTTTGATGTATGGTCAGTAATTGCCGCGATTTATCATAATATTTTAATGAATAATAAGCATTGAAATCGGTCTCAAAAGGACTGGAATAATCAACCAATACTAGTGGGTGTTTACGATTAGGCACGTCAATATAAATCGCATTTCTTTCTCGAATAACTCTGTCGTCAATCCCCCACTGCTTACTAAACGCATTATCAACATCTTCTCGCAAGTTATAAAGGCAATTTTGTAGAGCCGCATGAGTCTCATATTTGTAATCATGATTACAGTCATATTTATAAGATGCAGGATCTAGAGGCTTCTCCATAACCACCCAATCATAATCATCGGTAGTCGCGAACGATGCCGCGATAGCAGTAATGGAAAAGCTACTTAATGCAGCTAGTATAAAAAACTTGTGTATTAGTGAAGTTTTAAACATAAAAAAAAGCCCAACAATGTTAGGCTTTTATAATAAGACTATCGGTATACTGATGACAAGTTACCGAGGTGATAAATTAACTACAAGCGCACACGCGAGCCATCGCTTAGTAAACGATAAGAGATGACATAAAACACCACGCAAAATACAAAAATCGCTGCCATTGAATACCAGACGTTGACATCAGAATAGCCCAAAATTCCGTAGCGGAACGAATTCACCATATAGACAATGGGATTGAGTAACGAGACGTTTTGCCAAAATGTTGATAACCCTTCCATTGAGTAAAAGACGCCGCCCAAAAAGGTAAGAGGCGTTAATACAAAGCTCGGAATAATAGAGATATCATCAAATGAGCGGGCAAAAACGGCATTAATAAAGCCGCCCAGCGAAAACAGTATCGAAGTACCAAGCACGGTAAATATCGTCACAAATAAATGTTCAATACCAAGATCGGTAAAGAACAGCGCGACGATAGAGACAATAATAGCAATGGCCAAACCACGGAAGATACCACCGCTGACGTAACCCATTAAGATAGCATGCTTGGAGACAGGAGAGACTAACAGCTCTTCAATACTCGCGGTAAACTTGGCACTAAAAAAACTAGAGACCACATTAGAGTAACTGTTGGTAATCACGGCCATCATAATAAGACCAGGGACGATGAACTGCATATAAGGTACACCGCCCATCTCGCCTACTCTATCGCCTATCATTTTACCAAAGATAACGAAGTAGAGCGTCATAGTAATGACGGGTGGCAACAAAGTCTGTGGCCAAATACGCAAAATTCGGCGTACTTCTTTTAGCAATATCGTCCGAAAAGCAATCCATTTTTTGGACCATGACATACTGTCATTAGGGTCTACTACTATTTTCTGATTCATAGTCCTGACTCCTTCATACTGTCTTGATTCTGAATATTTTGGTCGACAAGGCGCATAAACAGCTCTTCTAAACGGTTAGACTTATTACGCATACTGGCAATAGTAATACCTTGCTCGGACAATTGCGTAAACACGCCATTCAATGACTCACCTTCTGTTAAGGTTACCTCAAGCGTGAGATCATCTGGTTGCACCACTTCAGTCACGCCCGTCAGTTGCAAGGGATGCTCAAGCGGCGCCGAGACGTCAAAGACAAAGGTCTCGACCGACAACTGCGCCAGCAAATCCTTCATATCTGTATTGATTCGAATCTCACCATGATCCAAGATAGCGATGCGCTTACACAGCTGCTCAGCCTCTTCAAGATAATGGGTCGTCAGAATAATCGTGGTGTTCTCTTCGACATTAATCTGCTGCATAAACTCCCACATAGAACGGCGCAGCTCAATATCGACCCCTGCGGTTGGCTCATCGAGAATCAATAGCTTAGGCTTATGAATCAGCGCTCGGGCAATCATTAAACGACGTTTCATACCGCCTGACAGCTCCCGCGACTTACTATCACGTTTATCCCAGAGACCCAATGCTTTTAGCAAGCGCTCAGCGCGTGGCTTTGCCTCTTTGGCAGAAATACCAAAATAACCTGCTTGGGTTATCAGAATATCTTCTACTTTTTCAAACATGTTAAAGTTAAATTCTTGTGGGACGACGCCAAGATACTGTTTAGCCACCGAAGGATTGGCTAATAAGTCGACACCAAAAATATTTACACTGCCGCTGGTTGGCTTAAATAATGAACTAATAATGCCAATCATCGTCGATTTACCAGCACCGTTCGGTCCTAGTAGCGCAAAAAAACCACCTTGTGGCACCGTTAAACTGACATCTTTTAATGCCGAAAACCCGTTATCATAAGTTTTGGATAAGTTCTGAATAGATAGCGCTGGTACTTCAGACATGAATACCTCTTTATTTGTTATAAAATTTACATCAAAACTGCTTTGTAGAATATTTTAGCAGGTACGATTTAATGTCTTAAAGTGAGGCTATCAACACCACATTTCAACTGCATTATGTGAGAAGTACCATATTAATAATACTCATCATCAAAAAAAACGCCTACCTCATTAAATGAAATAGGCGTTTAATCAATGAGTATCTTAAAAATTCAATAGGCTATGTATCACCGCCCATAATGGCTTGGTAATGATTAGCTGGCTTCACCAACCATATAGTCTACTGCATTTTGAACTTCTTCATCAGGAATATCCGCACCACCTTTAGCAGGCATCGCGTTGAAGCCGTTGATCGCATGGGTATATAGAGTATCTTTACCTTTTGCTATACGTGGTCCCCAAGCCCCTGCGTCCCCTAACATAGGTGAACCAAGCAAACCTGAAGCATGACAAGTCTGACAAACAGCGTTATAAACAGCAGCACCATCACGAGGGCCATCCCCTGCCGAAGGACCTGATGAGCGTGCGGTTACATCACAAACTTCATCGTCTTCGAAACATACTGTAGCAACAGGCTGAATACGCGCAATCAAATTAGGATATAGGGCAATGAGCTTTTGTACTTGCGGCGTATCTTGCGGAATAGGCTCTTCATCAGCCGCAGGCGCTGCAGCGGCCATCTCTTCCGTTGCCGCAGCGTCATCTGTGGTGCCGTCTGCTGTCACGCTCGCATCAGCTGCAGCAGTGTCATCTGTAGTATCGGCAGCAGCTTGGGTATCATCACCGAGCTGTTGTGGCGCATTTTCGACCACCTCTTGCGCTTCTGCTACATCAGAGACAGTTACAGGGGTATCTGCAACATCTTCCGCTTGGCTCACCGCGATACTAGCAATTCCTAGAATGGCAGCTGCCGATAACATCACTACTTTTCTCATTCGTCACGTTCTCTTATTACAGATACAAGGACTCGCATGACTTGGACATTCTGTTTATCCTCTTTTGACGACACCTCGTCATCAATAGCAAACAGCCATCCCGCCTGCAAGCGCACTTGTAATCGGTGATTATAAATATGAATTGTCCCTGACATTATAAGGGAAAAGGCAGGTAAATTGCCATGCCTGTTTAATGACTATCTTGTTTTTTCTTAAAAAGCGTCAATAGCAGCCTTCGCTCATTGGCTTTCTGGCTTTTATTTGTTAGACTAGGCGGTCTTTATTTTTCGACAGACTGCCCTGTCAATAATACTCAATTAAACGTAGTATGCAGTATTGAGCAACCTAGCAGTCAACTCGTATTATGCGCTCGTAGCTCAGTTGGATAGAGTATCGGTCTCCGAAGCCGAGGGTCGTGGGTTCGATTCCCGCCGAGCGCACCACTTCTTATGAATGATATTTCATCTCTCCCTAGCATTACCTCCTAATACTTCTAGCACCCTACCTACTAACACTTCCAAAAACCTTTAACAGCAACGCTCTGCGTCTTTAGCTGTTATTAACTATGATGTATTAACACCTATAAAATGTTGTACATATCGTTGTCAACCTCTATTCAATATATGTCATCTTCTAATTGAGCCGCAATTTGCCTTCCTACTTGCCTGCCTGATTGCCTATTTATAAAACTGTATGACTGACACTACTCTGCATCCTGTAAGTTTGCAGTTAATTGGGCACGGTTGGGGACTCGGTGGTAATTAATCACGGGTACGTCGCCTAGACGCCGTTGACCAGCAGCCACTTTTTTATCAATAGTAATCATCGCAATCTTTTTGTTTTGCTCGCTGATAACTAAATGATTGGCCTTACGATTAACGCGATAGTCAGGAAAATAGTTATTAATTAATACCGCTGTTTTTTGTAGGTCATCATTACTAGGTTTTTTCGCGCCTTTGGGTGATTTATTATCAAAGGTCTCATCCGCTTTTGCGCCTCGCGTCTTTGCGACCAGCCAAAGGGCTGCGACCACGGCTAGCAACATGACAAGCCACCAAATTCCATCTATCATATAAATATGCATCCATTGTAAGCAGGGGTTATGCCATGTTAGCAGAATTACCACCAGCGTTAATAGCTGAAGTAGCGCTTGCCGCCAAACTATTGGACTCAAAACAACGCATCTGCATTTTAACTGGCGCAGGGATTTCAGCAGAAAGCGGTATTCCCACTTTTCGAGATAAACAAACAGGATTGTGGGAGAACTACGGCGTTGAGGATTTGGCGACACCCGAGGCGTTCACTCGCAACCCAAAGCTGGTATGGTCGTGGTATCAGTGGCGCAGACAATTGGTCGCGGACAAAAAACCGAATCCTGCTCATGAGGCTTTAGCGCAGTGGCAATACCATAGCCAATCAACCGACCAGCAGGTAACACTCATCACCCAAAATGTCGATGACTTACATGAGCAGGCTGGTAGTAGCGTGACTCATTTGCATGGTAATCTGTGGGCCAATCGTTGTAGTCAATGCGATGCACCCTATAAAAAGCAGTCTAGAGGCTCATATAGCAGCGCTGACACTATGGATTATAGTGAGACGCTAATTAACTGCCCACATTGCGAGGGCTATATCAGACCAGATATCGTTTGGTTTGGCGAAGCACTGCCAGTCCAAGCATGGCAAACCGCTGAAGAGGTGGCGGCGAATTGTGAGGTATTTATCAGTATTGGCACATCGAGCTTGGTCTACCCTGCGGCAGGGCTTGCACAATTGGCCAAGCAAAATGGTGCTAACGTTATCGAAATAAATCTTGACCCAACGCCGAACGCCATCGTTGATATTACCTTGGTAGAAAAAGCCGGTGTGATTATGCCGTTGTTAATCAAAAAAATCACAGCGCTGTAATCGCTTGACCCTAGAAGCATCTCGTATAAAAAGAAAAGGCTTAACGATTGATATCAACCGTTAAGCCTGAGCGAATAAAAACTTCTTCAATCATTGCTTATTGCAAAGCAAGATCCACCTTTGCTAAATATTCCTTTTTTAACTCATCACTGATAAACGAAGAATGAAAGGCGTTCTTTACCAAAGTAACCACATCGTCTTCTGTCAGCGGTAAGTTTTCGCATATATTTATAAAGTTCTGATTCATGTAGCCTTTGAAATACGCTGGATCGTCAGAATTTATGCTGACATTTAGACCGTAATCTAGCAGTTCTTTGATATTGTGCTCTTGATAGGTTTCAAACACCTTGAGTTCGATATTAGAGTTCGGACAAACCGTCAGCGGTATTTGCTCGTCTTTTAAGCGTTGCATCAGCTCTGGGCTTTTGATCGATTGCACGCCATGATCAATTCTATTTATCTCTAATAAATCCAAGGCTTCATAGATATAAGTAAAGTCTGCCTCTTCACCAGCGTGGGCAACCAATTTAAAGCCCGCTTCTTTGGCTTTTTGGAAAACGTCCTTAAACTTGGCAGGCGGATTGCCCAATTCTGCAGAATCAAGACCAACCCCAATGATGTCATCTTTAAACGCCAGCGCCTCCTCTAAGGTCTCAAACGCCTCTGCTTGCGATAAATGTCGTAAAAAACACATGATGATGCAAGAAGTGATGCCATATTGTGCTTTGGCATCGGCAAGCGCTTCTTTGATGCCAGTAATAACGGTTGCAAAAGGTACGCCCCTTGCCGTATGCGTTTGTGGATCAAAAAATATCTCCGTATGAATGACGTTGTCTTCAACACACTTAAGAATATATTCCCACGTTAAATCATAAAAATCATCTTGAGTGATGAGAACATTGGCACCCGCATAGTAGATATCTAAAAAGGTTTGTAGATTGGTGAAGTTGTAGGCGCGGCGTACGTCTTCTATGTCTGTGTAAGAAATCTCTATTTGATTCTTTTTCGCCAATCTAAACATCAGCTCCGGCTCAAGTGAGCCTTCGATATGTAAGTGCAGCTCCGCTTTTGGCAGTTTCTTTATTAACTCAATCATAGTGTTCCAGTAGTGGTTTTTTATCGAGATGCCTCTTGGTCAGCACCCGCTGTTTTAGAGTCAGTATTATATTTCAATTTACCGTAAAACCCTATGGACAAACGCTAAGCTGTTTTTGCCACTAATAAGAACTATTTTATAAAGACTGATTTATAAATGCCAGTTCATAAAAACTATTTCAAAAATACTACCGTATCAGACAGCTCATTACCTGCGGGGTCATGCTCAAGATGATAGTACTGACGCAGGACTTGTCCAACTTCGTCTAACAATTCAGCCAAGCTCTCTTCAGTGTTTTTATTAGCGATGCCAGACACGGCTTTTTCACACATTGCCCGCCAGACTGTGGGGCTCACGTGAGTGCTGATACCACGATCCGCGACTATCTCTAATTGGTGCTCGCAGATATTGACATAAACCAAGACGCCGGTGTTCTCTTCGGTGTCCCACACTCGATACTCGCTAAATAAATCCACCGCCCGCTCGCGACAGTCGATATGGAAAGCCTCCTGAATCGGTAAATGATTTTCTATAATTAAAAACACCTCACCGCGATGTCCACGCTCAGCGCTAGTCACCTTATCTGTCAGACGAGCTTTGGCTGCGGCTGTCAGCCATTTGCTATGTAGCAAAGGGACAAACAGTACTTGACGCCACCAGCGCGCAAAGCTTGTCTGTGACGAGTTGTTTTGTGCCATTATATTATTTCCTCAAGTAAATCATTACTGACGGTCATTTAGTGTGTTTTTCTATTTAGCACCTACTAGCGATTTACCACGAACCGCCTGCGCCGCCGCCACCGAATCCACCACCGCCGCCGCCAAAGCCGCCGCCACCGAATCCACCACCGCTACCGCCGCCCATGCCGGGCAAGAAAATCATGCCGCCCCCTCTACGACCGCCACCACCGCGTCCGCCACGACCACCGCCGGAGCCACGCGAGATTAAGAATAGCCATATAAATATCGCCATGATTAAGGTCATAAAGAAGCCGCCGCCCAGTGCCAGCGAGCCAGCAAAGAAACCACCAGCAGTCAAGATAGAGCCAAAGATGCGACCAAAAATACTGGTGATAAAGCTACCAAATATCATCGCCATGACGAATAAAAAAACAGGCGATGGGCTGTCACCAACATCGTTTTGACTTTGACTGCGTTCAGCCGCTTGTGCATCAGCGCGCGCCAACACTTCAGGATCAGCACCAAGACGCGCTTCAAGCGCCCCAACGCCTGCTAATATCCCAGCACCATAGTCGTTTTGCTTAAACAGGGGCGTGATGTCTTCACGAATAATACGATTGACGGCGGCATCTGGTAGCACTCCTTCTAATCCATAGCCGGTTAAGATATACATGTCACGATCATTGACCGCCACAACCATTAGCAAACCATCATCGATGTCTTTATTGCCAAGTTCCCACTTCTCTGCAACTTGTAAGGCATAGTCAAATATTGGCACGCCATTGGTTGTTGGCACAATGACCACAGCTGCTTGCGCCAAGCCTTGCTGATAAATCGACCGTAGCTGCGCCTCTAATCGTTGTTTTTCTTGCGGGTTCAAGATATTGGCTTGGTCAACGACAGGACTATTTAATATCAGCTTATCCGCATCGACGTTTTCAGCGCTTGATTGGACAGCTGGCTTAGCAGGCGCTCGTGTTGCTGGATTTTCACTATTAGCCGTGTCACTGTTAGCCGCATTAGGATTGATTGCATCATTGCCAAGTAGGGCGCCATTAATCGCTTCGTTACCTAAAACCGCCTCGTTAATCGCTTCGTTAGACTCGCCTGCTTTGGCTATCGCCACCAAATCCTCGACGCTGCGATTTTGTTGGATACTCGAGGTGCTATTTGAGCCACTATCACTAGCCACTGCCGTATCATTGGGTGCCGCATACAGCACTGGCGCACTACTGATGCTCAGCGTAAATAGTAATACTGATAAGAGTGCTTTTGAATGATTCATCTAATCTATACCACCTCAAGTGCCGTTTTTGCTGAATGCATAGTTGCTACGTTAATTAATACTACATTAATGGTTGCTACGTTAATGACTACTAAACTTCTCTGCTGACTCATCTGCTATGTTTTAAGCATTAACGCCAAAAGTAAAGCGTCAAACACCGCTTTACCTCAATCATCACTTATCTTTATGCTGCAAATGTATTTTATGCTACCAATATTATGCGTCTTACTTTACTGAGCAGTCGCTGCATCGTCGTCGCCAAAATCGACGCTGGGTGCGGTTGAAATAGCGTCCTCGTTGGCAACGCTAAAGTTTGGCTTGGCATCTAAACCAAATACTTTGGCGGTGATATTGGTTGGGAACTGACGTACCGTCGTATTATAGCTTTGTACTTCTTGAATGTAACGGTTACGAGCAACGGCGATACGGTTTTCCGTGCCTTCTAGCTGTGCTTGCAAATCTTGGAACAAGGCATCTGACTTTAGCTCAGGATAACGCTCAGAGACAGCCATTAGACGTGACAAGGCACCAGTCATCTGCTCTTGCGCAGCCGCATAACGCTCCATCGCCTCAGGATCATTGAGCACCTCAGGGGTCACGGTGATACTACCGGCACGTGAGCGCGCTTCAGCAACTTGGGTGAACACCTCTTGCTCTTGCTCTGCGTATTGCTGTACGACTTTGACCAAGTTTGGCACTAAGTCTGAGCGGCGTTGGTATTGGTTGACCACTTCTGACCACGAAGCTGTTACCTGCTCATCTTGAGCTTGCAGATTGTTATAGCCACAACCCGTCAAACCAACGGTAGAAGTCGCTAATACTACTGATAGCAACATGGGTTTTACAATGGATTTACGCGTCATCGTTGTCTCTCCTAATAGTGATAAATAACAAATACCTAGTAACACGTTTTTTTATAACGGATATAACCGTTTATTTAACCATCTTGTGCCGCTACTTATCCAGTCTATCAACTGCTGGCCACCTTTAAAATATAGATAATGCTAGCAATAAGTGACGGTTAATACTAATAGCCTACAAGATATCCTGCCAATAATGGCGATATAAGCCACCTTTTACAATTCATCGTTACCAAAACACAACCGCAACGCTTAGCCACGTTAGCACTCGTGCTTGCTTATACTGTGATTACTTATTCTTAAAAGCCTAATTATGTCTACTTATAGCTGATTTCGCTATAGCTTGCAGGTAAAATAACAATACAGCAGTTACAAAATTCCTTTATTTAATCGCTATTTATCATGGGCCCTATCGTCTGAAACATCGAGATATACAGCATTTCTTAAAGAAATTTCTAGTAATTGCACTAAAAATATGGCAAATTGCAGTTACGTAGCCGTACGGTTTGAATACATTTGGTAGTGGACTTATCGTTTGTTTAGTATTAAAGGCTTATGAACGTCTTATTAACGCTGTTGATAGACTGTCATAACATGAGATAACAAATGAATAAGCTTTTACCAGTGTAGCCAATCGATATGACTCATAGCAAGTTGAATGCTATCACTTTACTGATCAGCGTTTAATTATATAACCGCCTGTTTTATCCGCTGGTCCATTGATAACAGCTTTTACGTCGATGACGTAATGACAAGATGTACCGCATAATAAAGACAGCAAAGGATTGCAACTGCAGCTCATTTTAAAATTGACTCTAATGAGCGGTATACACATGGTCAGTGTTGCGAATAGGCCAAGCGGATAAATACAGACAACTACAGTCCATTCTGAGTGGCTAAGTACCGATAAGACTTAACTGAGATATTTAAGTCTGTGCAGGCAAGATAAGTGAACCACTAACATGATTGGTTGACGCCGGCATTAATAGCCACTTCGAGACAGTATTAGGAATATATATATGGAAGGTTTAGTCAATTTAGTAAACGGAATTATCTGGAGTCCTGCACTGATCTATCTGTGTCTGGGCGCGGGTCTGTTTTATTCCATTATGACGCGCTTTGTACAAGTACGTCTATTCGGTGAAATGATCAAGCTACTGTTTACTGGTAAGTCCAGTGCTGATGGTATTTCGTCATTTCAGGCACTTGCCGTCTCGCTCGCAGGACGTGTGGGTATGGGGAACATCGCTGGGGTAGCTGCTGCTATCGGCTTCGGTGGCCCAGGTGCAGTATTTTGGATGTGGATTGTGGCCTTCTTAGGCGCTTCTACTGCCTACGTTGAGTCAACGCTTGCACAGATTTATAAAGAAAAAGACATCGTTACTGGCGAATATCGTGGTGGCCCTGCTTATTACTTTGAGCGCGCTTTAGGCCAAAAGTGGTACGGCATCCTCTTCGCTATCGCTTCTATTTTATCTTGTGGTATGTTCTTACCAGGCGTTCAAGCCAACGGTGTTATCAATGCTTTTGCTCAGGTAATGGGTGAAGGTACTATGATGAACATCGGAGCCTTAGAAGTAGGCTCTATGCGTTTAGTTGCCTTGGTAATCATTCTAGTGGTTTTAGGTATCATCATCTTTGGTGGTATCAAGCGTATTGCAACCTTTACTGAATACGCAGTGCCTTTTATGGCACTAGGTTATATCGCTCTAGCCTTGATTATCATGTTCAGCAATGTCAGCTTGATTCCAGATGTATTTGGTATGATCGTTGGTGATGCCTTTACCGCACAAGCCGGTTTTGGTGCTGCTATTGGTTGGGGTGTCAAACGTGGTATTTACTCTAACGAAGCTGGACAGGGCACAGGTCCTCACGCTGCGGCCGCTGCTGAAGTTCAGCATCCCTCACAGCAAGGCCTAGTACAAGCATTCTCGGTCTATGTCGATACGTTGCTCGTTTGTTCTGCGACTGCCTTTATGATTTTATCTACTGGTATGTACAACATTCAAGGCACGCTTCCAGATGGTCAGTTCATCGTACAGAATGTTGCCGCTGGTGTGGAAATCAGTTCACCAGCCTTTACGCAAATGGCAATGGAATCTGTTTATGGTACTTATGGCAATACCTTTATTGCTATCGCCGTATTCTTCTTCGCCTTTACGACCATCTTAGCGTACTACTACATCGCTGAAGTGAACGTCACTTACTTGACTCGCTTTATCGGTCGCGGCGCTCACAAGACTGGTCTGTTCTTAGTAAAAGTGCTTATCATGGTGATGGTCGCTTACGGTGGTCTTAACTCAGCAGGCTATATCTGGGCTATTGGTGATATTGGTGTTGGCCTCATGGCTTGGCTCAATATTGTTGGTATCTTGGTTATCTTCTTTGTGGCTCGTCCAACGCTTACTATGCTTAGAGACTACGAAGCACAGCTTAAAGCGGGTGTTACGGACTATACTTTTGATCCTGCCAAATTCGGTATCAAAAACGCCCCTTATTGGGAAGAGCGTCATCTTAAACAGCAACAAAGAATGGCAGCAGATCCATTACGTAAAGAGCATAAATAACGTTCTTTGATGTGCCTACTGTTCACTCTTATTAAGCAAAAGTAAAAAAGCCCGAGACCATTGTCTCGGGCTTTTTGGTTTATAAGTTTGGAGTGATTAAAGTAAAAAACAGCAAAGGCAAACATAGCTTTAATAACGGCTTTGAGCGTATTTTCTTATGAGCGTATTTTCTTATGAGCGTATTTTCTTATGAGTGTAAGCATCTATAGTTAGTGAAAAGTAATATCGAACCATGAGGCACTGCTGATAGCGTCGCGCTTTTAGGGTATTTTGACTATATGGTTAAATGACAGAAGCATCATGGCATTATGTATGGACAAAAAAATGCATGCACAAAAAAAGCCCAGCGCAGCGGCTAGGCTTTTTAGGTATTGCTAGTAGCTTATGTTAGTCGGCGTATAAAAGTGCTTATACTTACCTAAACATAAGCCAGATAGTACAACTTACTCAGGCATTAATACGGCATCGATGGTATGTACCACACCATTAGTCGCCATTATATCAGTACCAGTGATGTTGGCCGTTCCGCCGGTCGCATCAGTAATGACATTAGCATCGCTGATAGAAATCGTTGCGCCGTTAGCGGTTTTGATATCAGTACCATAAGGGATATCAGCGGCTTTAACTTCCATATCTACTACGTGGTAAGGAAGTACTTTTTTGAGTAGATCGGTGTTAGCGAGTAACTCTTCTTTAGTCACGCCTAACTTCTCTAGTACTGGAGCAAAAGCGTCGTCAGTTGGAGCAAATACGGTGTATTTGGTGTCTTCCATCAACATAGTATCAAGGCCAGCGGCTTGAAGCGCTGCGGTCAAGATAGTTAGGTTCTCATTGCCCGCTGCTATTTCAGCAATCGTTTGAGTCGCCATGGTATCTGCCATTGGGTCAGCCATAGGCTCTGCTTCTACAGCTGGATCAACCATGACTTCAGGCTCAGCCATTGTTTCAGTCGTGGCTTCAGGCTCTACCGGTTCAGTAACAGCTTCTTTGTCATTACAAGCGGCTAGTGACATTGCTGCGGTAACGACGGCGATAGATAGTAAATTCTTCTTTAACATGGGTATATCCTTGTAGATGTTAATTAGTTTATGGGCTTAGTTAATAAAGCGGCTTATTAAAGTGACTTGTGCATTAATGAAGATAACAGTCAGCGATTAATAAGTCTCAGTAATCAACTGGCCAACTCTAAACATGTATTAAAATTAGTTCTGCCATATCAATAAATACGATTTTAACTGATTAATCTGCAATTCATGCTTATTTAGGTAGCAACACTGTATTGATCACGTGTACTACCCCATTATTGATAAAATAACGTTTATAAAGTAACGTTTAAACAAAAATTGAAGTAAAGATTAGCGTTAAAAATATCTTTAATAATCAGCTTGCACAAACGATGGCTGGTACGAGTACCAGCGTCATCATATAAAAAGACAAAAAGTGAGCACTGCTTTTAATAAGTACTGATTTCAATAAGCACTGCTTTTAATAAACATTGCTGTCAACAATCATGACATCAAAAGTTATTTTGGCATCAATACTCTATCAACCACGTGCACCACACCGTTGGTAGCGGCAATATCTGTTTTGACGATATTAGTTGTACGACCCATCTCATCCATTAGTTGGCCTTTCGGGGTCACCATCAAGGTATCATTGCTCAAGGTCATGACATTGCCAGGCTTCACATCTTTGGCATACATCGCCATATTGCCGTTGATCACGTGATAGCCTAAAATTTTGGTCAACAGTGGCTTATTAGCAAATAACTGCGCTTTGGTCATTTTGGTTTCGGCCAATGCTTGCATAAACGCGGCATTGGTTGGAGCAAATACCGTATAGTTGGCATTAGGATCAGACAAGGCACTCGCGAGGCCTGCCGCTTGTACTGCTTCAACTAATAGCGAGAAGTCTGGGTTGCTTTGGGCAATTTGTACCACATTCATTTTTGCCATAGATTGACTATGCATGGGTGCTTTAATCTCTGCGCTTTTAGTAGGCATCATATTATTACAAGCCGTTAAACCCGCGATCGAAAGCGCTAATGTACCGATAGTAGCAATTTTGGTAATTTTCATAACATTGTCCTTAATGATTGAATCATTCTTGATTATTGTATTACTAATTTACGAGTAGATAATTAACTCTTAAAATTCGCTGGCACTGGCATAGGTAAGTATTAATAATGATTACTAAATAAAAATAATTAACATTTGCTTGTAAGCAGTTCTTACTAAAAGTCAATACTTCTGAAATCAAATTAACATATAGAGCATCCTTATTAGTTCACTTTTACGCTATTTTTGTCATGAGTATGTAATTTATGTCAGTCTTTTAGGTGGCTTAATAGACTTTAATTTTAAAAACAAAGCTTTATGTAATCTTTAAGCGAAATGATATTCATTTGTCCCCTAGTATTTTATGTCATACACTTTAGTCCATGTCGTAGTAGCATGAGCAAGCGAATGCTGAGGAGACAACATCACGCTTTGGTATCGCCAAAACAGCAATCGCTACAATCCCTCGAGACGACGAATTTTCATGCTAAAATAACGTATATTTCTCTCTTTTTAAGCGTGTAATTTTTATTTATTACTTTGAATGGCTCCCAACGCTTTTCTTCTTCCCTATCATAATATTGACGATATAAGCAGTCCTTCTATGACACTACAAACCGCTACTCAAGCAGATAATACCTCAGCTGACGATAACACCACTCCGAACGATTTTGTCCTAACGCCGCCTGAGGTATTTCCTTACAAGGCACAGCAGCTCACCGCTCGCGAGCGTATTACCAAGCAAATGGCTTTACGGATTTTGATGCTCGATGGCGCGATGGGCACGCATATCCAGAATTATAAGCTGGAAGAAGCTGATTATCGCGGGGCGCGCTTCGCTAATATTGAGCAGGACGTACGCGGTAATAACGATCTGTTGGTACTCACGCAGCCGCAGATGATCAAAGAGATTCATAGCGACCACCTGACCGCTGGCGCAGACATTATCGAGACCAATACCTTTAATGGTACGCGGCTGTCGATGGCCGACTACGATATGCAGTATCTGGTGCCAGAATTGAACAAGACGGCTGCCAAGATTGCCCGTGAAGCGGCTGACGAATACACTGCCAAGACGCCTGACAAGCCACGCTTCGTCGCTGGAGTCATAGGGCCAACGTCACGAACTTGCTCGCTATCTCCTGATGTCAACGACCCTGCTTTTCGTAACATTACCTTTGATGAGTTGGTGCTTAATTATCGTGAAGCCACACTGGCGCTCATGGAAGGCGGTGTCGACCTCATCCTAATCGAGACTATTTTTGATACGCTCAATGCCAAAGCTGCCATCTTTGCAGTGACAGGGGTGTTTGATGATATCGGTTTTGAATTACCGATTATGATTTCGGGGACGATTACTGATGCGTCAGGTCGTACACTATCTGGTCAAACGGCAGAAGCCTTTTATAACTCGATTCGCCATGCTAAGCCCTTAACCGTCGGTTTTAACTGTGCACTTGGTGCTGATGCCCTGCGTCCGCATATTCAAACGCTGTCTAATATCGCCAATACCTATGTCTCCGCGCATCCGAACGCCGGTCTGCCGAATGAGTTTGGTGAGTATGATGAAACAGCCGAGGAAACCACGGCCCTGCTAGAGGGCTTTGCCAAAGCAGGTATCTTAAACATCGTCGGTGGCTGCTGTGGTACGACGCCTGAGCATATCCGCCAAATCGCTAATATGGTGGCAAAATATCCACCGCGCGAAATTCCTGAGATTGCGCCTGCCTGCCGCTTATCTGGACTTGAGCCCTTTACCATCACGCCTGAGAGCTTATTCGTCAACGTCGGTGAGCGTACCAACGTCACCGGTTCGAAGAAGTTCTTACGTTTGATTAAAACCGAAGCCTACACGGAAGCACTTGATGTTGCCCGCGATCAAGTCGAAGGCGGCGCGCAAATCGTCGATATCAACATGGATGAAGGCATGCTCGACTCCAAGCAGGCGATGATTCACTTCGTCAACTTGGTCTCAGGCGAGCCGGATATCAGCCGTGTACCCTTAATGATTGACTCGTCTAAATGGGACATCATCGAAGAAGGTCTCAAGCGCACACAGGGCAAATCTGTCGTCAACTCTATCTCCTTAAAAGAAGGTCATGCTGAGTTCGTTGAACGCGCCAAACTGTGTATGCGCTACGGCGCCGCTATTATCGTCATGGCCTTTGATGAAGACGGACAAGCCGATACTTATGAGCGTAAAACTGAGATTTGTCAGCGCAGCTATGATGTCTTGGTCAATGAAGTCGGCTTTCCATCAGAAGATATCATCTTTGACCCGAATATTTTTGCGGTCGCCACCGGTATCACTGAGCACAACAATTATGGCGCAGACTTTATCAATGCGACCAAATGGATTACCGATAACCTGCCCAATGCCATGGTATCGGGCGGCGTCTCTAACGTCTCGTTTAGCTTCCGTGGTAATCCGATTCGTGAAGCCATCAACTCCGTATTCCTTTATCATGCAATTCAAAATGGCTTAACCATGGGTATCGTTAACCCTGCCATGCTTCAGCTGTATGATGACATCCCTAAAGAAGCACGCGATGCCATCGAAGACGTGATGCTCAACCGCAATCAAGGCGAAACCGGTCAAGATGCCACTGAGCGCCTGATGACGGTCGCTGAAAACTACCAAGACGGTGGTAAGAAAAAAGACAGCACTGTCGACATGAGCTGGCGCGAAGGCACGGTAGAAGCCCGTATCGCGCACGCATTGGTCAAAGGCATTACTACCTTTATCGAAGCCGATACCAAAGAAGCGTGGGAGAAGTACCCCAAACCCCTCGATGTCATCGAAGGGCCACTCATGGACGGCATGAATATCGTCGGTGATTTATTTGGCTCGGGTAAAATGTTCTTACCGCAAGTGGTCAAGTCGGCACGGGTGATGAAACAATCGGTAGCGTGGCTGAACCCGTACATCGAAGCGGAAAAAGTCGAAGGCGAGGTCAAAGGTAAAATCCTTATGGCGACCGTCAAAGGCGACGTCCATGATATCGGCAAAAACATCGTCGGCGTGGTACTCGGCTGTAATGGCTATGACATCGTCGATCTAGGCGTGATGGTGCCGTGTGATAAGATCCTCGATACCGCTATTGCCGAAAAAGTCGATATCATCGGGCTATCGGGTCTGATTACCCCAAGCCTCGATGAGATGGTCTATGTCGCCAAGCAAATGCAAGAACGCGGCATGACCCTACCGCTGATGATTGGCGGGGCAACGACGTCTAAAGCGCATACTGCGGTCAAAGTCGAGCCGCAATATCAAAACGATGCCGTCATCTATGTATCCGACGCCTCACGTGCAGTCGGCGTGGTCACCAAGCTGCTCTCTAAAGAGAACCGTGTACAGTTAATTGATGATACTCGCGCCGAATACATTAAAGTGCGTGAGCGTCTGGCCAAGCGCCAGCCCAAAGCCGCTAAGATATCGTACGCTGAGTCGGTTAAGATTGGCTTTCAATACGATTGGGAAAACTATACGCCGCCTGTCCCTAATAAGTTAGGGCAAGTAATATTTGACGACTACCCCATCACTAACCTGTTGTCTTATATTGACTGGACACCGTTCTTTATCTCTTGGGGACTCACAGGTAAATATCCCCAAATTTTGCAAGATGATGTGGTTGGTGAAGCGGCTCGTGATCTGTTTGGTAATGCCGAGGACATCCTACAAAAGATAATTGATGAAAAGTTAGTCGTGGCAAAGGGCGTGTTTAAATTGATGCCAGCCCGTCGCACGGCTGCCGACACTGTCACCGTCTATGATCAAGCGCCGACTGAGGGCGGCACAGCAGAATATCAGTTTGAGCATCTGCGCCAACAAAGCGACAAAGCCAGCGGCAAGCCGAACTTTAGCTTGGCGGACTTTATCTCGCCATCAGAGTCGTGTACTGATTACTTGGGCGGCTTTACGGTATCGATGGTGGGTACAGAAGCACTCGCTGAAAAGTATAAAGCGGCTGGTGATGACTATAACGCTATCATGGTGCAGGCTTTGTCAGACCGTTTGGCAGAAGCTTTTGCGGAGCATTTGCACGAGCTGATCCGTAAAGACTATTGGGGCTACCAAGCTGATGAGTCTTTAACCAATGATGAGATGATCAAGGAAAAATACGTCGGTATCCGCCCTGCGCCTGGCTACCCTGCCTGTCCGGAACACACGGAAAAAGGTAAGCTATTCGAATGGTTAGGTACTACCGATGCGATCGGTACGACATTAACGGAAAGCTATGCAATGTGGCCGGGCTCATCGGTCAGCGGCTTTTATTACTCGCATCCTGATAGTGAATACTTCAACGTCGGAAAAATCGGCCGTGATCAGTTAGAGAGTTATGCTGAGCGTAAAGGTTGGGATGTGAAAACGGCTGAGAAGTGGTTGAATCCGAATTTGTAGGGATGAAATTTAGTCAATCCCTAAACATCTGATAGTTATTTTTGGCTTACTTATTTAATATGAGTAAGCCATTTTTTTATAAAATAATAGCCTGCTCCACGTCAGCAAACTTATCGCTACCTTGATAGCAAAATACTTTTATCATTTCCTGACTACATACGTGCTAAGTTATTGCCTACTATGATTTTCAGGAAGAAAGGTTATGAATCAAATTGCTCTACTGTCCAGTTGGATTGGCAAAACTTTTGCAATTTGGGCATTGGTCAGTGCTGTCTTAGGATTTATTTTTCCTGCATTCTTTGCCTCGTTGGCGTTTTTGATTGTGCCTATCTTAGGTATTATCATGTTTGGCATGGGCATGACTTTGAAGACGGAAGACTTCGTAGAAATCATTAAGCGACCAAAGCCCGTATTGGTTGGGCTGTTGGCACAATTTACCTTAATGCCTTTGATTGCTTACTTGCTAACCGTCATCTTTAATCTTGATCCTTTGATCGCTGTTGGGGTTATTTTGGTTGGCTGTTGCCCCGGTGGTACGTCTAGTAATGTGATTACGTTCTTAGCCAAAGGCGACGTGGCGCTAAGTGTTGCCATTACTTCTATATCCACCCTACTTGCGCCTTTTTTGACGCCTATTCTGTTAAATATTTTTGCCGGTCAATTGATTGATATTGATTTAGCCAGTATGATGCTAACCATTACTAAAATCGTTATTTTACCGATATTATTAGGGGTTATTTTCCACAAATTTTTGGGTAAAAAGATCGAGTTCGTCACCGAGATATTACCGATGGTGTCGGTATTGGGTATCTCTATCATTATAGCCGCAGTGGTTGCCGTGTCTAAAGCCACTATTTTAGAAAGTGGTGCTATCGTATTTGTCGTCGTAGCATTACATAATATGCTGGGTTACACCTTGGGATATGTAATCGCTCGCTTGTCCGGCTTCACTGAGAAACAACGCCGCGCCATTATGATTGAGGTGGGCATGCAAAACTCTGGACTTGGCGCTGCCCTTGCGGCGACTTATTTTAATCCTGTCGCTGCCCTGCCTAGTGCCATCTTTAGTGTCTGGCATAACTTTAGTGGTGCATTGGTTGCTAATATCTTTGCCAAAAGAGATGCTCGTTAAGTGATAGTTTTTATTACTATTATCCTGATAGTGAATACTTCAACGTCGGTAAAATCAGTACCGATCAGCTAGAAAGCTATGCTGAGCATAAAGGCTGGGATATAAAGACTGCTGAGAGGTGGTTAAATCTGAATCTGTAGACCGTTGAAAACTTTCTATTAGCAGACTTTAATCGTTCGATATTGAAGATAATCAAGTCTGTTGAAGTAAGTGTACGCATTTAGCAAAACACCACTACTAATTTGTCAGCAATCAACCAAAGCATACTATCTAAATTTAAAGTCCCAAACATGGACTTTGCTAATGCCAGAAGTTCTTTTTTGCACTTTTTGAACGAAATCATACTGAATGCCAACTTCAGCAACTGGTCCTGTATTCTTATCTATTGCAAACCAAATCATTCCCAATGCTTGTGGTTTTGGGCCTATAGGCATTAACACTAGGTTTTCTGATGATCTTAACTCTTGATGAGCTTCGAAAACACTTAAATAAGTACGGACTGGATCATCTGCTGGCGCTATATGAATATCTGCATTATGCGTATCTAATATCTGATAGTTATTCCTAATAGTGTGATTCTCCCATCCTACATTAAAAGGAGGTATCCCAATAATCACAGCTTTATTGTCTTCAATCCTAATTTCATCAGAACCGAGAAAACCTGCTAATCTGTGCGACTCATAACCTATGCTAATTAAATATCGCTTATCTTTATGTGGAAGGATTTCACAAAAGCTAAGATAGTCAAGTCCGTTACCATCTTCTGATAAAAAACTATTAGTTTGTAGATTCGATCCATCTTTTGTATTACCTTCAGCGTATCCTTTTGGTTCAGAATAAGCTATATGCGCAAAAGTCAAAATATCATTACATGACTTTAAAAAATGGTAAAGTTCAGGAAGATCAAATGTAGAGATGTCAATCAATAGATGTGATTGACTGTCTTCTTTACTTTGGATAAATTTATTCAAATCAGTAACTGATACTTCTTCGTTATCTAGATAGAATTTAGGAGTTCCCGTTTGAAGATATATAACATTGAATACATATATATTTTTATTATATTCTTCAAATTTGCCACCTAAGAATTTACATCTGTCGTCAATCTCATAGTGATTACCAACTATAAGACAGTCAATCTCATCTAGAATACTACACCAGTTATCACCTTCTTTATGTTCATACCAATTGCTGCATTTCATTAAAATAGCTCCGCTTGTGTATCAGCTTTGAAGCTAATGCTGTTATTATTTTTTTCCATCGAGTCTCTATACTTTATCCATTGCTCATTATTAGCATTAAATAGAATATCTAACTCTTCAGAAGAGAACTTTTTCTTGTGCATCTTTCTATATGAGATACCAAAGGCAGGAGCGTAAATAGGATTGAGTTGGTAATCGTATTTATTAATATCAATATTGTTCTTCTCTTTAGTGACTTCATGCTGAATAAGTACGTTCCAGCATAGAGCTTGGTTTAAAACTTTCTGCATTTGTTCGTCTAAAGAATCTGTCACTATACCAAAATGGTTGATTTCTGGTTCTGTTATTGGAGTTAGTTGATGCTTTATTCTAAACAACTCACCAAGTCTCTGAACAATTATATTCAATCTTTGTCCCATTGGAGCAAACGAAGTTACTTCGTTCAACAGCTTTGCACTAGTTATATTTGCAGCTTTATGCATCGTATCGTTCGATATATTAAATAAATCATCCAACTCTAAATTTTGTTGTCCATCTTTTGATTTCAGATGAAGTTGAAATGTTTGATAGCAAAGTTCAAGAAAATGTCTAACATTGCTGGAACTAAGGATCATAAACCTATCAAATCCACTATAGATTGGAATATTATTATAAGCAGAAGTTATATTTAATTTAAATACACCTGATGGAGCATAGTGACGAATCTTCTCTTCTAGACTTTTTTCTTCGGCGTCAGATAGGTTGTTTAGTAAATATCTATCGATTGAGTTTGGTTTAAAGTTTCTTTGCCCTTTTATAGCTACCAATGCCACGGCTAGATCAGGTTTTAGCAAGACTCTCTGAACTAACTCTTCTTCTAAGCCATCGTCCGAAGTACGGAGTTCCTTGGATAAACGACTTAGAAAGCCACTATTTTCCTTAGAATAAGATTTGATTATGCTACTTACAGTATGATGAACAAGCATATTTTTTACATTTTCAGAAGATTGTTCAAAACTACATTCAGAATATTTTATCTTATCAATAGCTACCATCAGTATTTTAGAAAAGAAATTATTAATATCTAACTTGTTAGAATCCTCAATAATTTGATCAATATTAACTTCTCTATAATCATTCTGTTTCTGAAGCTGTTCACTATTCTGACTATTTGTGTGTACATAATTAGATATCTCGGCGTGAGCCTTATAGGCGACATTCCAACTTATAAAACCATCTGAATGCTTCCTTAACGCATTTATGAAAGCCTGCTGATTCAAAGTAAAGTTCTCAAATTCATCAATATAAATTTTAAACGAAGTGTTACTAAATAATGAGTAGCTCTTCAATTTTTCTAGAATTGTCCTTATTAATAAATTTGGTATTAATGATTTCAGCATATTTCCAGACAATATATTGCTATATATTGTCTGAAACAACAGGTCAAGTTCAAAAACTACATTTTTTATATCATTAACTTCAATATCATATATGCGACTTATCAGTGCAATAACTTCCTTCTCTAGATTTATCTCTTCTGCTTCTAATGGAAAATGATTAATTGTATTCCGAATTAAACCAATGATTTCTTTGGTTATTTCTATGGTTATTAAAGATTGAAAAAAGGCGTCTTCTAAAATTGGGCTCAAATCACGCCTTTCTATTGCTCTAGAGAATATAGTATCTGGTTTCCAGTAGAGAACTATATTTTTTAAATCATCTATTTGAGCGTTCACACCATCACCGAACTGAGTCCAATGTGAGAAATACCTTAAATACATTGTTTTACCAGATCCTCGACCACCTACTAAAGCAATTGAATGTTCGTAATTTAAAATGTTTACTTGCTCAAAAAATGGTGGTTTAACGAAGCTTGATAATACGCTTCTGTTATTTACTTTAAACTCAGTACGAGCAACAGATAAATTAGTGAGTAATTTTTCAACAGTTGTCATAACCTACACTCTCCTAGCAGCGAGTGGATACATTACATTGCACCCATCAGGGTTTTCTGTAGTTGGCTTATTATTATCATGATAAATTAATGGCACCGTCAAATTAGGACAACCCCATTCAAACACGATGGAAAGCATAGCATTTGTCCATCCTAACCAAGCATTTTTTCTTATAAAACTGTAAGAGGATTGCATTTCTATGAAAAGCTCTTCGATATCTATCTTCATTATATCCAAGTCAAATGTTTGTAAGAAATCGCTTAAAGAATGATGCTTTGATAACTTAGAGTCTTCTTCTATTATCTCAGATGGTAAAACTCTTAGATTAGGGAACTCAGATTTTAAGTTGTCTATACCAGTATTTGTTGCCATCAAAGGCATATATATTAACGGCATTTGGTTAGCATCATCAATTTCAATAAGTTCAAAAATTTCATGATCATTAAAGAATTTTGCAGCTTGAGTACCTGATCCTAAGAAATCATCTATAAAAACTACCATATTTTTAGCTTTTATACTTTCTTTCACTTCATCGATATTTTGAAGTATACGTAGATGATTTATGACTTTAGATGATAGTCGTCTTAGAATAGTGTTACTCGATTGAGTCACACTACTAGTTCTCTTATCTATACAATAAAAATGTATATTGGCAAACGAATGTGAACTTATTATTTTGGAGTATCTTATTAGTCTCAACCATTCTTCAAGGCTATCACTCTTATAAGGACTTACTTCCTCGTAAATATTTTTAATATCCTTAGATATTTTTCTAGCAAAGGCACTTTCCATCATTTCATAGTTTCTATAAGTAATGCTCTGCAACAAAAAAACTGAAATAAATCTATGCGATAGTTTATTTTGAAATGTCTTAAGCCATTTTTCAATATCTCTAATTTTAATATGACTTAAACCCTTAGATACTAAGAAACGATGCTTAGCAATAATTCTCGCTTCTTCATCTTCAAGAATGTCTTCATAGTTGTCACTTCCTAGGTAGTGATCTAGTTCGTCAAGATTTGTGATTGTTTGCTCCATGCTAAAGCCCTAAAATTTTACTATAGCCGATACCATGTAAAAAATGGTACAGTGCTGATGAAATGAATTTCAAACAGTTTATGTTCATTAAGCTTAACGAACAAGAAGAACATATTTCTGTACGAGCAACATAATGAATAGAGATCTAGTTTACTTTACCCGAATTAACATACAATTGTTAATTAATATTAAATATATATTATACGGCCAACTATACTTAAAAAACAAATTTTGGACTGAACATGGAACTTATGGGTAATCTGAGCAAGTCAGATAAAGATTTGGGTCAGGTTGATACTCCTCCTCATATTGTGCAGTCTTTAGTATCACTTCTTCCAAATAAATATGATTTTTTCGCTGACTTGGGGGCTGGTTTGGGTAACCTTTCGGCGTTACTACCGATATCAAATGGAATTTTGGTTGAAATTGATGTTGATAGGTTTAAACAACTAGAAAGAACATTAAGTAAACTACATAAACCTATCCTTGCTGATGTTTTGGATGAAAATTTCTATTTGAATGAACATCTTCCTTCAAACAAAAAAAATTTATATATCAGTAACCCTCCTTTCTGTCGGAAAAAAACTAATTATAGTTTCGATTACTTCTTAGAACTAAACTCTAATTCAAGTTTCAAGCAGTTAGATATAGCCTTCTTAGACAAAGTAATGTCATCAATGAACTGTAAATCTTCTTTGATGTTTATAATTTCCGCACCTTTTGTAGCTTTTGAGAAATATTTTCCTCAACGGGAGAAGTTTATCAATAGTTTTGACAGCTTATCGGTGATAAGTTTGGATGATAGTATATATGAGAAGACTGAAGTTCAATCCTATGCTGTTATAGCTCATAAAAGATCATCGAATGAGTTTAAACACAGAATAAGTCTAAAGAAAATGGACGCTTTTGGTGGAATCACTGACCAAATTCTAGTAACTAGAAATGAAGCTATGAAAAGCTTATGCTTCGAGTATCACCATAAACTAAAAATTATTAATAGTTTGGTAGATAGCAACTGTAAGACAATAGGCGACTTAAACTCTTCTTTAGTACGTGGGAGTCATAGTAAACTACATTTTGACCACCTAGATTTAGAATCTATTCATACTACGGATCTAAAAGAGCCTTTTTTATTTTTAAATAATAAGCAACAATCTAAAATTTTTAAAAGTGCGAATATTAACGATATTTTGATACCAAGAGTAGGAAAAAGGGCATTGAATAGAGAGTCTATTGTGAAAGAAGGTAATCAAATTTTTACAGACTCTGTTTACATGCTGTCTAGCAAATCTAAAGATGATAGCAAAATAATTTGGAATAGTGTTTCAAGCGAAGTAGGGAAATTGTGGCGTAGCATGCATGCTCAAGGTAAATGTGCTAAATACCTTACTAGAGAAGCTATACTGAGTATGCCTATCTTATAATTTCTTTCTACGGCTTGTAAACACAGACTAAATCAACTTGCATACTCGAACTGTCCAAAACTTATCATGAAATCTAATGATTCTTATTGTTTAAATCGTTTCTACTCCGCCGACAGCGCTCAGAACAATAAATCACCTGCTCCCAATCCTTTTCCCACTTCTTGCGCCACGTAAATGGGCGCTGACAGACTGGGCATACTTTTTGCGGTAGGTTTGCTTTTTTGTGTGCCATGAGCTTCCCTGCGTCACTTTGTATAGTTAATACTAAATAAAATGGATACGTTATTTAATAACGCGAAACTGGTATAAATTTTTCTGGCTTGCTGTGCCTATGCCGACAGAGGCTGCAAAAATCATATTAAAAACTAAGCATCCCAGTCCCGCTGTATCTTTTTCATATTGGACTGAATATAGTATAAAAGGCTGGGTTAAAAACCCAGCCTACAACCAACGCGAAATTTAGATTTAAATTCTTACTTTTGATGATCTAACCCTTCATACTTTTTTACGCGGCGGCATTGGTCGGAACAATAGACCATACTCTCCCAGTTTTTATCCAACTTCTTCGCCCAACTAAATTCGCGCTCGCAGACAGGGCAGAGTTTTTTGCGGACGTTTTTCTTTTTGTGCGCCATACGTTTCTCATTGGTTTGTTTAACATAGTCGAATCAACTGCCACGACTATACATCAATAACTTATCGCTATAGCCTATTAATTATAAGTTCTAATTATCATTATTGCTTATAAGCGTTAATCGTCAGTATCAATCATAGTCATCAAAGATTTTGTTTAGCCTGTTGAGGCTATTGACGATAAGCTTGCCGGATTGATCGGTACTGCTATCAATTGCCAGCTTCTCATCCATCCGCATCGTCAGTGGCGTAAGCGCTTCTTTAAGAGCTGTTGCCATCAGCGCGGTCTGTTGATGAACATCAAGCGTATCGCTGTCTGCCGTTTGGTTCTCATCATTCTTAAGCAGGCTCTCTGTTAAGCTATTAGACAAACTATCAGCCATTTTTTGTGCCAGTTGCTCAACAGCATCCACCAGCTGCATCATCAGCGCTTTTTGCGCGCCTTGATTTTGTTTGAGATACTCGCCTTCCGCCTTTTCAGTATTGTGATTGTGCTTATATATTTGTACCAGTTGACTCACGCTTTTCTCAAAGCTATGGTCGATACTGTCGCTGACGACTTTGGCATTGTTAATGACGCTATCGGCAAGGATTTTCTGTGCTTCTAATTGAGCGTTTAGCTGGGCATCGAGTTGTGCTTGTTGTCCTGCTTGTCGTAAGCGGGCGATTTGCTCTGGGTCATTTTTCGTTAAGTATGTCTCAAACTGGCTACTGATGGTATTGAAGCCACTAGCCAAGTCGACCAACTGGGCAACGATACGCGCGCCAGTATCACCGTCTTCACCGCCCATGGCTTTATTACGTAAGAAGTCGGCTTTGATTTGTGCCCAACGCTCTTTTTCTGCGTCAGTCAACACACCGCGCATCTCGCCAAGCTTTAGAAGGTTGCTCTCTGCGCCTTGGGTCAATAGCTGCGACTCACCCAAATAGTGATCGTCTATCAGCTGGTTCAGCTCGTTTTCATTCATGACCGCCGATAGCTTTTCGGTCATCTTATTCATATTGCGATAACTGCCTTGCAGCTTAAATATCGGCTCGACACGGTATTTATCATCTTGTGATGCTGAGGCAATATAGGCTTGATTAACGTCAAGAATGACTTCTTGCACCCTAAACATATGGCGCAAGATAGCGATAATCTCGTTAACCTCTGAAGTGCTATACGGATACGTCAGCTCGCTGCTCTGTGCTTGGGCGAGGTTGGCATTGTCCGTTTTTGCCATTTTAATCAAACGATGAACATCCGCTAAGTCACGGTTGGCCAGTGGTGCGAGAACGGTATTAGAGGTGAGTGAGTTTTCAATATAACTGAGCGCAAATACCTCTTCCATGCCGCTCATAATATCGCCCAAGTTATAGATATCGGCGCGGTTGGCAAGCATATCAGGGACTTTAAAGGCCTCACCGCTTTCGGTGTACGGGTTACCCGCCATGACCACACAGAACTTTTTGCCACGCATGTCATAGGTTTTGGTTTTGCCTTGCCAGACGCCATCGATACGGCGCGTGCCATCACCTAATGAGATAAACTTCTGCAAAAATTCCGCATGCGTATGCTGAATATCATCGAGATAGAGCATGACGTTATTGCCCATCTCAAAGGCTAAGTTGATTTTATTCAGCTCTTCTCGGGCGGTGGCATTAGGTGCTTTTTCGGGATCTAATGAGGTGACATCATGACCGAGTGATGGACAGTTAATCTTCATAAAGATAAGGCCGAGACGATTTGCCACATACTCCATCAAGGTGGTTTTACCGTAACCTGGTGGCGATATCATCATTAGGATACCCATCAGATCGGTACGCTTATCCTCGCCGATCGTGCCCATCTGTTTGGCGAGGTTGTCACCAATTAACGGCAAATAGCTCTCATTAATCAGACGGTTACGCACAAAGGAGGACAGTGGTCGCGGCATAAACTCGTCCAGTCGCAACGTCTCTTTTGAATCATGCAAAATCTCTGAGCGCATGGCTAGATAGCGTCTGTAAGCAGGGATGACTTGGGTATCATGGTGATGCAGACGATTTAAGAAGTCATCGACCGCAAAGGTCAAGGTCTGCTGATGAATACGTGTATGCTCACCTAGTAAGTTATTAATTTGAATCTCAAGCGATACTTTACCTGTGCTGCGCTCAAAGCTCTGCACTTGATTGAGCGGATTGTTGAGGCTGGTCAGCGAGGTTGTGGCTGAGAATGACAGTGTAGATGGCGTGCCAGTGGCGCTCTTATCGAAACTAATACCTGAATCAATGAGGCGCTGTACCAAGGCTTCACGCTGGGTATCATTTAACTGGGTAAGTAAGACCGCAATCGCTTCGGGCACATAATGACGGCCACTTTCTAGCTGTTGTTTGCGTAGTGCTTCTTTTTCTTGACTCTCAGCAAGCTGCTCTTCAGTGAGGGCCGCGCCTGCCTCATCCGTGCCATCAGCTGATACGTTAGCCGACTCAGTATCACCATAGGCCTTATCAAGTAACGCATGAAACCATGTGGCTAGTAGCTCATAGGCTGACTTGGGTTGAAAACCCAGCTTACTGATAGAAGACTGTAGCTGCTCAAAACTGGTCGTATTTTGCGTGCTGCCGGCAGCGCTATTCAACGTTTGGCTTAACTGCTCACACAACTGCTGCGCTTGTTGACTCGTTTGCCAGTCTATCTTGGCATCTACGCCACTATCAGAGATACTCGCCTGCCCTATGACGCTCACCAGATACTCACTGGCAAGCTGGACATAGCTTGGTTTAAAGATGTTAGCGTTATGAATATCGCTATTTTCAGAACCTAGCTTTGAATCTAAGCCTGATTTTGACTGCTTACTAGCGCCGTTATCAACGCTACTGCCTTTATTAACACCAATACTGTCATCATTATGAGCGGTGACAAACTGATGCATGATTTGACTCATGTCCTCAACGAGCAGAGATTTGGCTGTGTCGCTACCCAGTGCACGGCGCAGTTGCTCAGCGGTAGCGGCTCTATCTGTCCAGTTGCTTGCACGCGTCAGCACTGATTCATTCAGCCAATTATCATAACCAAACTGACGTAAGGCGTCTAAGCCAAGCGCTTGCACGAGGTTCAATTGCCAATAAAACAACTGTGCCAAGGCACGTACTTGCGGGGTATAAATCAGTAGCCCTGCTTCACGCAATGTCGGTAGTATTTGCATCAATAATAGCGTGGCATCATGGTCATGAATGCCCTTGTCATAACCGAGCTGATAGCGAGGGGTGGCGTAAGCTTTGACCAATTTAGACAATGGGCTGTCATTATCAATATCACCATTAATATCAAGGGTAATGATGGTCGCATCGTATGCTTGATATAGGCGCGTTTCAGTCAGGCCGTCTTGGCTATTTTTGGCACTTTCGATAATGCTATAAGCCAAGTACTCCGCGCGGTATACCTTGTCAGATTCGGATGCGATATTCATATCCCAGTACGGCCGCAAGGCGTTTAGCTCAGCATTATTAAGCACTTCATAATAATCTGTACCCGTTAGATGTAAGTTCAGCACACGCTTGCCATCTGACTGTTGACGACTCAATAAGGTCAAATCAAGCGGCTGAGTATTAACTGAAAAGCGGTGCTTGCCCAGTTTGATGATTTGACCACCATCTTCAAACAAGTCTGACTTATCTTTTAGACTCTTATAGCTTTCGATTTGAATGGCTTTTAAGCGGGCATCGATGTCATCAGCTTTGACACTAAAGCCCATCGCTTGCAGCTCTTTGGCGATATTACGTACTTTTTGTACCAGTCCGTCGGCAGCAAAATACGTATTGAGCGCTTCCTCTTCCTTAAAGCCGGTGACGCCTGTGCTTTGCGTGCGTTTTTTGATACTCTCAAGCATCCGCAGCGCGCCATCGCCTAAGTTCTGCGCTTTGCGGTTGCGGGCATCGAGCAATTGCTGCTTATGATTCTCAAAAGTCTCGTAAATCTCTTCGCGTTTGCTGATGATGTCGGCTAAAAATTGATCGCCACTACCGCTCTCTGGGTCCGCGAACTGGCTTTCTAACTCTTCCAACTGCACCAGCAATTTTGCCATTTGCTGGTCTGATTTCTCAGGCGTATTGGCAATGGATAAGGCATTAGCAATCGACTGACCAAATAGCTTGAACTGCGCGCCAAACTGCGCGACTGCTTCAGCCGATCCTAAATTTTTGCGCTTATGATTAAGCTTGGCTTTGCTCTGATTGAGACTCGCATAAATGGTCGATATATCATCGATAATTTGGGTACGTACCGTAGCATCAGCAACATCTAATGTGCCTAATAGCTCAGTCAACAAATCTAAGCCTTGCGCTGTCTCATCAATTTTTTCTAGTACAGGTTTTAATTCAGCATTGGTTTCTGCTGTGTTTAAACGCTCACTGACATCGATCAATATATCTTCGTAACTTGAGAGTGCCTCTTCCCCGCTTAAAAACAGCACGGTTTTTTCGGCAAGCTCGCTCTCTGCTGTTGCTAGCTGAGTCTGCAACGCTTCTAATTTATCACTATCTAAATAGCGTAAATCCTCTAGGCTAACCAAACGGCCCTTTTGCCGTCTTAATGCTGACAGCTGATCGACATAATCACTGGCAGACTCAAAGGTGGTGACGCGTATCTGCCGCAAAATCTCATTTTGCTGCATGTCGGCATCGGCCAATGCCGTTTGGGTTTGCTTCTGGATGCTTTGTACTTTGGCGAACTCATCAATGACCAATTCAGCCGTCGCCGTCACTTCCTTAATACTACTGGCGACTTCACTCAGCTCAGGCTCAGACAGCCAGTAATAGCTATCAAAGAGACGACTGGTATTATCCGCCAGCTCTTCATAGAGCTTTTGTGAGACGCTTTGGTTATCGATTAGGCGGGTAATGCTATAAAGGTCAGAGATACCGCGCACCAATTCTTTGTTGCCGATTTTGCCATAAAAGCTGGTGCTCTCAGGCAACTCACTGACATACTCAGGCGAGGCATAAGGCGTATGCCATATCTGCATCGGGTGAATGCGTGACGGCTCACTTTGGTCACTAAACAGCACCAAGCGCCCATTTTCTGCCAGCGCCATACCATTACAATAAATGGGGTTTGCCAATTGCTTTTTGATAAGGTTGTAGGGAAACAGACCTGTGACACCTAAAGCGACATCATAGAATAAAAACAACACATCTTCGCCATTGGGCGATACGATTTTACGTTTAAACTTTAAGTCTTTGGCACCGACATTATTGGCATCAAACAGCTTATACTCGCCCGTTTGTAAATAATAACCACCCGGAAATATAATGCCGTGATCCTCAGGCAGCTGCACACACGACTGCCCAATTGCATCTAAACGCAGTACCGTTTCGGTCAAGGTGTTATAAACAAAATAGCGATAGCTGTCTTCGCGATACGGCAGTATCTTGAGCAGTATTAAACTGCCAACTTTGGCATAAGCAATCTCGGCATCGGTCAGCGACTGGGTGCGATCATTTACAGGCTCACTATAGATACCCTGCCCTGACTGGGTATTGTCCTCAATTTTAATGGTCAAATCGCCGCCGACGGTTTCTACAAACACCGTATCTAAGATATTCATATGCGGATACTTGCCATTGATCATCTGCTCGCGAGTGGTCTCAATCCAATCAAAATCGTAAGCAGGCGGCAACTCGATATCACGCTCGCCTCGATTGTCTACGTAGGCAATTTGAGCCGATTCAGGTGTGCCTTGACTAAAATCTAACGCAAAACGAAAGACGCGAATATCAGTGATACGCTCGCCAATTTGAAACGCCAATAGCAGCTTGCTGTCTTTGACAGTCAGCTGAATCAGCCGTGTTTGCTTATAATATCGATACAGCTCATTAAAGTCTTGAACAAAGGCCTCTTGATCTAAGAAGGTGTTTTTTAGATCCACTTCTTCTAGCTGATACTCTTGCTCAGTGTGTTCGCGGCTCCCATTGTTATCTGTAGCGCTTTCAGTATTTGCCGTGCTTTCACCATTATCAATATCGGCAGCACTTTCACTATTATTATCACCAACATTCTTGTTAGGAGGATCTATCAATCGATATAGCGACAACACATCTTTGATATTGCTCGCGCGTTTGAGACCCATAAAGACGTTGTAGCCGAATAGCATATAATCACCGACTTGCACCATGTCTTGCGCCACACAGTTATATTCGGTGCGAATGCGGGTGCGAGCGATGACTTGCATTTGGGTACTGCCAAACTCTTGCAAGCGCGCATTGTTCAGCTTGGCCGTTTGCTGCTCTAGACGACTGCCCTGCTCAGTAAGACGCTTTTTAATAAGCTCATAAGCATTACCTGAAGCAACGGCTTGATCTGTTTGCTCAGCTTTATTATGTTGGTCTTTGCTACCTGAATCGGTTGAATTCTGCGTATCCACCATCGTTGCTCGTCCATTTCTGTTTTTATATAATAAGAGAGTTTTGGTCAATAAGAAAAGATGAAAAAGGTGTGGCTAGTCTAAAAAAACGTTTTATAAATTATAGTTAGGGTACACTGATTGACTATATCGATATTGCATAGATTCAAAATTACATCTTAAATCATTCAAAGACTAAACTACTTTAAAAGCATCTCTTAGAAAGCTAACATCTTGCTCCTTCATATTTTTCCAATCACCATTTTTAAACTTCCCTTTGGTAAATACCTCATAAATAAACAACCAGTATTCATCGAAACTATTCTGGTTTAAATCTTCAGCTAGTTTTTTATATTTTTTTATAATTGTTGAGTGACTATTAAATTTTTTATCGTGAATATAACCTAGTAAATACAAAATAGCATCTCTCGAATTTTCTATATCCTCAAAAACCTTATCGGAAACTTTAAAATCGTATTTTATGCTAAAAAGCAATGCATAACTTAATGCTTCATAGTAGTTCTTTCTTAGTCCAATTTCATAAATGTCACTTGAAAAAGACTCTATATATTTAAATTTCAATTTTTCATCAGTTATACTTAAGAATACGTTTTCGTCCATTAGACTAATCAAATATGGATAGAGCAAAGCTAAATGATGGACTGTGTCTAAAAAGTAATCTGTTGCGGATACTGATTTCTTTTTATCACTTAAAACCTGAATAGCATAGTTTAACACTGCGGAGTTACCATCGTTCTTTTTCATCAAAGCTATAGCAAAGTCTAGAAAATGAACAGTTTCTTTATAATCGAAGTAGTCACCTTCTTCGAAATATCTAAGTTCTCTTATCCAGTCAGCTTCATATGTTATGGGTAGTTCAGTAATTTCTGTTTTCTTATGATTAAGCGTCAATCCATAAACTCTTAACTCTGCTTCTAAATCAATCAGAAATTTTTCTGCAGTTTGATAATCTTCAACAAAACACTCATAATCATCAATATTTCTAATATACTTATATTTATCTTTAAGCTTTTCATCCACCGCTATCAAAATAATTTCTGAAATAATATTGAAAGCATGGCTACCAATTAAAATACCGTGAGTCTCACCTTTATTAACGTTCATAGTGTAGGTATCTATTTCATTGTGCCAGTAACCATTTCTCTGGGTTTTTCCTTGGTTTTTTCCCGCTAATGCCCAAGAAAGTGCGTGCGTATAAATACTACCAAAGCAATTTGAAACATCAGCATGCACTAAAAACCTACTTTTTATCCTAATCTTTGGGGTCGGATTATCATCTTCAGACCAGTCTTTGTAATTCATTGAGAAAACTTTTGAAACAGGTTGCCTAATAACTCTCTTGACCCAATTCCAAGTAATGCCTGATGAATCATAACTACTACCAAGCGAAAAAATCGTTTTTGATTCTTTAATTTTACGTATATGGATTCTACTAATCTTAAACTCATCATTTTTAGTTTTAGATTCGAAATAGTCTGTTAACTCTGTCCAATACTGTGACAAGCAGTGACATAAATTAAAATATGCTATTGGTTCTGGAACAGCTAATAGTCTAGGTACATTGATATTTCTCATGTTTGAATACTTAATATATTCCGAAACATGCTTAGCTTTAAATAGTCCAGAACTATTATTAGAGGACTTGGGATGGTTGTCTTCATTCATACAAAAATTATAAAAGTCTTCAGAAGTTAAGAATGGTGGGAGCTTCTCTGAGAAAAGTCCGTAGCCAACTAATCCTTCAAGCAGTTTTTCTTTAGTAATTCCTTTCATGTGTTCAGAATAAGAAATCGTCATTACATACCTATTAATTTAATTGACTAAGTACATCAACAGTATTATCTACTTCATTATAAATCTTAATTATCATTTAAAATTTAGTTTGAAAGCTGGGCTAAAAGCGCCAGCCTATAACGACAACTTGAAATTAAAGAAAAACCTGCCACCTAAGTAGCAGATTTTTTATTGATATTAAAACCGACTAATCGTTATGTTGAGTAGACTCATCGTTAGACTGATTGGTCTTGTTCGCTAGCTGGCTTGCCATCATGGTATTGATGATGCCGCTTAGCGTATCTGACTTGCCAGCGAGACCGTCAATGGCTTTACCGATAGACAATGACTTAGCAAAGTTGTCAAAGAAATGCGCTTCGCCGCCAACAATATCAATTTTGGCTTTCTGTAGCGCGACTGCCAAGACTTCAGCGTTTTCTTTGGCAATCTCTTTACCAGCTTCGATAGACGCCATGGCTTCTTGCAGCGCAGTCTCGAGACCCATACGGAACTCTTCGTGCTCGCGCGCTTCTTTGCTCATGCTGCCCATCGCATTGAATTTTTCGACCAGACCATCGGCTTCGGCTTGGAAATGCGCACGGGTGACTTCCGCTTTTGCCAGTCCCACTTCACGCTCCGCTTTGGCATTTGATTCGCCTTGAGCGGCGATAACTTGAGCATTTGCCAGCCCGATATCACGCTCAGCTTTGGCGTTGGATTCGCCGCGCGCCGCGATAACTTCAGCATCAGCCATGCCTTTTTCACGCTCTGATTGCGCTTCGGCTTGACCAGTTGCTCTGATAACGTTGGCTTTGGCAATGCCTTCTTTTTCAAGCGAGGACGCTTTGGCTTCTTGAATAGCCGCTTCGGCAAAGCCGTGTGCCGACTCTTCAGCCTTGATACCTTCCGCCATTTTAATTTTGGCTTCCGAGTCTTTGGCTGAGGCTTCAAGATTAGCGGCAGCCAGCGTGGTAATCTCGACGGCTTTGTGCTTGGCTGACAGCTCTTCGGCTTCGGCTTTTTTGACCTGACGTACTTTGATTTCTTCGGCGTCTGCTTCGGCTGCCAATACGCGCGTCTGTTTAGAACGCTCGGCTTCGCTCACTTCGCGGACTTCTTTGATACGCTCTTCTTCTTGCGCGACCGTTTTGTCTACCGCGATACGCTCACGAATGACATTGGCGATTTCTTTTTTCTCAAGCTCAATTGCGCGTTCAGCTTCGATACGTTGTAAGTCAACTTCACGCTCACGTGAGACGATTTCTAAATCACGAGCACGCGTGACTTTCTCTTCTTCAATCACAACCGCACGCAAGCGGTTCTGACCAGCCACTTCAATTTCACGTTGTTGGTTTTCGCGCTGAATCGCTAAGTCCTGCTCAACTGAAATAATCGCGGTTTCAGACTTTTTGCGCTCTTCTTCTTCAATTTTGCGCGTCTCAGCTGTCTCACGCGCAATGACAGAAGAGATTTCACGTTGCTGTTTGGCTTCGGCATCGGCTTGTTGACGCTCAAGCTCCAGCATTGCCTCTTTGGTCTCAACGTTTTTCTTTTTAACGGCCAACTCTTCGTCACGCTCAAGCTCGTTAGTGATGACGTTTTGGAAGGCTGTTAGCTGAGTAATCTTTTTGATACCTTCAGCATCCAAGATATTGCTTGAATCTAGTGAGGCTTTCGGCGTTTGCTCTAAATAATCAATCGCCACATCTTCTAAGACATAGCCATTCAGATCGTTACCGATTTCTTGGACGATACTGTCACGGAACTCGCTGCGATTTTCAAACAACTTAACGAAATCAATCTGCTTGCCCACAGTTTTTAGTGCTTCTGAGAACTTAGCGTTAAACAGCTCATTGACAGCGACTTTATCAGAGGCGCGCTCAACCCCAACCGATTTGGCAACCTTTAACACGTCTTCTTCGGTTTCATTGACTCGCAAATAAAATGCAACAGTAATGTCCGCACGCATATTATCCGCGCAAATCAGTCCTTCTTTACCTCGTCTATCAACCTCTAAGGTGATGAGTGAGATTCTCATCAATTCTTTTTTATTGATGATAGGCCAAACAAAGCCACCATCAAAACGTACGGCGATTTTACTCACACCATTGATAATCAGTGCTTTGCCTTGCTCAACCTTGAAGTAAAAGGCTTTGAGCATCAAAAGTGCTACCATCATAAAAACAAACGCCAGCACCACAACCACGCCGACGATAATGAGTATGTCCATATCCATTCCTTTAATTAAAACATTCTATAGTCAATCCTACATAAATCAGATACGGCATTAAACGCGCTCAGCCTACTATTCGTAGGACTTGCACTCACTTTTCTTGTATCTCAATTATATTGAATCAACCACAAGCGAATTTAAAACCGTTACGACCATTCTTAAAAATAGTTTATTTTTATCTTACTGAATCATTATTCATTAACCGTTGCCGTCTATTTACTCTGCACGTCTAATCTACGCTAACAGCGACTATTAATAGCCATCACGATTACATTATTGGTGACAGTTACTCATCTTTGACAGAAGCGACTCGATAGGTATTGGCTTCGTCTAAATACTCTATCAATACCACTCTATCGCCTTGTCTTAGCAAATCATCATTAGTGTCTGAGCGAATTTTAAGTATCAATCCTGCGCCGCCATCGTTTAATTCTGCTTCGCCATGTTTGTCGGTCACACTCAGGGTGCGCACAACGGCGATTTTGCCAATATTGCTAGACGCATTCCGTTTGGGAATTTTAGCGATATTTTTGCGAATGGGTGAAATGATAATGCCCGTCAACCACATGGAGACGACCAGTACAAAAATGAGCGCCCCTGTACCGAATAGGTAATACAAAAGACCAGAGTCAAAATATTGATGTAAAAAGCTGGTATATAGGTAGCTTAGCAGCCAACCGATTAAGCTAATCAAGCTTAGTATGATAATTAAAGGCACGCCATAAAGACCAAATTTGAGCATGAGACCGGTAAAAAAGCCAGGCGATGACAAGGGGGAGACATCACCATCTGCCTCACCAAAATCCACGCTATCCATATCCGCCATGCCAAGTAAAGACACCAGCCAATATAGAGTCACGAACATCACAAGCCCCGTAAAAACAATCGTGGGGTACAAACTGATTTTAGTGATAAAGACTAAAAAAGACTCTTGCATGAACCGCTCTCTCCTATTACTCGCTTAATCCAACATATTAATGGCTCGGTTATACAATTTGGCAGTATGTGGTTACAATTTACTCAACTTTGCTCCACTCAGATTCGTTCTGTCAGCTTGCTTATACCAGATTTTTTACCCATAGCTTGATTATTCTATTTTGAATGACAGGCGATATGGCTATAAGCGCATTGGCTTTAACGAATTTAAGCGATGGCTAAGCCACCTCTAAAATGCAGGCTATACAATCAACTTATGTTTCTTTGTCAGTGATTATATATACATTCCATTACATAATACATAGGTTTTACTCTTACCGTCCCCAAATGGGTGAGCGTACGACGCCTCCCGTCTTACTGCCAATGGCATAGCTTGTATTACCTGTTAATGAATGAATGACCAAGCTGCCGCCATTTTGACTGCCCACTTGTGCAAGCTTGGTGGGATAGACGGCATACTGCGCGGAAGGTGACAGACGAGCGGGTTCATCAAGACCCGTTTCGGCTAGATTGATAACTTGCCCAGTAGCCAGCGTCATCACCGCCGCCTTGCGACCATTAAGGTAGGCCAAGCGTTGACCATCTAAGCTCAGTTGCGGACTGGCTGCATAGCCCGCTGTCGGTATCACGCTTGCATTGGCTGTGGCAAAACGATAGCGATAGATACTGGGGCGACCAGCGCGGACCTTATCACTGGTATAAACAAAGCTTTGCCCGTCGCTGGCGTAGCTTGGCTGCACTTCCGTACTCGGTAAGGTGGTTAGCTGTTTGGTACTACCGTCGCTTAGGCGCATCTCATAGATATCGGCATTGCCGCCGACGGTTGAGCTGTAGAGGAGTTTTTGACCATCAGGCGAAAATGATGCTGACAAATTACTGCCCTCAGCATTTACCACCAGATTTTGGGTATTGCTTTTGCGATCATAGATATAAATCTTTGGATGCTGACGCAGCGCTTGTTTACTATAGGCCAGCATTTGACCATTTGCTGACCATGCTGGCGCATAGATATAACCCTTGAGCTGATCAATCAATTGGCGGTCGCTACCATCAGGGCGAATACTATAGAGTGTCGATATCTTTGCAGCGCCAAAGCCTTGCTCCTCAACATAAGCAATATACCCTTGCCGATCTATTGCTGGCATGCGGGCTGTCAGCGGATTGTTCGTCATTATATTAACAGCAGCATTGGGTGCGGTCATGTTCGGCAATGTCTGACAACCTGTTAGGACCATCCCCGTTAAAAAAGTGATAGCCGTTATGACGATTATTTTATTTAGGTAATGTACATTACTATTCGGTTTCAAAACAATCGGTTTTAACATGAAATAAAGTCCAATAGGGTTTTAATGGTGCGGTAAATATGCTTGAGTAAAAGCTAAGGTTATATAACAGCAAAGAGGATTAATCGACCCCAACAATCCATCACTACAAAAGTTGATGACCTTAGTGTAGCGCAAACGGCAGCATATTTTGAATAAAAAAATGCCCCACTACATAGTGAGGCATATCAAAGACAGGAATTACTGATTAAGTTGCGTCATTGAATTGGCAAATTATTTTGCGACAGCTTTAAAGTACGCCACTTGATTGGCATTACGGATAGTCAAGATAGGCACGTTATTCGCATTGTTATTGATGCTGTATTTGCCTTGTACCGTCGCCATAGTTGCTGTATCGAAGCTTGCTTGTGGCTCAGGGCATGCCATCATAGTCGACATTACATTACCTAACACCACATTGTCATTTACGACGCTATAACTAGCGCCCATGTTATTACAAGTATTAGCAAAGGTGACACGGTTGCTCGTACCGTCTTTGAAGAATTTTAGCGTTAATGGTTTGCTTGGGTCAAAAAACAATTGGCTGACTTTGTCACCATTGCTGCGTTTGGCATCGACAAGCTGCCAGTTATATGCTTGTAGTGCATCAACAGTAATTGGTTGAGTCACAGGCGCGGTCACACTAGGGGTAGTTTGGCAACCTGCAGCCAATGTACCTACCGCAAGTGTCGCAGCCATCATTATTTTAGTCATGTTTTTCATAGTATCTCCTAAAAGGTTTAAGCAAATTTTTATAGACATGTGCGGAGCTTTATAGCGCCTGTTTGATTATTTTATTCATTGACCAGCACTTTATTCATTGAGCAGCACATGGGCGCTATTATGCATGACTGCCATATGACTGTCATGATAGATTAGGTATAGATTGAGACGTGGTTTGTGCCAACTATACAGGTGATTTGCTAATAGGTCTTGTTAGCAGCGCCATAAGCTGCTAACACTTTTGTGTGATGGCGAGTCTGCTTGTTACTTTTGGCTTATCAACTTATCAACTTATCAACTTATCAACTTATCGACTTATCGACTTATCGACTTATCGACTTATCGACTTATCGACTTATCGACTTATCAACCGATGATCGATCAAGCTGTTATTTATCGAACATCTCACTGCCAAATAATCATTTGCCCCGTATCTAATTATTAGGAATTATTGGGCAGCCGCAGCATTTTGTTGTTGCATCGCCGCATAACCCGCCAAGCGCTTGCGCTCGGTATCGTTAAATAACTGCTGCTCGAGCTGATTGATTTGGGTTTGTGCCTGCGCTTTGTCCGCATTTCGGCTCAATAGGCGCTGCTTTTGTGTTTGGTATTGATCAAAACGCTGATCGAAATTGGCGTCTTCTTGATCTACTTGTGCCAGTCTCGCTGCTGCAGGCGCACCGACCAGCTCTCGACGCATATTGTATAGTGCTTCGGGGCTTGCGCCTTTGGCTTTCATCTGCTCAGTACGAGTCATTAGCTCATTTAGATTGGCTTGTTGTGCAATATTGGCCTTGGTAGTGTTGTCCGGCATGCGGCTAATATAGTCTTGTTTTGCCGCCTCTTTTTGCGCATCAGACAACTGGGTATTTTGGTTGATTCTGACCATCTCCATACTATAATCATCATAGTCATCCTCTGTACCAAAGAAGGCGGTGATGGTTTCTTTGGAAAAATACTGCTGACGTAGCTTACTGACGTCTTGCTTTTGCTGTGTCACCGCATTCAAATCCAACTCGCCACTTTTGGTCGCCTGCAATTGCAGATTACCATAACGCTTTTCTATCTCAGGGATGGCTTTTAGATAGGCAATATATTGGTCAAATATGGCAACCGCTTGACTGGCGGCAGGCTCTGGCGTGTGATTACGGATATAGCTCTCAACGCGAGCATAGATGACAGCGTCATTTTCTTCACCAAGCGCCGATAAGAAATAATCGAACAAGCGGCGTAAGCCTTCGGTAACGACTAATTGTTTATTTTCATCAATGATGATTTCACCGTCTACATCCGTGCCTTGTAAAGACCGCGGCAAGTTCTCAAGCCCTGTGATGAATTGAGTGTTATTTTGACCAGACAATGTCGCCACCCCACTATTAGCATCAGAACTATTGATCATTGTGCTATTGGCGTTATTCTCCACTGCTGTAGAGGTAGTCTCAGAAGATCCAGCAGTGCCTTGGTCAGGCTTAAACCACATGATAATCGCCACAGTGATAGCGATGATGACAGCGATAATAATGATAGGAAGATAAGGTAAACGGCGATTGTTTGGCATAACGAAAATATCTTATTTAATAAGTCAGTTGATATGTGTGTAGCATACTAATATATGAAAGAGGCACCAAGCGATAGCATGAATAAAAAATTTGTTTGTGTGAATATATAACCTCTGCTACCCATATAAGAAAAGGGTCAACTCAGTTGACCCTTTTCTTACACAACGCTTGCAGACTCAAGGCTATAGTCCACTCATTAACCAATTATAAATTGGCTTTTTTAAGACGATTCACTTGATCACGGTATACCGTTTTTGGATCAGGTTGACCCCACGCGACTAGACCTAATAATTGATTGGCAGAATCCAGATGATTCATTCGATAGTCATCACGAACCACATAGCCGAGTCGGCTTGAGCAGGCAGATACTAAGCCATCATTTGGCTCACCCTCGAATGTCGTTCCCGTTAAAGCCAGTAGATAATCACTAGGATCCAGTCCATTGGTTACCTGACCGATACCACTAAATGAGTAATATTTGATGCCGTTGACTTCGGTAGCTGTTGGCTGACCACAATAACTGGTTGGCATCGCTGCCGGAAATTTAGCATTAAACTTAGTAGCAGAATCAGTAGATAAGGCTTGAAGTGCCTCCCAACCGTCCTGCTCTTGTAACTCTTTAAAACTTATACCGGCGCTAATGTCCGTCAAGTTACCAACTAACTTAAAGACACCAAGGGTAATCTGTGAGGCGACATTAAACTCACCGTCAGCATAACCATCCTTAGCACTACCTTCAATAACTTGTTTCATAACCCAATCACCCATCTTTGAGCCTTGCTCTGGGCTTGAGATTGCCGTTACTGAAGCGACGTATTGTGGAGCAACACCAGCCACATAGCGGATATCAATACCACCCTGACTGTGTCCCAGCAAGTTAACTTTTGGACTGCCAGAAATAGCACTGATGGTTTTAATCTGTTGCAACAATTGCTCACCGCGGAGCTCACTGTTATGGACGGAAGACGTTTTGGTTGTATAAACCTGACTTCCGCCTTGCATTAATGTTTCAGGGATACCATAAAAATAGTCGACCAACCCAAACGCTTTAGTAAAGCCACCTAAACCATGTGCCATGACAACTGGATATTTGGTATCCGTATGATTGGACGTCCAGTATTTGTTACTAACCAGATTGCAACCTGTGGCATTGGCACAATTATAGTACTGACCAGCCGCTTGGGCTGATGTGGTTTGTAACGCCATTAGGAGCAAACCGGCACTGATAGCACCAAGTGAGGGTAAAAATGCGCTAGGCGTGAGAGCCGAGGCAAGAGAGGGTTTTTTAGTCATAACAACATCCTTGTTATCGTTAAAGTTTGGCAGTTCCTTTATATAAACTTATATTGCACTTACTGCAAAAGTTATAAAGAAACTATTGCTAAATCATTTAGCAACCAAAATTATCATACTGCTATCTTCTGTAACATTCAATCGTTTTTTAGAATATACGGGGCGATTTTTAGTGACTTTTCAGTCATTAATTAATAAATAATTGCTTTTATAGCTTTAATAGTCATTCATGTTAATGCTTTATATTCCAACAAGCTTTTGATAGTGTTACAGACTTTCATTTTTGAGACGATTAACCTGAGTAGTATAAAGAGACTTTGGATTAGGCTGCCCCCAAGCGGTCAATCCTACTACTTGATTGACAGAGTCCAAATGATTCATTTTATAATTGTCTCTGATGACATAGCCAAGACGACTTGAACAAGAAGACACTAAACCATCATTTGGCTCGCCAGCAAACGCAAGTCCTGTAGTAGCTAACAGATAATCACTTGGATCAAGACCATTGGTTATCTGGCCAACACCACTAAATGAGTAATACTTAATGCCATTAACCTCAGTATCAGCGGGTTGACCACAATAGCTGGTCGGCATTGCAGCAACGTAGCGAATGTCGATACCACCTTGGCTGTGACCAAGTAAATTGACTTTAGGGCTGCCTGAGATGGCACTGATAATTTTGACTTGTTGCAATAATTGTTCACCGCGAAACTCACTGTTGTGGATAGCAGAGGTTTTAGTTGCAAATACATTCGACCCACCATTTATCAAAGCTTGTGGAATACCATAGAAGTAGTCGAGTACCCCAAACAGCCTATTAAATCCATTAGCGCCATGCACCAATACAACGGGGTACTTGGTATCCGTGTGATTTGACGTCCAGTGTTTGCTACTGACTAGCTCACATCCAGTAGCATTGGCACAGTTATAATACTGTCCAGCCGCTTGCGCCGAAGTAGTTTGCATCGTCATTAACAGAAGACCTGTGCTCAGAGCACCTAGAGTCGGTTTTGCAATATTCAATGGAATTTTTATGCTAATAGTCCTATATTGATGACTATATAGTCATATATGTGCATATAAAGTCGTTTAATATCACTATGATTGAAATAGTCAATGACTTGCATTCAAACAGCATGTTGTCGATTTATGCTATAATTGACCACATAAAACCCATAACTATAAGTACCACAATGATGACTAAAAAATCCCTTATCCAGTCCCCAGAAGCCATAGAAAAAATGCGTGTGGCCGGCAAACTTGCCAGCGACGTCCTTGTCATGCTCGATGAGCATGTCAAAGTTGGCGTCAGTACCGAAGCCCTCAACCAAATCGCTCATGACTATATCGTTAATGTGCAAAAAGCCATCCCTGCTCCGCTGAATTACAACGGTTTTCCAAAATCGATTTGTACCTCAGTAAACCACGTGGTCTGTCACGGCATCCCAACCGAAAGCAAGCTACTCAAAGATGGTGATATCATCAATATTGATGTGACCGTGATCAAAGACGGCTACTACGGCGACACCTCAAAAATGTGGATCGTCGGTAACGGCTCTATCATGGCGCAGCGTATCTGCAAAGTCGCACAAGACGCGCTATATGCTGGCATGAGTGTGGTCAAAAACGGCGCGCGTCTCGGCGACGTTGGTGCAGCGATTCAAGCAGTGGTCGAGCCTGAGCGCTTTAGTATCGTTCGTGAGTTTTGTGGTCATGGCATCAGTGATGAATTCCACCATGAGCCACAAGTCATGCACTACGGCAAAAAAGGCACAGGCTTTGAGCTAAAGACGGGCATGACCTTTACCATTGAGCCAATGATTAACCAAGGCACATGGCAGACCAAGATTTTACCTGATGAGTGGACAGCGATTACCAAAGACCGCAAACTGTCCGCTCAGTGGGAGCATACGATGGTCGTAACCGACAATGGCTGTGAAGTATTTACCACGCGCCCTGAAGAAGACTTAAGCTTTTTAACTCAGTAGTACAAAAAAAGATCGCCTAGGCGGTCTTTTTTTTGCGCTATTATTAGAGCATGTTCTTAACTCAATCGACAACGATACCGTCGTATTGTGCTTATCGATTTTTCAGTTTTATAACTCCAAGAAGTTATTGGCTTCAATGATCCACCTTTTTAAATTGTTAACGGGATAACACTCATGTTTACTTGTGATGCCGCCTCGATCGATCTGACGCCGCTGCCTTCCTTTTCCTCACCTACGGCGTCACTGTTGCCAACGACGCCTGCAAAAACGCCGGAAAAAAGCCTACTCGGCATTCCTGAATGGTTAACCCAAATAAATGAAGATATCAGCCGCGCGCTTGAGCGTGGTATCAATATTCGTCAACTGGTGGCGGCACGCGCCTGTGCTATAGACAGTCTACTTATCGCCCTGTTTAAATGGTTTGAGCTGGATAAGACCGATTTGGCGTTATTCGCCACTGGTGGTTATGGGCGCGGCGAGCTGTCCCTATATTCCGATATCGATATTCTATTATTGGCTCCCAATGAGATTGGTCCTGATGCCAGTAGCAAGATTGATAACTTGGTGGCGTTACTGTGGGATATCGGACTTGAGCCTGCCTTATCCGTGCGTAGTGTCAGTGATGGCGTGGAAGCAGCGCTTGACCATACCATTGCCAGTGCACTACTCGAAGCAAGGTTGCTCATTGGTAATGAGGCTTTGCAAGACGTGCCTATTCAGATCGTCAACAAACAGTGGTCGCCGCGTGCATTTTTTGAGGTAAAGATTGCAGAGGCCAAAGCGCGGTATTTGCAGCACAATGCCACAGAATATAACCTTGAGCCTAATATTAAAACGGCCCCCGGTGGTCTACGTGATATTCATATCATCGGCTGGGTGACCAAGCGCTACTTTCGAGTGAGCAAGCTCTATGACTTGGTGCAGCAGAACTTCTTGACCGAAAAAGAGTTTGACGAGCTGAGCTTTGCCGAAGGCTATCTATGGCAAATACGTCATCATTTGCATGAATTGACTGGGCGCAATGAAAACAAGCTGCTTTTTGATTATCAGCGTGATATCGCCCAACTGATGGGTTATGAAGCGCAGCCAGACGATCAGCCTAACGCCGCCGTTGAGCGTTTTATGCGCGATTACTATCGCTGTGCCATGCAGATATCGACGCTGTCTGAGATGCTGACCAATCACTATTATGAGACCATCATCGAGCCGCAACTGCCTGATGATGAGCGCCCAAAAAAGCAACCCATAAACGCGCGCTTTAACCAAGTCGGCGAACAAATTGCCATGGCGCATCATCGCGTTTTTGCCCAACATCCTGAGTCGATTTTAGAGATGTTTTTACTCATGGGTCAATACGGCATCAAAAACGTCCGTACCCATACCTTGCGAGCGCTAAAAATTGCAGCACGCGGCATCGATCAAATCTATAGGGACAACCCCGTTCACAAAGCTTTATTTTTATCTAATCTAAAAGAGCAAAACTATCTGTTCCATCGCCTGCGCACCATGAATCGCTATGGGGTATTGGGCAACTATATTCCTGCTTTTGCGCAAGTCACGGGTCTGATGCAATATGATTTGTTTCATCGCTATACGGTGGACGCGCATACTTTATTTTTGATTCGAATTTTGCACCGCTTTACCGATCCTATGTTTTCTGAAGAGTTTCCACTGGTCAGCGCTATCTTTCAGCGTATCGAGCGCAAAGAGATTTTGGTACTGGCGGCGATGTTTCATGATATTGCCAAGGGCCGCGGCGGCAATCATAGCTTGCTTGGTGAGACTGAATCGATTGAATTTTGCTTGGCACACGGCATGAGTGTCGCTGATGCCAATTTGGTTGGTTGGCTGACCCGCTATCACTTATTAATGTCGATGACTGCGCAGAAAAAAGACATCTCAGACCCAGAAGTCGTGACACTCTTTGCAGATTTAGTAGGCAACGTCACTCATCTCAATCATCTGTACGTGCTGACCGTCGCCGATATGAATGCCACCAATCCACAGTTATGGAACAGCTGGCGGGCAACGCTAATGAAACAGTTATACTCGCAGACGCGGCGTATTCTGCGCGCCGATATTGATGCGCCTACCAATCGCCAAGATATGATCAGTGCCACTCGTGCGCAGGCGCTCGCGATGCTAGATAATGTCAATAATCAGCACATGAATCGCGATGAAGTATTGCGACTATGGGACGATTTGGGCGATGAGTACTTTTTGCGAGAGATTGCAGAAGACATCTTGTGGCACACCGAAGCCATCTTAAACCATCCACCGATTGGGCTTGCTTCTAATGCGGATAGTCCGCCAATGGTGGTTTTGCGTGAACATCGTGAACTGGCACTGGATGCGGTACAGGTTTTTGTCTATACCCAAGATCAAATAAATCTGTTTGCTGTTACGATGGCGGTGTTCGATCAGATGAATCTAGACGTATTGGATGCAAGAATCATTACTGCCACCCGTGACTTTGCCTTGGATTCCTATGTGCTGCTGGATCGTAGTGGCACGCTACTGGTTGATGAAGACAGCCAGCAAGAGCTTAAACAGCGACTGATCGATGCCTTCAAAAACCCGACAGTGCCAAAATTGACGCACAAACGTATCCCGCGCCAGCTCAAGCACTTTGAAGTGGCGACGACGATTAATTTTGAGTTTAATGAAGCTTCAGATCAGCACATTATGAGCTTAGAAACCCTCGATCAGCCAGGACTATTAGCACGAGTCGGTCAGATATTTTTGCAGCAACAAATTGAGGTGCATGCAGCCCGTATTACCACTTTGGGCGAACGTGCAGAGGATATGTTTTATATAAGTGACCGAAATGACGAACCCTTATCAGCCGATAAGCTCGAAACCTTAAAAACGGCACTGATAACGAGTCTTAGCTTACGTAGCGACAATGTTGAAAGTTAAACGGTACTGAAGATTAAGATGGTATAGAGAGTTAAAAATATGAACGATCCATGAATTTGACAAGTGTCGTTGATTGATTGGGATTGAAGTTCTGAGGTGAAAAATTTTTTAAGGTGAAAAGTGGATTGGTGCTGGATAAGTTTAGACTTTTTAGCACCAAGTCATTAATCCATTTTTGGTTTTGTATAATTGAATTCAAGTAACTTTGATACAAGGAAACCGAGTGCAAGCGATGCATTAGCATGCTTAGCGAGGATAACGATGTAGCGAATTTATATATAGTCAATTCGACATAAAATCGATATGCTAATGTTATCAGTGTTACTGGTGCAAATTTTACTTGCGTGCTGTGTCTACGCTGACAGAGGCTGCGCAAAATTTATCCCAGCAGCACGGTATTGGTTTGATAGTGATTCAACTATAGAATTGATTATATGATGCTTTTATATATCATCTCGCTAGCATGCTCGTTGAGCTCATCATCAGCCAAATCTGGTGGCAATATATTTGCCTCTAGCTGCTGCTCCCCCAAGAGTAATCGTCCCGCATCAACCTCCTTTTTGAGCAAGCATTGCAAGCTTGAGAGATGAAACTGGGCATCGTAATGCTCATAGAGTGCTTTTAAAGAGATAGGTGCTTTTGCATGCACATCGAGATACAGACTGTCAGCGGCTAAGATAGTCATCTCATTCAGCGCCTCTTCGCGCAGTAGCTCTTGTTTATTGATTCGGCGTTGCAAGTTATTGGCCAATCGACCTTTAAAAGCCAGCATAACGATAAAAATCAGCGTTTGTAGCACAAATAAAGCCACATACTGCCATAGCGGCAGCGAGATATTTAATAGCTTGCTGAGCGACATCAGTACCATCGCTACGACCACATAGCTGACCAGTTGCCATAGCAGCCACATCATAAAGCTGTTCTCACCGAACCAAAACATCTGGCGCTCTTTTAGGCGAATCAGATGCTGACGCGCCTGCCACCAATGATGCTCACGCTGCTTTAATTGCCTATACAACTCTGCGCGCGGCGTACTATTATCAAAGTTTTTGTTATTGATATCTTTGGCATTGAGATCATCAGTCTTTGAGACACTAGCCATATCAAATTATCCTCAGCATAATCTGTCGTTAACACTGACAGTTACTTTTATATTATTATCATACCAATCCCAAAAATGTGATTAGCGGTATCAAGCTCACTTAGTTTACTAAATGTAGTACTGGCACTCGCCTTCCTTGCTAGTCAAATTTTTGCAGATGCTATCAGCTGTAAAGCACCAAGCAGCTATAAAGCACCAAACTTATGATAATGCCTGCAATCTTCTTAGGTTTGCCTGTCGCTTCAATCAATGAATAATTTCTAATTAGCATTTATTTAAGAGACGATAAATTAGCAGCGATAAGAAAAAGACAAAAAATAAGGGAAGTGCTACACTGCTCGAATGTAAATTTTCTTTATAACTTTATTATTAATTGTCTATTATAGTTACCCTACTTATGAATCACAACTTGAACGCTCTGCATCCTTATCCCTTCGCTAAGATGGCAACTTTACTTGCTAATAGTACGCCAGCCCATAACCACAGTGAAATCAAGCTCGGTATTGGTGAGCCGAAACATGAGCCACCTGAATTTGTGCTGGACGTCCTACGTGAAAACTTGGACAAAATAAGCCGTTATCCAAACACTAATGGCCTCTTTGAGCTACGCCAAACCATTGCTCACTGGCTTGAGAGGCGCTTTTTTTTAAATCACGTCGATGCCAAAACGCAAGTATTGCCCGTCATGGGCACGCGTGAGGCGATTTTTAGTTTTGTGCAAGCGGTTGTTGATCATAAGGCTAAGACAACAGATAGCATAGAAAACCACCAGTTGCCTAGCTCATCGACTGGCTCATCGCCTACTGTGGTCATGCCCAATCCGTTTTATCAGATATACGAAGGTGCTGCGATACTGGCGCAAGCAACGCCTTACTTTGTGCCTTGCACGCTAGACAATGATTTTAAAGGCAATTATCGCGCTGTACCGAAAGAAGTATGGATGCAAACACAGCTGTTATTCGTGTGTAGTCCGAACAATCCAACAGGTTCGGTCATGACGATGGATGATTGGGAGTATCTCATTCGCCTGTCAGACCAATATGACTTTATCATTGCCAGTGACGAATGTTATAGCGAGCTATATTTTGATACCGCGCCGATTGGACTCCTGCAAGCTTGTGCAGCCTTGGGTCGTCATAACTTTAAAAACTGTGTGGTGTTTCATTCATTATCAAAACGCTCCAACTTACCCGGTCTGCGTTCGGGCTTTGTCGCTGGTGATGCAGAGATTTTGCAGGCTTATTTGCAATATCGCACCTATCAGGGCTGCGCGATGCCCATCCCTCATCAGCTGGCGTCTATCGCAGCGTGGCAAGATGAGAAACATGTCGAGCACAATCGCGCGCTGTACCAAGAAAAATTCGCGCTGTGGATGGCTGAGCTTGGTGAACTGTTAGCACTGCGGATGCCAGAAGCGGGATTTTACTTTTGGGTCAAAGTCCCCGAGCAGTTCGCGGGCGATGACGAGGCATTTGTGAAAGCCTTGTACGAGCAGACCAATATCCACGCCTTAGCTGGGCGCTATTTGTCACGTGAGGTCAATGGCAACAACCCCGGTCAAGGTTATGTGCGTATTGCACTGGTTGCCAGTGTCGAAGAGAGCCGTGAGGCCATCAGTCGTATTCGTCAGTTGCTTGGCGCATAACAGTCGCTTTAACAGCATTCACCTTTAACGGCAGTAGTCCTTAAAGCAGTAAGTTCTAAAAAATATATCCACCTCTACATAGCAACCTCCAATAACCACAATAATAATATGGTTATTGGAGGTTTTTTGCTTTAATAGTGCTATAGTAAAGCGTCTACTATTGAATATGCCATCAAGGATGATGCCATGCCCCATCTTGATTTTACCCAGCCACCGTTTGATGTTTTTCGTTTATCTGAACGGCAAAGTATCAGAAAGCACACCCAAATTCGCTATCTTGCCAAAAATGAAAGCTTGGCTACTGAAGACATGCAGTATCTTTATGTGGTCATCAAAGGGCAAATTGAGCAACTGCTTGATGGTGAATTTGTCGCTTCCTACTTGGGTAGCAATCACTCTGACCACTTGAATAGCAACGACTGGTTCGATAGTCGGCGTCTGCCCAAATCGCTAACAGAGAAAACATCGGTAGCAGACTCAGACATAAATACTACCAACCCCTCACCCTACCAGTTCCGTGCGGCTGAAGACACTCTACTGCTACAAGTTGATGGTACGGCCGTGGACAAAATCAGTGCGCAAAACCATTTGGTACGCCAGTTATTGTCAGACAAATTGCCTGAACGGTTAAAAGCCTTACAACAGCGTCGTAGTAGTCAAGGCTTAGATATTGATAGCTATAATGATCAGCAAGAAGTACAGCAAATCATGCTGCAGCCAGTGATTGATGTCAATCTATTGCCGGTACACATTGTCGATGCCAATAATAGCTTATACGAAGCCGCTCATACTATGACCAAAGCGGGGCTAAAACATGTACTGATAAGACCCTTAAATCATTTAGAAAATATAAAAGAAACATCACATGGCACCGGTCATCTGCTCGGCATCTTGACCGATAGCGATATTTGCCGTGCCGTGAGCGAACAGCAAGACCCTGCCACTACCCTTTGCCAGCGTTATGCCAACTTCAATCTGCGTACCATCAAGGCTGATGACGAGATTGGCGATGCGCTATTGACCATGACCCGCTACCGCATTCATAGGCTTCCGGTGATTGACAGCAATGGAGACGTCGCAGGCGTACTGGGACAAAGCGATATGCTCGCCCATATCGGGCATCATTCGCAGCTCATTAGTATTCAAATCGAGCAAGCAAAAGACTTGCCGAGCCTAGATACGGCAGTCGAGCTCATCGGTCGCTATATACGCGCGCAACATCAAAACGGTGTCAAAATTGGCAATATTAGCCGCATGGTACAGACGCTCAATGCCCAAGTTTTCACCAAACTCTGGCGACTTATCGTTCCTGAAGACATTGTGGAAAATACTTGCCTAATCGTCATGGGGTCAGAGGGTCGCGGCGAGCAAATCATGCGTACTGACCAAGATAATGCCTTAATTATCCGTGATGGCTTTACCCATCCTGACTTGGCGCAGTTCGCTGATACCTTTAACAACCACTTGGCAAACCTTGGTTATCCGTTATGCGATGGCAATATCATGATGACCAATCCGATGTGGCGCCAGCCGTTAAAACAGTTCAAAGCAAATATCAGTTTGTGGTTTAAAAACAGCGATCCGATGCACAGTATTTATTTGTCCGCCATACTGGACGGCGAATATGTCTGCGGCGATGAGTCGCTACTCACTGAAATACGCGACCATCTAAAAACAGCGCATAGGCAATCTGATCCAATGTTCGTCCGTCAGTTCGCCCGTGCCGCCTTACAGTTTGGTGATGTCAATCAGTGGTGGCAAAAGTTCGTGCCCCTACTAGGCGGTAAGCCCAATGTACAAGATATTGACTTAAAAAAAGCCGGTATCTTTCCGCTGGTTCATGGTATTCGCACTTTGGCATTAGAGAATGATGTCTTACACGTGCCTAGCACTAAAGGTCGTCTAAAGGCCTTGGTAAGCAGTCATGCCTTAACCCAAGAACGTGCCGACACTTTATTAGAGGCGTTAGAGTTTTTTATGGCGCAGCGTTTATCCGTGGCGCTCTCTACCGATGACAAACATGCACGGCAGGTCAATCCGACGACGTTATCAGCGCTCGAGCGCGATCTATTAAAAGAGTGTCTGGCGGTGGTTAAAAGCTTTAAGGCGCAGCTCAGACAGCACTATCAACTAGAAATTTCTTGAATGGACGATCGACGAATATGGGTTGGTTTCGACAGTTATCATGCGCGTGGCAAAAGAAGCATCTACAGCGTCCAGAGCTAGCAACGATGTTTGCTCCATCAGCACCTGAGCAGTGGGTAGCGATTGATTGTGAGATGACTGGACTCAATCCAAAAAAGCACCACTTACTGTCTATAGCTGCGATTCATATCAATGGCAATACTATCGATACTGGTAATGGCATGCATCTGGTTTGCAGACCGCCAGTGATGCCTGACCGCGATACTATCGTGATTCATGGTCTGCGTACCGCTGATGTCGAGCATGGCATGAGCTATGATGAGATGTTGGCATTACTGCTACCCTTTATTAATAATCGACCGATAGTGGGGTTCTGCCCACAAATAGATACGGGGTTTTTGAATCCCTTGGTGAAACGCTATATGGGCACGACATTACCGAACGAAGTCATTGATGTGCGGCATTTATACAGTCGGCGTATGGGCGATCGCACGCAGGGTATCCCCACTCAGTCACAACAGCTGGGCAATATCTTAGCGCATTATCAGATTCCCAAATTGGGAAGCCACGATGCGTATAACGATGCTATCATGACAGCAATGGCATTTTTACATGTACGTTAGAGCGTGTTGATGTTGAGAGGGGCTCGCTACAGCTACGCGAAAACAGCAACTCATGTTACCATAGTCTGATTTTTTACCTGATGACAGACTGCTCATGCTACTCACTTCTAAACCCTCTAATGACCCTGCTATTACCACCAAACATCAATCGCTTGCGAAATATCTGAGACTGTTTATGCCGTCTGGCAAAAGCTTCTCCACGCTGGCCTTGTTGGCAGCTATTATGGCATCGCCGCTCTATGCACAAGCGGCTCTACCAGCAGCCATTCAAGCCGCGCTAGGGCGAGCCGATTTAACCGCAGCAGATATCAGTATTGTGATCACCCCAGTGGGTGACAAAAATGCCAGTCGCTTACCCGCGCCTATTCAGATTGTTAATAGCAGCGAAATCACTAATAGTGACAAGCATAGTGATGATCATATCAACAAGCAAAAAACCACCACCTATCAGAGTTCATTGCTAACGATCCAAAAGCAGACGATCCAAAAGCATGAGCAACAGCTACACGCTTATACCGATGATCCTTATACTTATCAAAGTTTAGAGAGTGCGCCATCGATACTGCCGGATGATACCTCAACATCTGTCAATAATGGTAGTAGCAATGAAGGTAGCGAAGTTGCGATAAACGCTGCGCCTACAAATACTGGGTCTACAAAAAACACCTCTATCAAGATTTCATTTTCACCGTTGATCAATCATCAAGCCGACATCCCTCGCACACCTGCCAGTACGATGAAGCTCGTTCCCAGTTTTATTGCCTTGGACACACTTGGTGCTGACTTTGTCTGGCATACACGCGTGTATCATAGCGGCATTATCATCGGCGACCGTTTGTATGGGGACTTAATCATTCAAGGAAGTGGCGACCCAAAGATGACCCATGAGCGCTTACAACAACTACTCTATCGCGTACAAGCAGCGGGTATTCGCCATATCGATGGTAATATCATTATCGATAGCGCGGTCTTCGATCATGTGAGTAAGGATCCGGCAGCCTTTGATAATGCGCCTCTACGGCCTTATAACGCCAGCCCTGATGGTTTTTTGGTGAATTTTAGTACGATAGGTATCAAGAGCTACCCGTTAGATAATGGGCAAGCAAGCCTCGACTACACACCAAAATTGGCCGATTATCAGCTGCCAACTACGATCAACACGCGCACAGCCTCCTGTGGCCAAGCCCGTTATAGCCTAGCACCGCAGTGGCAATCAGAACAGCTGGCGTTAAATAATAACCTACCAGACAGCTGCGGCGAGCATGTTTTTTATGTCGCCTATCCTGACGCCAAAGACTTTGCGGCACGGGTCATCGCGGCCAAATGGCAAGCACTGGGAAACACCCTAAGTGGCAAGGTCATCTCACAAGAAACGCCTTATCAGACCGCAAAAAATAGCAAGTCGACGCAGGGTCTGGCAGCGTTATCGATGGCACCCTTGCCGCTGGTCAGTTACCCCTCGTTAACCTTAACCCAGCAGATTTATGATATTAATCATTTTTCTAACAATGTCATGACCGAGCAAGTCGCACTATCGATTGGTGCTTATGGTCAATCTGCTATAGGTAACAGTACAACCAAAGCAGATAGCGTTAAAGCCGTTAATATTAAAAGTAATATAGAATCCAATATAACTAGCGGAAATAATAATACACCGAGCAATGCTAACGCCGTAGATAATAAAACCATGAGCAAGCAGACAAGCAGCTTATATCAGTTTGGCAAACCTGCTGCTACAGACTATCCTGCGGCATTACAAACGATAAATCAGTGGTGGGAGAGTCATCTGAACACCCCGCCACCCTATCTGACCAATGGCTCAGGACTCTGCCGCGACTGTACCATCACGGCCGCTAATTTAAGCGAGTTGTTAACCTATGCTTATAGCCATCCTAGTTTCGATGCTTATGTCAATTCGTTAGGCGTCGCTGGGGTCAGTGGCACCATTGCCGCTCATGGCGAGCGCTTGCCTGAGTCGGACGCTATCGGTCGCGCGTGGATAAAAACTGGCACTTTAAATAACGTCACATCGATGGCAGGATATGTCAAAGGCTTGTCTGGGCAGGATTATGTCGTCGTTGGCCTTATCAATACCGAACAGGCGTTAAATGCTACTACCGCCAGACCGGTATTGGATGCAATGCTCGACTGGACCGCTCAGCAATGATTGGTCTTTATCAAGTAATATGAATAAATAGCTCTAACAAATAGCGCTCAACCTTCTCTATTGATTTATCGCACATTTTTATTGCCTTATTTTGCACTGTTATCGATAGTCAGTGTTTTACCTTTATAAAGGTCAGCTTATGTCACGTAAGACCACGCCACTCAGCAAGTCTACTACTCAATCTGCACACACTGGGTCGCCACAAAGCAGCAAATTAACGTCGCCTAAACTGACACAATATGTTGGTTTTTTTACGGTAGGTTATATTCTTACCAGTGCGATATTTATGATGATTCAGACCAAACTTGCCCTAAACTCGCAATTGGTCACCGTACTCTCTATCATTATTGGCGCTTATATTGCGGTCAGTAAATTTATTAAACATCAACAGCGCGCCCTGAATAAAAGTGAAATCAATCGCTTGACGTTAAGCGGGGTTGCGGTGGTCTGGTTATTGACTGCTATTTATTTCTTAGGCATATGGTTCTTTTTATTCGACGCGGTGAACCGTGAAGTCTTGGTCGAGATGGCTATGCAGCAACCTCTACCGCTAGTTTCTGCTTTAGTCATGATACTGGTACTGACTTTTATCAGTGCGCGTATCAGTATTTGGGCGCTGAATCGTCTGCTTGATCCCAAACGCAAAACCCTTTGAATTTGAACACGCCTGACTCTCTACAACGTACTACAAAGTTTTTTCACTATTAGGGTGTGAATTCCGTTACGCTAGTTTTAGCTAGCGTAACCTTCAGATTGAAGACACGCCCTAGCCTTTAACATTGAACTACTTTGTATTATTGATAGGAGTTGACACTATGGACATGCTATTTTTTGACAACATAGACAAGCTTGGACGCATCGTTTTGACCACTGTGATGGTGTACATCCTAATCGTGCTGACCACCAAAATCTCTGGTAAGCGCTCCACTTCTCAGCTCAATAACTTTGATTGGGTCGTTACCGTGATGATTGGCTCATTGGGTGCCAGTACCATATTGCTCAAAGAAATCCCCCTTATCGAAGGCATGGCTTCTATTTTGGTTCTATACCTATTACAGTTTTTGGTCACCAAATATGCCTCTATCTCACCGCAATTTAGCAGTTTTATTTTGTCAGAACCGCGCATCGTTTTTTATCAAGGGCAGTTTTTGCCAGATGCCATGAATGCTGAACGCCTGACCCGTCAAGAAATCGAGTGTGCCATGCGTTCTGAAGGCATTAATAGTTTTGATGATGTAGAGGCGATCGTTTTTGAATCTGACGCTAAGCTGACGATTATTCCTAGACCAAGCGATAGCGCTGATATCCAAAATACAGAAGACAAAGTCTCACAAACCATTGCGCCACTTATGTGATGTCGTTAGTAATACAGATATAAAAAAGGATAGCCAATTTGATCGGCTATCCTTTGTTGTTAAATTCATACTCAACGAGACTATTTCTGAAATTACAGCTTTCTGAAATTACAGCTTTCTGAATGACAATCTTGCTAAATGGTCTAGCTGATCAAATTGGCTAACCTTTATTTGATGCGTTTCCATGTTTGCGAACGACCAAAGAGTGGCGAGCCAACATAGCCTCGCAGGTCTAGACTTTGACCGTTGTCACTTAACGTAAGTTTGCCAGAATACGTTTTGCCAGACTCAGGATCTACTAACTTGCCATCGCTCCATGTATTATTACCATCGGCTTTTAGGCCTGATAAAATCTGCAAACCTTCAACAGGTTGGTTTTTAAGGCTGCCAGGGCACTTAGTACAAACGGCTTTAGCATTTTCTTTGTTGAGTACTTTGATTATTTTTCCTGACACCTTGCCATTGCTCTCACTCAGCTGAATGATGGCCTTTTTTTCACCCGTTTTGTCATCAATGGTTTGCCATTGCGAGCCATTTAAAGAGGCAGCAAAAACAGAGGTAGATAGCAGAGCACCAGCGGTAAAGGTAAGTAAACTCGATATAGTACGATTCATAAACGACTCCTTTCGTTAAAAAAATTTTCAATTGAACTTATGATGCATTAAAAAAATAGCATAAAGACATTATACAATAACTCCTTACTTCTCAAGATAACAATGAAGTAAAGAACAACTGTTTGTCGAATGCTAGTAAAGCATAAAAAAAGCTTTGTAAAAGGGTTGTTTGTTACGGCAACTTAACCTTAAAAATTTTTTGTTACATTTTCTCAATTATTGACATGGTATGTATTATGAAAGTAAGAATTTTGACGGTTGGTAACAAGATGCCGAGCTGGGTGCAGACGGGTTTTGATGAATATTTTAAACGTATCCAGCCAATGCTCAGCACAGAAATTGTTGAGCTTGCCGCCGCCAAACGTGCCAAAAACCCTTCGAATGCCAATCTCGCCCAGTACCGCGAGCAAGAAGGTCAGGCGATATTAGCCGCTCATAATGCAGCGGGACGTGAGCAGTTATGGGTATTGGATGTCAAAGGAAAGATGCTCTCGACAGAAGGATTGGCCGATAAATTGGCCGGTGCCATGCAGCAAGGCGATGATATCGCCCTAGTCATAGGTGGCGCTGATGGCGTATCGCCGGACGTATTGGCAAAAGCTGATGTGAAATGGTCGTTATCCGCGCTGACCTTGCCGCACCCATTAGTACGGGTGATGTTGATGGAGCAACTATATCGGGCGATGAGCATCAATCACAACCACCCTTATCATCGTGGCAACTAAAAACCTTAACAATTGAAAACTTAAGCAATTGAAAGCTTTAATATCAAAAATCTTAGCTACTGAAAATTATAGCCATCAAAAATAGCATGAATGCTATATTAATGGATAACGGTTTGCTTAAAAAAGATACCTCATCAAAGCGATTGAAAAATGGGCGCGCGCCCTAATAAACGGAACATGAAATACCCAAAACGAGCGACATCGAACGCCCCTTATGCGCATCAGCAACGTGAGTCACATCACCAAGAGCTGCATAAGCCTATTACCACCACAGCAGCTTTGGCAGAGGTCCAGGCTGGGCAGTTAACTGCGCCCAATTTAGCCAAGCTACCAGCAGTATTTATCTCGCATGGTGCCCCAACGCTGGCGATTGAACAATCGGCCACAACCAGCGCCTTGGCTCGTATCGGGCAAAACTTACCTAAGCCACGTGCCGTCGTCATTATGTCGGCGCATTGGCAGTCGGCAAAGTTGGAAATCAGTAGTAACCCAAGACCAAAGACATGGCATGACTTTTCGGGCTTTGCGCCTGAGCTATACGAGCTACAATACCCTGCTGCTGGTCACCCAGCGCTCGCTGAATCGTTAGCGCAGCAGTTAACGGCACGTGGTATCGCCTGTAGCGTCAATCCGATGCGCGTCTGCGATCATGGCGTTTGGGCACCGCTTATACACCTCTATCCGCTGGCCGATGTGCCTGTCGTCCAGATATCATTGCCACGGCACTATGACAGTGTTGCCTGTTATCAGCTAGGCGCGCAACTGGCGCAGCTGCGTCGTGAGCAAATCCTCGTCATTGGTTCAGGCAATATCACTCATAATCTGCAAGCCCTACGCTGGCAAGCTGATAGCATAGATGAGACGGCACAAGACTTTAAGCTATGGTTACTCCAGCAGCTCAAAACAGACATCCCAGCAGCATTAGACTGGCAGCAATATCCTAATTATCGAAGCATACATCCGAGCGATGAGCATCTATTACCACTATTTTTTGCCCTAGGAGCTGGTCAACGCGTCTCGGTGGTGCATCAAAGTATGGCGCACCACAGCTTAGGAATGGATATCTTTCGCTTTGATTAAGCAACTTTCAAGCCATAGCGATAGCAAAAATACAATTACTTTTCAAAAGCAGCTTTGGTAAACAACCCAGCGCGCTCCATTTCGCCAGCAATACTAAATAGCGTCGTCTCATCATTCATACGCCCAATCAACTGCACCCCAATCGGCAAACCCTTTTTGCTCATACCTACTGGCAACGACATGGCAGGCAGTCCAGTGACGTTGCCCAGCAAAGTAAAGGCCATTTTGCCCAGTACAGGCTGACTAAGTTTTTCAATCATCCCTGAGCTAAAGGCATATTTACCCATATCGATGCCTTTGTTGAGTAAGCCTGCGCTGCGCATGAGCATCTCATCCATACGACTTGGTGGTAGCACGCCATGCTTAACCGCAGGCGTCGGTACGGTCGGACACAGAATCATATCGTAGATGTCGAGTAATAGACCCGTTTGATATTGACTGTCATGCCAGCCCTGCTTAGCATGCGCCAAGTCAACGGCAGAGAGCGAGCGTCCCAACATCGCCATGTTATAGGTTTGCGGCTCTAGATTCTTTATATGTTCCGAGCCAAATGTGCGTTCAATATTATCAATGGTAAAGGCGGTATGGGTGCAAACCACCACTAAAAAATCATGCCAAAATTGCTCGATATTAATATTTGGCTCGGCAGGTACCACTCGATGTCCCATAGCTTCTAATTGCTTTGCCGTCTGCTCCAGAACGTTCAAAACTTCTTTGTCTACTACGGTATTGGCGACTAGTGGCTGCTGGTGCAAAGCTATCGTTAATTGCCGAGGGGCGCGCATCGCTGCTTGTAAAAATGTCCCATCAGGTGGCGCAATCACATAAGGCGCGCCAATCTCAGCGCCACTGGTAGCGTCGAGCATAGCGGCACTGTCACGTACGCTACGAGTAATCACATGATCGGCAACTGCCCCTTCCCAACCTTCCCCGAATGAGGGGCCTATGGGGTTACGTCCACGACTGGGTTTGAATCCAAACGCTCCGCACCATGCTGCCGGAAAACGTATTGAGCCGCCACCATCGCCAGCACCTGCCATCGGTACGATACCGCTCGCCACCGCCGCCGCGCTACCACCCGATGAGCCACCAGAGCTATAGCCCTTTTTGAATGGATTGTGGGTGGCACCGTGCGCTTTGGGTTCAGTGGTGATGATTAAACCAAACTCTGGCGTATTGGTCTTACCAAAGGTATTGACACCCGTCGCTTTCATACGTTTAACGATTTCGCTGTCGTTTTCTGGCACGACATTCACGCTACGACTGCCCATCGTGATGGGTTCGTCAGCAAAATAAAATGATAGGTCTTTGAGTAAGTACGGCACACCATTAAATGCACCTGCTGGCAATTCTGCTTGCGCGGCATCATAAGCACGCTCATCAAAACGATGGATAATAGCGTTTAATTTTGGATTGAGTGTATTGGCTTGATAGACGGCAGCATCTAACACCTCTTTAGCGCTGACTTCACCTGCATTGACCAATGCCGCCAATGCTATGGCATCATATTGGGTATATTCTTTAAACATAACTGACCTTCCTTGGTTTATAAGTATTGAGTTAAGTTAAACTAATATAGTGTTGTTTTCTTAGTAATGTCTACTCATAAAAAAAGCCAAACAGTTATGTTTGACTTTTCTGTTTTTGAAAGCTTTATTTTAGTTCAAACTGAACAAACCTATTCCATTCTTCAATCGCATTATTTATTGATTTTTGATGGTTTTTAATTCCACGGTTCTGTTCCTCAACAAAGTCGTTAATACAACTTTGATACTTATTAACATCATCCACAAATCGATTGTACTGAGCCTCAGATGTAAAGTTATAGGGTTTACTAGGCTTAGAACAGTACATATGCTTTTGAAACGTATCAGCAAGCGTAATGTTGGAAATACCTAAAGTTGCAACGATAATAGTAAATACTATCTTTTTCATAAAACTTCCCTATATATTGAGCAGATGCAATTATTACTCTTTATATTTATTCTAATATAGATAACCAACGATAACTACTTTTAAGCTCAATATTTATCTACATTAATAGCTCACGCTTACCACTTTTACCCATCGAACTGACCAAGCCAGCCTCTTCCATTGAGTCAACGATACGAGCAGCACGGTTATAACCGATGCTAAACTTGCGCTGAATACTAGAGGCAGAGACTTTTCGCGTCTCCATAATAAACGCCACAGCATCGTTATAAAGGTCATCGTCCTCACCAGAGGCATTCGCCGTACTACCACCGCCACTAGGACTAGACAGTTCAAAGTTGCCTGCCATATTATCAATATAATCCGGCGCACCGCGTTCACGCCACGCATCACAAACACGGTTGACCTCTTCATCGCTGACATACGCACCATGCACACGGTCCGGCTCAATTTGACCAGGTCCTAAAAATAGCATATCGCCGTTACCAAGCATGTCTTCGGCACCGCCACTGTCTAGAATCGTTCGCGAATCCACTTTTGAGTTCACTCGTAACGCTGCACGAACGGGGATATTGGCTTTAATCAAACCAGTAATGACATCGACCGATGGACGCTGGGTGGCAAGCATCAAATGAATCCCTGCCGCGCGTGATTTTTGCGCCAAGCGCGTGATCAGTTCTTCAGCTTGTTTACCGACTTGCATAATCATATCGGCAAACTCATCCGCGACAATGACAATCATCGGCAAAGTTTTTAGCTTCGGTGCTTGGCTGATGCTGACACTATCATTGGGTCGCCATAAAGGGTCAAGCATAGGATTGCCTGATTTCTCAGCAGCAATGACCTTTTTATTGAACTCGTTAAGCTTACGCACCTTTAATAAGCTCATTAGCTGATAACGGCGCTCCATCTCTGCCACACACCATGACAAGGCACTAGCGGCTTCAGTCATATCGGTGACGACTGGCGTTAGCAGATGCGGAATGTCGTTATAGTTGGCAAGCTCTAATTGCTTTGGATCAATCAAAATCAGACGCAGCTCATTTGGCGTATATTTGAGTAGCATCGACAGTAGCATTGAGTTGACCAATACCGATTTACCAGAGCCTGTGGTGCCCGCAACCAACATATGCGGCGCGCGGGCAAGGTCAGTAATGATGGCATTACCACCGATATCCTTACCCATCGCCATACTGATTTGGGCTTTCGGGTCGTTGAACTTTTCGGTATTTAATAGCTCAATCAAACGCACCATCTCGCGCTTTTTATTGGGCACTTCGATACCGATATAGGGCTTGCCCGGTATGACTTCGACCACACGCAAAGATGCCATTGATAGCGAACGCGCCAAATCGCGTGAAATACCGGTGACCTTACTGGCCTTTACGCCAGCGGCAAGCTCCACTTCAAAGCGCGTGACAACGGGACCCGGAATAGCATTGACCACAGCAGCCTTGACGTTGAACTCTTGCAATTTGATCTCTAATAACTCAGACAATTGCTCAAGCTCAGCAATAGTATAACTGGGCTTACGATCAGGATCTGGTTTATCTAAAATAGAGATCTCAGGGATAGGCGTCAGACTACTGCGATAGGCAGCCGTTTGCATCGAACGAGATTTTTGGCTAAAGGCGGCATCATCACTAATATGAGGCATCACAGGCAGGTCAGTGTCGTCAGCTCGACTGTCATCTTCTGGCATCATATCAGCAATATGGTTACCGCTATCACCCTCTGGCACGGCAAAGCTTACCGTTGGTTTAGACGCAACTATCGGTTCAATAGCTGGCGCTGTGACGGTAGTTTCTACTGTAGGCGGCAGTTTAGGATTAGCCGGTGGCGTATTGGTCGGGGTCATATCAGCGACTGGTGCGACGATACTTACATCATCCTCTTCTGGAGCAGGACTTTGTATTGACAATGGGCTTTTCCATTGCTCTTCATTTGATAACTTGTCTGCTAACTTGTCTGATGACCCAGCAGAGGCGTCATAAGTATTCTCTACTGCTGGCTTTAGTGCTGGCTGTTCAGGTTTATTAGTATCTTCTTCTGTTTCTTGAGAAGGTGGTGAAACAGGCGCATGCTCTGCTAACCAAGACTCTGCCAATGTATCAACTGTTTCATGCGTTTCATGCGTTGTATGACTGTCATCTGACGTTGCAGCTTGAGGCTCATCCATAAGATGAGGCGCGATTTGCTTGCTTGCTGCCCCTACAACTGCCTGCTCGACGCTGTTTGGTTGGTAATTAACAGTAGAGCTTGCTGTTGGTGTCTCTAGCATTGCCGTTTCTGTTACCGCGTCTGTGGCTACTGAGGTCTCAGTTGGTGACTCAGTATGATTCATATAAGTAGGTGCAGCAGCGTCAGAATACTGATTACTGTCTTGAATACTTTGATCGTGAATAGCAAAGTCGCTGGCCAATAGGTCATCAACGGTATTGGCATCATTCCAAGCAAAGCTCGGCTCCACTTTACGGGTAGACGTTGTGACAGGGTTTGAGGTAGTAGATACCTTGTTCTCGCTAAAGGTGCTAGAGGCATTTACGCTGGTGCTGCTAGGCGTGACGGCGGCGCTTGATAAATGCTCGCTCTGACTATCATTCCTCGCGGATACTGGCGTCGCTGCTGCCATAGAAGCCTTGACGCTAGCACCTAACCCAGAAGTCGCTAAAAAATCAGTCAGTACATGACTGAAACGACCACTATTATCTGCTTGTGGCTTATGCGCAGTGTCCTCAGTAGCTTGCAGCTCAAGGGGCAGCTGCTCATATTCTGCTACCGCTTGCGCGGCTTCTTCGTCAGTTCGACTGTCATCATCACGCTGTTGATGACGTTCTTTAGTTGCCTGCACACTATCACGCTCGTTATCTTGCTTTCTTACACCAGAACCAAGCCATGATAGGGTCATGATTTTTTGATATATCACCAGCCAATGAATATTAAAGGCAAAGGTCGCGGTGATAATCACGAACACCGTTAAAAAAATCACACTCCCCCACTGCGATAATAATTGAGCCAAACGTGCTTGCAGCTCAAGCCCGATAATACCACCCGCTACCCCTTTGAGGCCTGTGGCGACCGGATCGGCTACTTGCTGCACTAAAGCGACCAGTTGCGCGAATAAAGCACTCGCACTTAGGATTAAAAACACATAAGCAACCAAGCGCAGCAACCAAAACGTCGGCTTATTGTCCCACCAAATAAGAATAGATTCATAGACCACAAACGCCAGCAACCACCATGCGCCAAAGCCAAAAAAGCTATAAAGCAGGTCAGATAACCAAGCACCTGTCTCACCACCCATATTATTGATGGTCGTCATATCACTACTGATATGCGACCAGCTTGGATCATTACCGGTATAGGTCAGTAAAATAACAAACAGATAAACTGCCAGTATCAACCCAAGGAGGGTAAATATTCCTTTTTTCAAATACTCAATAAGCGGTGCTGATATCACGTAAGATCTGCCTTGTTATTAATACTAATTGGTCGCCAATGCATGACTAAGCCTAACCATGCTGACATAAAATTCTGATATAACGCACCAATATAAAGTGCTGATATGCATTTACCTAGTGCAGTGTTTATGATGAAGCGCATCAGGCTAAACCTTATATATAAGGGAGTTTAGCCTCATTGATAAGATAAAACATGTGCTTTATCACTTGCCCTTATTTGTCATTTGCTATCGTTTGTCCATCGAATAATTGACTCGGACAAGCGTCATGACACTGGGCATAACCTCCTATAATAACAAATAGATAGGGACGGTGGCGACAGTGTTATAAAGAAAGCGTGCAAGAAAACCTCTTAATAGACAATTTGGGCAAAAATCTGCCACATTTAACCGATATGACTCACAAAAAACGCTTAAACTTCTTACCTAAACGCTTTAAAATACCCAGCCGTTCTTAGGCTGTGTTTGCGCATGTTAAGCATTCCTATAGATGCTTTAATTCTAATGATACCCATGTTTGTTTTAGCAAACTTGCACTTTTTGCCGTCTGCCCTTATGTTATTATCACACAGCAATTAAAAAAACTATACTAACGCATATTTTTGGTGATTATTTCTTATCATATTGATTATTAGCTCTTTTCATTCTTATATTTAGCAAGGAAAAAACATGGCAACTGACAACCCTACTCCACGCCACGAAAAACTCATTATTCTAGGCTCAGGCCCTGCTGGTTACTCTGCTGCTGTTTATGCAGCGCGTGCCAACCTAAAACCTGTTATGGTCACTGGTTTAGAAGTGGGCGGACAGCTCACCACCACCACCGAAGTCGACAACTGGCCGGGCGATGCGCATGACTTAACGGGTCCTGCATTGATGGATCGTATGAAAGCGCACGCTGAGCGCTTCGGTACAGAATTGGTCTATGACCATATCAATGATGTCGATTTAACAGAGCGTCCCTTTAAATTAACGGGCAATAACGGCAACTACACTTGTGATGCCTTGATTATCTCAACCGGTGCCTCAGCGCAATACTTGGGCTTGGCATCAGAAGAAAAATTCAAAGGTTTGGGCGTATCAGCTTGCGCAACTTGCGATGGTTTCTTTTATAAAGACCAAAAAGTAGCGGTTATTGGTGGTGGTAATACCGCCGTTGAAGAAGCCTTATACTTATCAAATATCGCAGCTGAAGTCACGCTGGTGCATCGCCGTGATGGTCTACGTTCTGAGAAAATATTACAAGACAAATTGTTTGAAAAAGCCAAAAACGGTAATATCAAAATCGAGTGGAACCATAGCGTCAAAGAAGTGGTAGGCGACGATATGGGCGTCAATGGCGTGGTGTTAGAGTCTACTATCGATGGCAGCACCAAGCAACTAGATGTGTTTGGGGTATTCATTGCTATTGGACACAAGCCAAATACCGAGCTATTCAAAGGCCAAATGGATATGAAAGACGGCTATATTGTGGTCAACAGTGGCCTCAATGGTAATGCGACACAGACCAGTGTTGAAGGGGTTTTTGCCGCTGGTGATGTGGCAGATCATGTCTACCGTCAAGCGATTACTTCTGCGGGCACTGGCTGTATGGCAGCCCTCGATGCAGAAAAATATCTAGACTCGCTAGGCGAAACCGTGGCGACCGATCATACTTATGCATCAACGCTCACTGCTGATAAAGAAGTCTAAATGAGCCACTCTGCTAAAACTGCTAACCCAAGCGTCAGTGTCGATAATCATATCGATACTGACGCTCATATAAAGCCTGAGACTCTAAAAAGTCTTGGGCTTTATGATTTCCCCAATCCTATTTCCGTCGATCCTGAAGGGGTTGGCTTGGTCGCTGTGGGCGGAGATCTAGCATCTGAAACGCTGATTTCTGCTTATGCGCAGGGCTTATTTCCTTGGTTTAATGAAGACGAACCTATCGCTTGGTGGTGTCCTGAGCCGCGCTGTGTGATGCTGCCAACTGACTATCAACCGAGTAAATCCCTACGCAAACAAGCCCACCGCGAACGTTGGCAACTCACTCTCAACCAAGACTTTGATGCAGTGATTCACTCTTGTAGTATGCCGCGCAGCGATGGCTTGCCTGAGGGCGAGCACACGTGGATTCATGATGAGATGATTGCAGCTTATACCAAGCTACATGCGCAAGGCTTTGCGCATAGTATTGAAGTTTGGGACAATAACAGCCAACTAATCGGCGGCTTATATGGGCTAAAAATAGGCAACATCTATTTTGGTGAATCGATGTTTCACCGTGCTTCTAATGCGTCTAAATTGGCGTTTTGGGGCTTGATGCGCTTATGCGCGCAAAGCAATGTCGCGCTTGTGGACTGCCAACTACCCAATGAGCATTTGATGAGCTTGGGGGCAACGACCCTACCACGTGCTGAATTTCTTAACCAATTAGACACACTGATAGCCAGCCGTTCAGTCAAATGGCACAAAGACTCTCATAAACCTTTAGCCGTATCGTTACTAGATACCGCAGAGCCTTGGCAGCCACAGTTATAAGTGCAGACTCAAACTGGATTGTAGATAATAATCGAATCGAACATCTTACTTACGAGGTTGTTATGGCTCCTGATACATCATTTTTGTTAATTGGAAAACTGGCCATCAAAGCCAATACAACCAAAGACACCGTACGTCATTATGATGAGCTAGGGCTACTCAAGTCTCGCAAACGTCAGGCCGGCTCACGCTTATATACTGAGTTTCATCCCGAATGCATTGAGCGTATTGAGTTGATTAAAAGCGCACAAGCCATTGGCTTTACCCTTACTGAAATCAGAGACAGTCTTAATGACTATTATGATGGGCAGCTAGATATCGATTTACAACTGACGCTCACACAGCAAAAACTGGCACAAGTCAAAAAACAACAAGCCAATATCAATGTCATGATAGAGCTGTTAAGCGAACGTATTGAAGTGCTTGAGCGAATGAAAGCAGATAGTGACTATGAGCTCGATATTGAAGTGTGCAAAAAGACAATACCCGAGTAATCTAGGGCATGTTCTCATTTATAATACTTATTAATCCAATAGTATGTGTGCTGCTAATGACTATTAAAGATACACACGCTGCATAATCAAGGCGTCAATGGCTGGGTGATGAGGAATCTGGTAATAGCCTTTCCGCCGATGAATCACTGCCAACCCTTGCTGCTCATATAAAGTAATAGCCGCTACATTATCTGCGCGTACCTCTAACAGTAAATGTTCCACCTTATTGTTCATCAACTCAGTATTCAATTTTGCAAAAAGTTGCGAGGCGATACCTTGGCGTTGGTAATCAGGATGCGTGCCGATGCGCAGGATCTCTGCTTGCTCAAAGATAACTTGATAGAGACAGTAACCAACGACTTTATCGCTTTGATAAACGACCAATAAATCAATACTATCTTGCTCAAGTAATTCTATTATTGTCTGATAACCCCAAGCATCTTGCGGTTGAATAATAGTTTCGATATTGGCAACGGCTTGGATTATTGTGGTGCGTTTGGCTAATTCCGTGGGCAGTGCTTCTATAATAATCATCCTTTTTCTCTTTATTTAGCTTTGCTGTGCCTGACTTACAGCCAGCATAGCTTAGGATTTATAACTTGTTATATGATTCTATATATAAATAAACCTTACTCTAGAATCTTATCCCAATAAAAAAGTCACCCTCTATTAAAAGAGTGATTTTTTAACTACCTGTAAGAATTTAGGTAATAAGAAAATATTGGAGTAAGTCAAAAGCATAACCTCAATATTTTTTATTATTCATTGAGGATTATTCTATAAATAGGGTTTTTCGCGAAGCCAAATAGTTGCAAGATACTTGACACCCTTAGTAACAGGCATACCAGCATGCAAGGTCAACTCGTCAACCTTACCTGCTAGATCAACGTTAGAGAAGTATATAGCTCTACCAGTTTTGGGACGAACCTCAAAATTTAATTTAGGAAAACGGGTAGCACCTCCAGACTCGACTTCTGATAAGAACATTAAAAAAGTACCCACACGCTGCCCACTTTCTTCCATAATATTACTACTACCCTCTTTATCGGGATTAAAATAGTCATAATGCGGTTTATACTCTCCCCCGTCTTCATATCTTAACACTAATAAACCTTCACCATGATTAGCAGGCCAAGTTAAGAACTCTGCTATACGTGCCTCAATGGTTTTAACAACTTTATTCGAACTTTGACGATAACTTACACTCTGACTTATTCTCGAGGTAGACTGAACGCGACTACCATCCTCATCGTTTACAACTCTAGAGATCTTAAATTTGTCATGAGAATCTTCAATTAGAGATGCGCATTCTTCTAAACTCAAAAAATCATCAATTACAACAATATGCGGTTTATGACAGGTATATGATATAGAAACTTCTTTATCACTTAGGGATATTTTATTGTCAGTTAAATCTATATATGGTCTATTAATACTTCCACTTTTTTTTTCATTAGTTCATAAGCAGCATCATCCCATCCACGTGAAAATAATTCTGAAGCAATTTCATTTGTTGGCACGCCCTTGAGGATGCATACTTTCACCCACTCTTTCCATTCTTTATTTAATTTTTTTAGACCACTCATTCATTACTCCTTAACTAATAAGTTAGACAATATAAAGTTATTAACTTTCATACTACAATATATAGAAGGAAACCAGAAATTTAAAGTCGATTACTTTAGGATAAGTATTTAGGCGTCAATAAAAAAAGCCACCCTCAATAAAGAGAATGGCTTTTCACGAACTGATCAACTTTCTCAGATGACTCTGAGTAGGTTAACGCTTAGTTCAATACGTTAGCAACAACACCAGCGCCTACCGTACGGCCGCCTTCACGAATTGCGAAGCGAAGACCTTTGTCCATAGCGATTGGGTGGATAAGCTCTACGCCCATCTCAACGTTATCACCAGGCATAACCATCTCTGTTCCGTCTTGTAATTGGATTGCGCCAGTTACGTCAGTGGTACGGAAGTAGAACTGTGGACGATAGCCGTTTAGGAATGGTGTGTGACGACCACCCTCTTCTTTTGACAATACATAAACTTCAGCGTCAAACTTGGTGTGAGGAGTGATTGAACCTGGCTTAGCAAGTACTTGGCCACGTTGGACGTCTTCACGCTTAGTACCACGTAGTAGTACGCCACAGTTTTCGCCTGCACGACCTTCGTCAAGCAGTTTACGGAACATCTCTACACCAGTACAGGTGGTTTTTTGAGTGTCACGGATACCAACGATTTCAATTTCGTCACCAACTTTAACGATACCAGATTCAACACGGCCGGTCACAACGGTACCACGACCTGAGATTGAGAATACGTCTTCGATTGGCATTAGGAATGCTTTGTCGATGTCACGCTCTGGCTCTGGGATGTAGGTGTCTAGTACGTTTAGTAGTTCTACGACGGCTGGTTGGCCGTATTTTTCTTGTGAGCCTTTTAGGGCTTCAGTAGCAGAACCATGGATGATTGGGGTGTCATCACCTGGGAAGTCATAGTCGCTTAGTAATTCACGAACTTCCATTTCTACGAGTTCAAGCAGTTCTTCGTCGTCAACAACGTCGCACTTGTTCATGAATACGACAATGTATGGTACGCCAACCTGACGTGATAGCAGGATGTGCTCACGGGTTTGTGGCATAGGGCCGTCAGTGGCTGATACGACTAGGATTGCGCCGTCCATTTGGGCTGCACCGGTGATCATGTTTTTAACATAATCGGCGTGACCTGGGCAATCGACGTGGGCGTAGTGACGTGATGGGGTGTCATATTCTACGTGTGAGGTGTTGATGGTGATGCCACGTGCTTTTTCTTCTGGGGCTGAGTCAATAGACGCGTAGTCTTTGGCTTCGCCACCTGAGGTGATTGCTGCTACGGTTGCGATAGCGGCGGTTAGTGTGGTTTTACCGTGGTCAACGTGTCCGATGGTACCGACGTTGACGTGTGGCTTGCTGCGTTCAAACTTGGCCTTTGCCATGGGTATTTCCTCTTTTTTTGGTGAATCTTTATAATCAAAGATCGGTAAATAGCTGTTTGACGGCTCATGATACATACAAAACCATCAAACCGTTGACGCTATGGTTTATCTACTAAAAACTGCTTTATTGTCTTACTCTTAACTGCTTTAGTGCAATATAAACGCCATACTTTTATATGTAGGCATTATACTTGCTTTTCAATCTTTAACTTTTTTAGCTCTCGAATATTAAACTGTATTATGTGAGCGTGTTCGTACTGCATTGCTTCATCAATATAATTGATTGAGAAATTGACAGCACTAAAAGGCAACACCTCAGTGTCACCCTTAAATTTTTATTTGCTATACTGATTTTTTATCGTTTTCAATATTCTATAGTTTCGATATCGATATAAAGCTGTGTATTAAAATAGCAAAGCAAACGCAAAAAGCTGGAATAATAAATGGAGCTCATATCGAGAATTGAACTCGAGACCTCTCCCTTACCAAGGGAGTGCTCTACCGCTGAGCTATATGAGCATGCTTTTAACAACTACAGTAGCCAACCAGTGGGTTGCACTAAAAAAAATATCACGATACAGCAATAATATACTGACTGTCGTGATGAATTATTGGTAGTCTTTGCGATTGTGACTATATGGAGCGGGTGGCGGGAATCGAACCCGCGTCATTAGCTTGGAAGGCTAAGGTGTTACCATTATACCACACCCGCATTTACTCTTCTGTAAGCTCACTCTTATAAAGAGTGGTTATATATTGAGTATGCTTGGCGCTATAACAAACTTAGAAAATATGGTGGTGGGAGAAGGATTCGAACCTTCGAAGCTTTCGCGACAGATTTACAGTCTGTTGGGTTTGACCGCTCCCCAATCCCACCTTAGCTTGCTTTGAACAAAGATGACTTAATCTAAGACAAATTCATAAAAAGCGACTTTGAAAGAGATGGTGCCGACTGCCGGGATCGAACTGGCGACCTACTGATTACAAGTCAGTTGCTCTACCAACTGAGCTAAGTCGGCTTGTTCTCTCAAAGTGGTGGCTATTCTATCAAATATTTAGACAGACGCAAGCTCTTTTTGAGTTTTTTTACACTTATTTTAATAATAAACGTCAAGCAACTGATTATATTGATATTTTTTATCAGACAAAATAGCGCTTTTTATCCGGATTGTTCGAATAGTTATTAACATGCTTATGAAAACGACAACTTGCATGGTGAGGACTAGCAACTTTAATGACACTTTTGCCAAGCACTTCCATCAAACATCTAGCGAATACGCAAGCCATTACAGGCCATTTTGACCGCTTTAATGAGCGCCAACGCTTTTTTATTGGTCTCGTCCCACTCTGCTTCTGGAATAGAATCAGCGATTACCCCAGCACCGGCTTGGATATGGATTTTGCCGCGCCGCATCACAGCGGTACGAATAGCAATGGCGCTATCCATATTACCGTGCCAACCCAGATACCCAATGGCGCCACCAAATACAGTGCGGCGTAACGGCTCCAGCTCATCAATAATTTGCATCGCACGAATCTTAGGCGCGCCTGTTAACGTGCCTGCGGGGAAAGTCGCACAAAAGACATCAAGCGCATCTTTATCAGGCAATATATCGCCCTCAACGTTAGAGGCAATATGCATGACTTGCGAATAGCGCTCGATAAACATCTTTTCGGTGACATTGACACTATCACATTCACAAACACGGCCAATGTCGTTGCGACCCGACTCAATCAGCATTAAATGCTTAGCAATCTCTTTTTCGTCACTCAGCAGCTCCTGCTCAAGCACCAAATCTTCCGCTGCGTTTTGACCACGTTTACGGGTGCCCGCCAGTGGACGCACGGTGACTCTGCCATTTTCGATACGTGATAAGGTTTCTGGAGAAGCACCGATAATGTCGAAACGCTTATGATCATCAAGCGTGTAACCATGAACCAAGAATAAATAAGGCGATGGGTTTAAAAACCGTAAGGCGCGATAGACAGCAAGCGAGTCGCCAGTATAGTCAGCGGTCAAACGCTGGGCAGGCACCACCTGCATCACCTCTCCTGCTGAGATATAGTCTTTAATGTTCTTAACGTCGCGACAGTATTTCTCCATCCCTGTTTGTGATTCAAACTTTGGGGTTGGCATAATCGGTGCGCTTAAATCTGCCATTTCTGCCAACTTACCCTCAATTTGCTCTAGCTCACGAATGGCATGACCATAACCATCTTCAGCGGTGCAGTCCGCATAAACAATAATGGACAACGTATTCTCTAAATTATCAAAAACAATGACACTCATCGACAGCATCAGCCACATATCCGGCAGTGACATCGGATCGGGGGCGTCAGACAGTCCCACACTGGGTTCAATAACTCGCACCATATCATAACCAAAATAACCGACGAGACCACCGCTAAAGCTCGGCAAGGTAATAATATCTTCGGCAGTTGGCATCTTATACTGCGCCATCAACTGACGAATATAGTCAAAGGGATCATCAACTGCATCCACGGTGGTCTGATCATTTTTTTTGACCGTCATATTACCGTCTACATATTGCAAAATCAGATCACTACCTAGACCAATCATCGAATAGCGCGCCCAACGCTCGCCGCCTACGACGGACTCAAACAAATACGCTGAGCCATTTAAGTCACGTACTTTAGAGAATACCGAGACTGGAGTCTGCGCATCCATCAAGCGTTTTTTTACCAGTGGCGCATGACTAAAGCCACGATTTTTAAAGGCGTCATACTCATCAAAGGTCATCATAGTAGCTTTCTCTTAACACAGGGTTGGCAAAGCGCCTTAAACTTAGAAGCAATCTCAAAACAATGATAAAAATACAATACAAAGATAGCGTCAACACTCCAACGAACGCTGACGCTATTTTTAAGAATAATGGAACTAACCTTAACTCATTAATTTATCTTATCGATATAACAAAGCTAGGGTCGTACACCTTTTATATACCGCCCATATTGAACAGCCATAGCGCAAGGCCAATGATAAGGATGACGGCAAATACCCATATGAACCAACCACCACTAGGCTTTTTCTCTACGTATCCAGCATTTGCGGGGTTATCGACAGCTTGGTCCATGGCATTGTTGCCTTCGGTACCAAGGTCGTGAGCCTGCCCTAAATTGGCCGTACCCGAAAACTGAGCAGTTGCTGCTTGTTTGGCACGCAACACATCTGGATCAGCTTCTTCCTGTAGTTCGGTTTTGGTGGTTTTGTCGTGGTCTGCATTGTCTAAGGACTGTTGCTCGACAGCGGGCTGTTCAACTAATGCTTTTTCATTTTCAGTAGCTACTGGCTCTTCAGTAACAGGCGTCTCAGTTATTGTTTCTTTAGGCACGACCTCTTTAGGCACGACATTTTCCTGTTCAGTAGTCGGTGTCTGCTCGTCTAAGGCAGCTGCGGCAACTGGAGCCGCTTGCACAGATGTGGTATCCACAGTATCTTTGGCCGCCAATACCTCTTCGATGATCGTTTCTTTAACAACTGGAGCATCAGCCTCATTAGTCTTATCAATCTTGCTTTCAGTAATATCAGCTTGTTGAACAGGAGTGGTATCTGAGTCATTAGCTGACGGCAACACGTCTGTAACCATCGTTTCTTTGACAACTGGCTTAACCTCTGCAGTTGGCTCAGAATTTACGTCTGGTGCATCAATCACCATTTCGGGTTTGTCAGCATCCGTATCAACCGTAGATTCGCGCTCAACCATCAGCTCTTCAGCGAAGACTGGCTGCTCTACAGCTTCATCCACTGCAACAGTCACCGGCGTTACAGTGAAGGCAAAACTGGCAAAGCCAATCGTATCATTGGCTTCAAGATGCTTAGACTTATTACCGTCAATACGTTGCTCATTAATAAACGTACCGTTAGAGGAGTCCAAATCTTTCACGTACAGCTTGCCATTCAGTACGCTCAGTACCGCGTGATTGCGTGATACTTCTTTGCTACCAAGTACCACATCATTATCACTGCCACGTCCCACAGACAGGCTGTCGCTGACAGTCAAAGTCAGATCACCCAGCGCCGCGGTTAAGGCATTGAGACGCCAAGTATCTGCGACTGTTGCTTGGGTTGGCGCTGCTGTGTTGTCTATATTACTCGTCATAACATTACTCCTTAATTTATTATTAAATGTTCAATCATTCTCTGAAACTTATTACAACTATTCTCTTAGGATAAAACGATTATTTGGGAATAAAACGTGGTTTGATCACACCGTCAAGCTTGTTATAAGGCATACTTAGGACAGGCATACCATAAGCATAAGGGCCAATAGAATAGTGCTGGTAGCGAATATCAACGCCTTTATCGGTCAATGTGACGTTATCGCTGAGGGTAAATGGCCAATTTTTTTCATAGCTGCTTAAGTCGTTATCGACCGTTTTTACCCACTGTTTATATGCCTCATAAGCCAACGCCTCAAAACGGGGTTTTTTGCCCGTCTGTAATATGTCTGTCAGTTGCAGTTGTTTTTTACTGCTTGTATCGAATATTAAATATTCACTATAAGGCATGCCATGCGCGCCGCCCGTAAACACATAGGAGCTTATTTCAAACAATTCAAAATCATTCACATGACCCAAATATTCAGGCTTCACTGTCAGATTATACGACCATGAACTGTCGTCTGGCATATCTATAAATTGTGAGCTTGCGAAGTCATCAATAGCCGCCTTAACCATAGTCGGCGTCGCCTTAGTATTGATAGGTGCGGATTCAGTCTGTTTACTATTGACGACAAGATGATTGATACGGGCGTTGGTGATATCGTTTATCCAATCCTGATTGGTTTTGAGATACCTAACCTCAATCTCTGGACAATGCTGTCGTTCGGCACATATCTCTTGCACACTTTTGGGCAGCTCATAATCAAGATAATCGGTACTGCTAATGAGATTGTCCGCATTAGCGGACATTGCTATTGTTCCAAACAGCAGGCCTGTCACTAACGTACCAACTCGGCGCAAGTTACCACTGCTCGGCATTAACGGCGGATTAATAGGTGGTGTGGCGCTCGTAAATCGAGACATTATTATCATAATTTTTCCATAAATACATAATGGTTAATATTATTCTACCGTAACCACTGTGATGTATTGTTGAAACACTGTTTGTGTTTTTGAGGGGTTACTATTTTTGAAGTATCAGTGCTTTTGAGTCATCAGTATTTTTGAGATGTCAGTGTTTATGAAAAATCGGTTTAATAACGGTCTAAACGACGGGCAATAAAAAAGACACGGCTAGCGTGTCTTTTAAAAAACAGAAAATAGGTTTCAACCATTTACTCATACTTAAATAACAGATATTAATGCTCGCGAGTGTTGCTGAAAGTCACTTCTGGATAACGATCTTGCATCAGCTGCAAGTTAACTCGTGATGGCGCAAGATAGGTCAGATAGCCACCACCATCAAGTGACAACTGGTCATGGGCTTTTTTCTTAAACTTAGCCAAGGCCACTTCATCATCGCAGTGAATCCAGCGCACGGTCGCAATTGAAACTGGCTCAAAGGTACACTGTACTTTGTACTCTTCTTTTAGGCGATGCGCGACCACTTCGAACTGTAGTACACCCACCGCGCCCAAGATTAAATCATTATTAATCTGCGGCATAAATACCTGCGTTGCGCCCTCTTCACTGAGCTGCTGCAAGCCTTTTTGTAGCGCTTTAGACTTGAGTGGGTCTCTGAGCACCACGCGGCGAAACAATTCAGGGGCAAAATGTGGAATACCGGTAAAGTTCAGCTCTTCGCCTTCAGTAAAGCTATCACCGATAGAAATGGTCCCATGATTATGCAGACCGATAATATCACCCGGATACGCTTCTTCTAAGGCTTCACGGTCTCCGGCGAGAAAGGTCAGCGCATCGGCAATGCGCACGTCTTTACCCAAACGCACGTGCTTCATCTTCATGCCTTTTTCGTACTTACCCGAGCACACGCGCAAGAAAGCAATGCGGTCACGGTGACGCGGATCCATATTGGCCTGAATCTTAAAAACAAAACCCGTAAAGTCCGTCTCAGTTGCAGAGACTTGACGCTCAGTAGTCGGATGGGCTTTTGGTGGCGGTGCATATTTCACAAGGGTATCGAGCACCATGTTGACACCGAAGTTACCCAACGCTGTACCGAACAATACTGGCGTCATCTCACCCGCCAAGAATGCCTCTTCGCTAAAGTCTTCTAACGCCATTTGTACCAGCTCAAGCGACTCTTCAAAAGCATCAAACATCAGCTTCCCAAGGCGCTCGCGTATGTCCGGATAATCATAGCCGTCGCGGGTCTCAGAGACGGTCATCTTGCCGCCATTACCTTTTTCATAAAGGTAAGTCTTATTTTCGGTCAAATGATAGACGCCAACGAAATCCTGCCCCATACCAATGGGCCACGTCAACGGAATACATTTAATCTTAAGCACCGTCTCAATCTCACTCAGCAGCTCAAGCGGCTCGCGAATCTGACGATCCAACTTGTTCACAAACGAGATAATTGGAGTATCACGCATGCGACACACTTCCATCAATTTGATGGTACGTTCCTCGACGCCTTTTGCGCCATCAACCATCATCAGCGCGCTGTCGACAGCGGTCAACGTACGATAAGTATCTTCACTAAAGTCGGCGTGACCCGGGGTGTCTAGTAGATTGACCATATGGTCTTGATAAGGAAATTGCATAACCGAAGTAGTGATAGAGATACCACGCTCCTGCTCCATGCTCATCCAATCCGATGTCGCATGACGGTCGGTTTTGCGGCCTTTAACTTCACCAACCACCTGAATCGCTTGCCCCCATAGCAGCAGCTTTTCAGTCATGGTGGTCTTACCCGCATCGGGATGCGAGATAATAGCAAAGGTACGGCGCTTGGCCACTTCTTTGTTTAATTTCTTTGGATCTACGCTCATAATTTTTGGCTTCAACCTTGACTTCCAAAAGGCTGTCTTTTAGACAGTAACTTTCTTTTGGGCATTAATTTCAATAAATAGTATAAATAATGGGCGTATTGTAGCGGATTTAGCGTCAGGTTGCAGAATTAGCGCATAAAAAAACACGCTCTACTGGTCAAATAGAGCGTGTTTAATTAGAAAACACTTAACTAGAAAGTGCTTAATATTTTTTGAATTTAATAATAGCGTGTGATTTGCGCTGCTAAGAAGTCCCCTGCCACCTCATTGACTATCGTGCAGTCAACGACACCGCGCACACTGTTGGTATTCGGGTCAGTGCTGCCTTGCACCACAGAGTCGGCTTCATAAATATCATTATCATATTCAACGCCATTGTATTGATAAGCAGGCTGGTTTCTAAACTCAAAAAACGTCACTTGCGCAGCTTTTTGGTCATTGCCCAAACCCACACCAAAGCGTGAGGTGCTAAAATCTCTATCGTCGTTAAAACGTTCTTCGGCCGCCTCAATCCATCTGTCCAGCGTACTATAGCCGGTTTTATTTTTTTCATTAAAGGCTAAAAACGAGCGCTCGCTAGTGACCACTGGAATATAACAAACCGAGCCCGCTGGGAACGTCACATTGGTTGGGATATCAGGATAGTTATTTAAATCGGTAATGATACCACGGCTATTGCCTATGGTAGTGCCCGGACTATAACTACCAGCGTTCAAACCTGCGAGATTCAGGGTTTTATAGGTAATCTCATAGTTCAATTGCTTGTTGCTGTTTGTCTCATAAATAGGACGTTTGACGGTGCGGCCATTTACTTCAATATCCTTATTTTCCAGCCTTCCTTCAAAATCAGCTGCCAGCACGGTTCTGTCTAAGCTATTAAGACTTTGGTTATTATAACTGTTCACCAGATTTTTTATCTTAATTTCGCGCCCGCCAGTGCGGTATGTCTGATCAATTCGCGCAATAGCACTCGCGTTGGCTCGGTTGTCATAGCTATTGCCAAAGCTCGTCAGCGTGATTTTATTGTCGCCTGAACCGTAGACACCATCATCTTCTCCGCCACATCCTACGAGTGCCATCGCGAGTAAGGATAGGGTCATAGGCAAAAATACTGTTGCTTTCATAAAAGGCGTCCTTACGGTTAGGATTTTTTATAGGGCTATGCTGATAGTGTGTGAAAAACCATGTGACTAGTTTACATCAATGTCGCCATGACTTATATATTTAAAGCCATTAATTGTTTAGCAATGCTTATTGGTGAATGTGAAGCACATTATCGTTATTCACATAAATGCTCACTTACAAAGTCATTGTATATGGTTACTACTGAGCTATAGAGCGTAGCGTCCAGTTTGTTATGCTTGATGGCTAATTGGATTAAATAATTATATAAATAAACCAACAACAAAGGATATGTTATGAACACGTTATATTCTACTCAAGCAACCGTCACTGGCGGTCGTTCTGGTAAAGCTAGTCTACAAGATAGTGATTTGACGATTAACATGGTCGCACCGGGTTCAAGTAAAGATGGTAATAATCCAGAGCAATTATTTGCTATGGGTTATGCGGCTTGCTTCGATGGCGCACTTGCGGCAGTCAAAGGCGAAGAAAAAGCAAAATTTGACTCGACCACTCAAGTATCGGTAGATTTACGTAAAGGTGAAGGTCTAGACTTTCAACTGGCGGTGAAAATTCATGTTACTGGCGAAAATACAGAACTTTCAGCCGATGAATTTCAAAAGCTGGTCGAGAAAGCCAATAAAGTTTGCCCATACTCGAAAGCCACACGCGGTAATATCGATAGCGAAGTGACCTCAGAAGTAAAATAATGCCTGAACAATGACAGTATCAGTAATAGATATAAAAGAGCTCAGTTAACGCTGGGTTCTTTTTTTCCTTAAATTTTGGCCAAAAAATAATGACGCTATAGTGAGTGAAAAGTAGTATCGAACCATCACCCATTGCTGATATCAATTTTTCTTGCTTGCCGTACCTGCGCAGACAGAGGTGACGAAAAATAGATATCAGCGATACCATCGCGTTTTTAGAATATTTTGACTATAGAACATATCATAACTTTTAAGCAGTTCGGCACACGTCATTTTTATCGTTATAATAAGCACATATTTCTATCTAATAGCTGATAAGTGACCTTTATGACTGATCCTATGACCGACTCCATGACCGACAGTGACCACAACTCCCATCAAGCGATTGATCCTGCCGTCTTGCCAAACTTTGAGACTATGCCCAATGTGGCGACCATGGACACCAGTCATGTGGACAGCAATCAGCCGCCTTTTATTTTGGTTGATGGCTCTTACTATCTGTTTCGCACTTATCATGCCTTACCGAAGACCATGCAAAACTCGCAAGGCCTGATCACCAATGCCATCCGTGGCACGCTCAATGCGTTACTCAAGCTGATGCGTCGTTATCACCCTACTCATATGGCGGTTTGCTTTGATACCAAGTCACCGACTTTTCGCCACCATATGTCTGCTGATTACAAGGCCGCTCGTCCGCCCATCGACATAGAGCTGGTAGAGCAGATTCCTTATATTCATCGCTTGGTGACCGCGTTAGGTATTCCACTGTTACGCATCGAGGGTGCAGAAGCCGATGATATCATCGGGACACTGGCGCATCGTGCGGTTGAACAAGGCCATCACGTCGTCATATCCACCGGCGATAAAGACATGATGCAGCTGGTTAATGACTGCGTAATATTGGAAGACAGCTTTACTGGCAAAGTCACGGACACTCAAGCGGTCGTAGACAAGCTTGGTATTATGCCAAATCAAATGATTGATTTTTTGACCTTGATGGGCGATGCCTCAGACGGTATAAAAGGCGTGCCTGGTATCGGTAAAAAAACGGCAAAAGACCTACTCGTTGAGTATGGCGACATCGACAATATGTTAAAGCATATTGGTTTTATCAAAGGTCGAGGTGCCAAAGGTTTGATTGAACATGCTGATGATATTCCGTTTAATAGGAAGCTTGCCACCATCGTGACAGACTTAGCTATCGGTCAAGACTGGAACGATCTAAAAATCAATACCGATCCATGTGCCCATATAGATGAATTACGCGAATTGTATAATGAGCTTGAGTTTAGAAACGAGCTAGCGTCTCTTGACCACCCAAACCATCCAGCCAACGGCTCGCAAAGTGTCGCTAACAGTCAAGCCGATGCCGAGTCACAAGCGCAAATAGCTAAGTCGCTACAATCAAGCACTATTGAGAATATCACTGACAGCAAAAATCCTGATAGAGCATGGCATACGATTTTAGACGAGCCTGCCTTTGACAGCTTGGTTAAATTGTTAGAGGCTGCACCGCACTTCGTTATTGATACCGAAACGACCAGCGTCTATTGGCGTCAAGCCGAAATCGTCGGGCTGTCTTTTGCCCTGCGAGCGCATGAAGCCTATTATATTCCGCTGACTCATCGTCTGGAAGGTGATGAGCTGACTGCAAAGCAACTTGATCGTGATACGGTATTAGCGAAACTTAAACCTGTTTTGGAAAATTCAAAAATAGGCAAAATCGGTCAACATCTAAAATATGACGCGCATATTCTCAGTCATTATGGTATTGATTTAGTAGGCGCTATCCATGCCAGCCCTAATAACTGGGCAATGGATACCATGCTTGCCAGCTATGTCATCAATGCGGCAGCTACTCGTCACGGCATGGATGATTTGGCGCGCCATTATTTGCACACCCAGACCATCAGCTTTGAGGACGTCGCAGGCAAAGGCGCCAAGCAAGTCACCTTTGATCAAGTCGCCATCGATATCGCCAGTGACTATGCTTGCGAAGATGCCGACATCACTTATCAGTTGTTTGATTTGTTTAGTGAAAAGCTTGCTGATGATAAAAATAATGCCAAGCTCTTACATGAGCTAGAGATTCCAACTGCCGAGATACTCTGCCAAATGGAAGCAAATGGCATTTTAATCAAGCGCTCATTTTTAAACGAGCTATCAAAACGCTTCGATGAAGAAATCATCACGCTAGAAAAACGCGCGTATGAAGTCGCCGGTGAAGAATTTAACTTAGGCTCACCAAAGCAACTGGGTGAGATGCTGTTTGAAAAACTGGGCGTGCCGGGTGGCAAGAAAACCAAATCTGGTCAATACTCGACTGGCGAAGCGGTATTATCAAAGATTGACCACCCATTGGTCGATATCACATTGGAATATCGCGGACTGTCCAAGCTCAAAAGCACCTATACCGATGCGCTCGATAATGTCGCAGATGCGGAGACGGATCGCGTGCATACCAGCTACCATCAAGCATTGACCAGCACCGGTCGTTTATCATCCACTGATCCTAACTTGCAGAATATTCCGATTCGTACCGCCACTGGTCGCCTGATTCGCCAAGCATTTATCGCACCAGAAGGTCGCGTTATTTTGGCTGCGGATTATTCACAAATTGAGCTGCGTCTGATGGCGCATTTCTCAGGCGATGAAAACTTGACCCGTGCCTTTAATGAAGGATTGGATATTCATACTGCAACGGCTGCTGAAGTATTAGGTAAAGCTGTTGAAGAGGTCAGCGCCACTGAGCGCCGCAATGCTAAAGCCATTAACTTCGGTCTGTTGTACGGCATGAGTGCCTTTGGACTTGCCAAGCAGTTGCAAATGAGCCGCAATGAGGCGCAAGATTATATCGATATGTATTTTGAGCGCTATCCAAGCGTCAAAGACTACATGATCAATACGCGTGCCAGCGCTTATGAAAAAGGCTATGTCGAGACGATATTAGGTCGTAAGCTTTATACGCCAGATATCAATCATAGCAACCGTATGGTTAAGCAAGGGGCAGAACGCGCAGCGATTAACGCGCCGCTACAAGGCTCTGCCGCCGACCTAATTAAGCTTGCCATGATTGCCGTCGATAAAGTACTGCCAAAAGAGCAAGCCAAAATGCTGCTACAAGTCCACGATGAGCTGGTGTTCGAAGTGGATAGCGACAAGGTTGATGAAATTAGCCAGTTGATTACCGATGCCATGCAAGACGTCTTAAGGACGACAGCCGTGGAAAAAGGTTGGCATGTAGACTTCGCGGTACCGTTATTGGTGGAGACCGATAGTGGTCAAAACTGGGATGAGGCGCATTGATTGTGTAGTATTAACAATGAGATATGACTGATTAGTTAAATTACATAATGGCATGATAAGGCATTTCGCTGTATAATAGCAGTACATTAAATTATCTGGTCTTATGAGACAATTTACGGTTTGAAGTGGGCCCAAGGGCTCACTTTTTTATTTCAAAAAAAAGCAGGAGTGCCTTATTTTGGCGACAGATGGCTTCATTGAAATTCCCAGTATTATCCTATTAATAGCTTGCTTGCTACGCTGCGCGCAGTACGTAGCACAGAGTCATGTCAAACAAATTAAAGCCTTTTGGTTGGCCTCAGTTCTCGTATTCGTCGCGGTCATTCGTCGTGAGTTAAACTATTTACCAGAATTATTTATCCCAAGTAATTTTTCGCTTCTCAGCCATTCTTATGACTGGTGGGAGGACGCTGTGCTTTTAGTAATCTACCTGATGAGCGTTGGCTTATTGATTTACTCATGGCGCTACCTTTGGGCAATACTAAAAGATGTAGACGTATCGCTCTATCTTGGTGTCGCCACTTTGGCCATACTACAATATATGGGAGAGAACGCTATTATGTTCCCCCACACTTTGGGTGGCATAGTCGAAGAGTTCGCGGAAACGATTATTTATGTGATCGCGTTGGTTTATTTATGGCGATTTAAATTAAGCGATTTTGAATCATGCCTATTGCGTAAATTAAACTTTGAATTGAGTCATATTAACCAATAGCCCCATAGTGGTGACTCAATAACTGTTAAGTAAATATAGACGTAGCGTTAGGTTGCCACTAGTAATTATCTTAAGCACAATCCTTGTCTATTAGTTTGTTATACTGAGTCTAAGCACGAGGGACGATAACGATTGTAATGGATGGTCTTGATCCTTACATTAAAACCGTAGCTGTGTGTAACTGTTTATCTACATATAGTCAGCTGGTAATGCACCTCGATTTAACTCATTGATAACTATAAAGCGAGCCATTATGAATATATTAATTACAGGTGCATCACGCGGTATCGGTCTGGCCGCTGCCAAAAGATTGGCCACCAAAGGTCACAACGTTGGATTATTTGCAACCAATACAACGACGCTTGAGCAGGCTATCGAAGACAAAGCCTTTAAAAAGGCCGTAAAAAAGAAACGCATCATTATTGGTCAGTTAGATGTCACTCAGCCTGATTCATGGGATGGCGCTATCGAGCAAATGATTAATAACTTTGGCGGCATCGATACGCTGATTAATAATGCGGGTGTGCTGGTTAGCGGAGCATTGCCAAAGACAGCATTAGAGGAGCAATTGTCGCTCATCGACGTCAACTGTAAGGGCGTGCTGATTGGTTGTCATAAGCTAGCGCCTTATTTGGCGGAGAGCAAAGATGGCAAAATCGTCAATGTGTCCTCGGCATCGGCTATCTATGGTCAGCCTGAGGTTGCCACTTATGCGGCCAGTAAGTTTTTTGTACGTGGTCTCACCGAAGGTCTCAATATTGAATATGAGAAACTCGGCATCAAAGTCATTGATGTGATGCCACTCTGGGTCAAGTCCGACATGACCAAAGACATCGAAGTCACCAGTATTGACCGTTTAGGTATTAACTTGACCGTCCATGATGTGGCCAAGACTTTATGCAAATTGAGCACCAGCCCCAACCGTAAGCTAAAAAGTACGCACTACTCTGTTGGTATACCGGCCAAAGTTTTTCAGACTCTCTCGCAGGTCACTCCTGATCCACTTATTCGCTGGATCAATACAAAAGTGGGCGCCCAATAACAGCAGCGCCTATCCGCTATCGTATCTATGAGCGATGATGCTTATCTAATGTGAATCACAATGACGGCTACTCAATATGAGTAGCCGTTTTGCTTGCTGGTCTAATATCAATAGCCTGCTCGATAGATTTATCGATAAAGGTATTATTGTCAATCCGCGTATCTTTGACTGCGCCTGCTGCGCTGTCTTCCCGAATCTCAGAACCAACAATAATAGGTAAGCGGACGTTTGCTGCAAACTTATTGCCCTTAATCAGCGTGCCGTCATCCTCTACGATAATGCCTTGCTCTACCTGCTCAAAACGGTTATTGATAATCTGATTGTCTTTAGCACTGTCCAAATGATAGCTGGCAAATGGCGTTTGCTTCACTAAATAAGCGCCGCATTCAAAACCTTTTAGATTGCGCGACTGCCTTGACGCTACCCAAACACCGACTGGCTCATCTTCAAAGGTATTGTTAACGATAATATTGTCACGGCTCGACTCAGTACGCTTAAAGTGATTGCTCCGCGCCGGATCGTCGGCATGCTCAAAACAATTGCGATAGAGCAATATACTGCCTGCGCCATTATGAATAAATTGATTGTTTTCGATACGATTGTTGCTCGACGAATCAATGGCAATCGCCTCACGATTGGGTTTAAAGGTACGAAAGCCATTACCGACGAAGACAGAGTTTTTAATCACGTTATCACGACTACCAAACTCTAAATAGAGCCCAACGGTGCCTGCGTTGTGGATATGCACTGTATCAAAAGTAATGTCATGCGCATGATCTCCGACGAACATGCCGCTATTAATACTATTGCGACTACTGACATTAATGACGCGGATATTGCTTGGCGCAAGGGTGCGGTTGTCAGCAGGGTTGGTAAAGCCGCGCGCGTAACGCTGATTGGGGTTGCTATATTGGCGAATGTGCAGCGCATGACCATAGCCATCCACATGACAATTGGCCACAGCTATATTATCGATAGCTCTATCTGTTTTCGGCTTAATAGTAATGGCGCTGGCCTTTGATGAATCATCAGCCATAGTACTAAGCCGTGCGCCCCGACAGTCGAGTGAACTGTTTGACTCATTGAGCTCAAAGCGTAGCGACTTGCCTGTCAAATCACAGCTGTTACTGAGTGCGCTATGACCTTTTATCACCACCGTCTGCTTGGGTGTTAATTGTGTGCAATCAATCACCGTCGTAGCGGTCGGGAGTTTGCTATCAATCACCAGCGGCTGTTGTACCTTAACCTTTTCTCTAGTGCTATCAGCATTAACGAAAGGCAGTCGTTCGCAAGCCGTCAGACCTACCGTGGTACTGAGCAACGAGGCTGTTATTAACGAGAATGTGATTAAACCCTTCTTACTGGCGACCATTAAGCACCTCTTATTTATGATTCATCTTACATTTTTTGAACATCCTGTCACACCTTACTACTATCAGTCGTCATCATAACGCGTCACACTCATTGTTATAAACAAAATCAACCATAACCATTTATAACCATCAATAATAACCATTAATAACAAGGAAACCCTTATGGACCATTCAAAAACGCCGTTACCAGAAGAGATGGATCATATCCAAGGTGATACCGACATCAATGATAACAGCCAAGAAGTTGATTTAGACAATCCCATGCTACATACCATCGATAATGATGATGTCATTGATAATAGCGCGGGCTTTGACAATTCGGAAGTCGGCACAGATGCAACGCAAGGATTGACGCCCATGCATCGTCAAAATATCGATGAATCGCGCGTCGATGAAGTATTGGTTCAAGACAATTTAGATGACAGTGATTATCCAGATGCGATGGATATCGCTGATAGAGAAGCCGCTGAACGTAGTAACGATGATGATTTTTAGGATAACGGTTTAGACAAAAAAATACCGAACACGATGTTCGGTATTTTTTTATGGTTTAATAAATACAATCGTTTAAGCCCAACCATCCAAAGTGCCTGCCCAACCTTTGACCAATGGCGCACTAATAGCTTCTAACAAATCTATGTGCGCCTCATCGGCATTCAGCGCTGGAATATAGTGATACTCTTGCCCGCCAGCATGAAGAAAGTTCTCACGGTTCTCAATCGCCAATTCTTCCAACGTTTCTAGACAATCCGCTGAGAACGCTGGACTGAGAATTTGTACTGACTTTACACCTGATTTAGCCCATTCATCGAGTATGACGTCGGTATAAGGCTTAACCCACTCTTGCTTACCAAAGCGTGACTGAAAACTAATAATCCATTCGTCATCTTTTAGACCAAGCTCGTGCGCGACTTGCGCTGCGGTACATTTACAACGTCTAGGATAAGGGTCGCCTTTATCCATATACGGCTGCGGAATACCGTGGAAGCTAAACATCAGCTTGTCAGGTTTGCCATGTACCGCTTGAAAGCGGCGAATACTATCCGCTAATGCTTTTATATATAAAGGATGCGCAAAGTAGTCTTTAACGATCGTAATATTAGGCAAGTTACGCTGCTTTAGCGACCATTTAGTAATGGCATCGTACACTGCACCCGTTGAAGTCGCTGAATACTGTGGAAATACGGGTAACATCACAAAGTGGTCAACGCCTTCGCTACGCAGTTTGTCCATCACATCGGGCAAACCTGGATTGCCATAGCTCATTGCAGAATGGACAGAAACACGAAATGGTGCAACCTGCTCAGCCAAACGCGTATCTAACATCGCCACTTGTTGGTTCAGGATATTGCGCATTGGCGAGTCACCATCCCAAATACTGGCATAAGCTTCTGCCACCCGTTTAGGACGGCTTGGCAACACAAACAGATTTAGGATAATCGCCCACAGGAATTTTGGGATTTCAATCACCCGTGGGTCTGATAAGAATTGTTTGAGGTAGCGACGTACCGCAGGCGCTGTCGGCTCATCAGGCGTACCAAGGTTGACCAATAAAACGGCAATACGTGGGGGCAATTTAGGTTTCATAGAGTATTATTTATTATTAGGTTAATTAAAGAAGAATATGAGGTAAAAGATTATTAAGTCATTATTGAATGACTGCGTTATGAGTGTAGCATTTTATAGATCGATAGCGCGTGGTAAAAGCACACTAATACAATTTGATACGCACTGGATGGTCACTGCGCTCGAAAGACTCAACTCGAAGGTTGTGCTCATCCGCGCATCGCCATACAATAGGCAAGCATATTGCCATCCTATTTTTTTATTGATAATTGATAATTGTCGTCTTGCGAGGTAGCTTTGAACGCACGTCCTGATAGTACCAGTGACCACTCCCCAAAAGATCACGCTTATGTGGATAGCTCAGTCGATACCGTTGGCTCAGTTGGAATCGTCACACCACAGAACTTCCATTTTGCCGAACCCTTGACCTTGGAGTGCAACCGCACCCTGCCCTCATTTGACTTAATGGTAGAGACTTATGGCACGCTTAATAGCGACAAATCAAATGCCATATTAATCTGTCATGCCTTGTCCGGCAGCCATCACGCAGCAGGTTTGCACAGTGCCGATGATAAAAAGGCCGGCTGGTGGGACAATATGATTGGCCCCAATAAAGCCATCGATACCAACCGCTTTCATGTGGTATGTCTCAATAATATTGGCAGCTGTTTTGGCTCTACTGGTCCAACGACGATTAATCCTGACAGTGTCAATGCAAAACAAGCAGATAACACTAGCGAAGCAGAGGTCTATGGCCCTGACTTTCCGTTGGTTACCATCAAAGACTGGGTAAAAACCCAAGCCATGCTCTCAGATCGCTTGGGCATTGACGTCTGGCATGCCATCATCGGTGGCTCAATGGGCGGTATGCAAGCACTACAATGGTCGGTCGACTATCCAAATCGTTTAAAACGCTGCGTGGTCATTGCCAGTACGCCCAAACTCTCTGCCCAGAATATTGCCTTTAATGAAGTCGCACGTCAGTCCATATTGTCTGACCCCGACTTTAAGGATGGACGCTATTTACAAGCTGGCACCTACCCTCGTCGCGGACTGATCCTCGCACGTATGGTTGGTCATATCACCTATTTGACCGATGATGCGATGAAGGCTAAATTTGGTCGTGATTTAAAATCTGGCAAATTTATGTATGGCTATGATGTCGAGTTTCAGGTTGAAAGCTATCTTCGCTATCAAGGCGAACGCTTTAGCGAAAATTTCGATGCCAATACTTATTTGCTGATGACCAAAGCTTTGGATTATTTTGATCCAACGCGTGGCTATCTGTCAGGGCAGTCATCAACCCAGTCAACAGCACCATCAGTAGACTCTACAAATCCGTCGGAGTCTGGATCGCTACTTGACGACTCAATCGCGGCGTCTGTCGAAACGACTAAAAATGCGACCAAACAAGCGGCACAGCATGCGCTTGAAGCTACCTTAGCAACTGATAATTTAGCAACTGATAACTTAGCAACTGGCGATGAAACTGACAGCGAAACTCAAACTGACACTGAAAACGATCGTCAGCAAGAATTAGCGGCGCTCAAAGCGGCCTTTGCCCACACTCAGTGTCAGTACTTAGTGGTGTCGTTTACCACCGACTGGCGCTTTGCTCCTGAGCGCTCACAAGAGATTGTCGATGCCTTGATGGCGACTGGCAAACCTGTCAACTATATCAATGTCGATGCGCCACATGGTCATGACTCTTTCTTATTTGATATTCCCCGTTATATGGGCGCCGTTAGAGGATTTTTGACCGCGCCATTTATCACAGATAGCCATGCTAAAAACCGCCAGACGAAAAACAGTCGTCAGCAAACAGGAGTGCGCTCATGAGAATGGATCATCAACTGGCCGAGCGCTGGATTGCCCCGCAGTCACATGTGCTGGATTTAGGCTGTGGCAATGGTGAGCTGCTGGCGCACTTGCAACAGCATCGCGGCGTCACTGGTTACGGACTTGAGATTGACGAAGAAAAAATCAATGATGGCATCGCCAAAGGGTTGTCCATCATTGAGCAAGATCTTAATGACGGTCTCGCACGTTTCGCTGATGATAGCTTCGATACCGTGGTCATGGCACGGGCGCTGCAAGCGGTTAAGTCGCCAGACGTACTATTACTCGATATGCTGCGAGTCGCCCGCGAGGCCGTCATCACTTTCCCTAACTTCGCGCATTGGCAAAACCGCCTGCATCTGGGTCTTAAAGGCATGATGCCCGTTTCAGAAGCGCTGCCTTATGAATGGTATAACACGCCAAATATTCATCTATGTACCTTTAAAGACTTTGAGCAGCTTTGTGCCAAGTATGACATCCATATCATCAACCGCTTTGCCGTTAGTGATTCGGAAAAAGGTCACACACCGCTCATGAAAGCCTTGATACGCCAAGCGCCAAATCTGCTGGCAGACGTCGCTATTTACCGTGTGACCAAACAAAAACCAGCACAATAATACCTACAACAATAAGGGTTTACGCCCCTTTGAAACTATCTAAAAATAGCCATTACGCACGTTTTTAGACCTTAATACATTGTTAACTCTTTATTATCTCTTAGTAACTCTATGATTTTATTAAGGACACTAAGGTAGTGATGAGGATTAAATCGTGTAATTAGTATTTGAGTTTCGTAAGTTTGGGTGTTAAGCTAGCGAAATAGTGTCAGTCACACCTCTATTTTAACCGTTTATCGGTCCGACTAAAGGTAACGGCTATACTCAACAACTATTTAAATTGCTAATAATTAGGTAAGTTCATATCGCAAGATTTCACCTAATTGTTATCACCGTCTAACTGTCTTTAGCGAGACAATGTTTAGCGGTACAACTCTTTTTGCTTATTAACTGCCTAATTTTGGAGCTGCTATGAAATTATTAAAAGCTGCGTTATTTACTGCCTTGTTTTCTTGTGCCGGCCTTGCCAACGCTGAGTTAATATCAAACGTGCCACTTGATACCTCACGTTTTGAGCTAATGCCTGTCAGTGAATTGTCTAATCGTGCTGCACAAGGCAACGATCACGCTCAGTTTTACTTAGCCAAACGTTTGCAAAAAGGTGAAGGGATTGCCCAAAACACTCAGCAAGCGATCCAGTGGTATACCAAAGCGGCTCAACAAGGTGTTGCCCCTGCTCAGTTGAATCTTGCCATCATGTACTTGCGCGGTGAAGGTGTCCAACCAAACCTACAACAAGCTCGTGTTTGGCTAGAAAAAGCGGCAATGCGCGGCGATAACCGTGCCAGCTATACGCTTGCCTTGCTAGATGAAAAGCAAAAGAACCTAGTTGATGCTTATAAATGGTACGATTTGGCTGCCCGTGACGGCATGCTTGATGAAAAAGTACGTAACAAAGCACGCGGTAAAATCGGTCAGTTGGCATTGAACTTATCAAGCTCAGACATCGCTAGCGCTCGTAGTAAAGCCGATACTTGGTTTCAGAGCAAGTAAATCTAGCAACATACAGCTTTAGTTTGAAAATAAAAATCCAGCCTTTGAGCTGGATTTTTTGTGTTTAGAGAATGATAAATGCTGACATTAACTGGCTTCGATAATGGCAATCTCAGCATCGGTTAAGTCATATAGCTTATAGACCATTTGATCTATCTCACGGTCGGTACGTTCAATTTCTGCTATCAATTGCTTTGCTTTAGTCTGTTCGGCTAAAAAATACTCTTCCCATTCCGCTTCATCACCCAAGCTCATTTTAATTTTCTTTTTTGCCAGCTCTTTGACGAACTCTGAATACGTTAGTTCATGCCAGTTTTCTAGCTTTTTACTCAGCTTGTCGATATCAAATTTTCGTTGCAAGGTGCGAACAAACTTACCAGTTGAGTTCTGCAACTGCTCGTTTAACGATAACATTAGATCGGCTTTTTGAGAAAAATATTTAGCATTATCAGGCAGTTTAGGTAATGGAAAAGGATATAAATAATTTGTTTTAAAAGTGAAGTAACCCCCACGTAAAACATAGCCAGTATTAGACAGGAAAAACCATAATATTTTTGAATTTAAAACTGAGAGATAAAACTTATATGCCAAATCAGACGGCTTATCTAAAATAAAAGAATAGCACTTAGTATTATGATACATAGACCCAACATCAAAACTCATATTACAACCCAAAGATATCTCTGGAGTAATAATTTTAGACTGTTCCACCTCGTTTATACCTTGCTTTCTACCAAATAAGTACCATTGATTTGGTTCATTAAAACGACCTTTTTCGCGTCCTCTTAACTCTACTTCATTGGCTTTAAGATATTGATAGCCCAAAGGGAAGTTTTGGGCTACTTCATTTTCAGTCATTGATTTTGCTTTACCATCAGAGTCAATACTATATGGAAATAAGACAAAGTTTTCATTTATTAGAGATTTATATCTTGCTACGTCCTGTCCTTTTAACAAAGGTTTCATGAGACCTGCTTCAATCTCAACCTCACAGCCTAAAGATTTTGAATAGCCTTTAACTAAATTACCTTCAATATGACCATCAATCAGAAAAATCTTATCTGCACTGGTTTGTAATCCAACAAATATTTTGGAAAATACATCTTTTGCGGTTAAGGGTTGTTTATGTAATTTTTCAAATAAATTAATTTCAGTATCAGATAATAAATTCCATTTCTCATGAGTCAATTCGTCATAAGACAAACTTGTCCACTCAATCATTTCTTGGATTTTTTGTGGGTTGATAAAGCTAAATTGTAGCTCATTTTTTGACATTTTATTAAGCGTTAAAATGCAAGTATAAGTCGTTACTTCAAAGACTAGATGTTCCTCAAAGTGTAATAAACTTGCAACAAGCTTGTTTTCTGCCAGTAATCTACGGACGCCTTCTCCAAACTCAGAAATAAGGAACTTATGCGGTAAAATAAGTGAAACTTGTCCAGTCTCTTTAATTAAATCTAAAGAGCGTTCAATAAATAAAACATAAATATCATAATTCCCCATCGCAGATTCAAATTGCTTTTCATAATAGCTAACCATTTCAGGATAAGCACTTTGAAGTCCTTGAATGCGTAAATAAGGCGGATTACCAATCACCACATCGAATCCACCTTTTGCAAAGACTTGTGGGAATGCCGTTTGCCAATTAAAAGCTTTATCGCCTGCGACTTCTACATCATCAATCAGTGAGTTACCGCATTGGATATTATCATTGAGATTATTCAGCTTACGTCGTGGCTGCGCTGTCCGTAACCACAGTGACAGCTTGGCAATCTCGACGCTTTCTTCATTAATATCGACCCCGAACAAGTTGTTTTCTAAAATACTGTTTTCGATATCAGGGTAAGCCAGACCGCTACCAAATAGCTTAGTCTCTAGCTCAACGATATACTCATGCTCAGCGATTAAGAAGTTTAGCGCCTCATTCAAGAACGCCCCACTCCCTACCGCAGGGTCACAAATCGTGATTTGTAATAGCCAGTCTCGATACGCATTTAATCTATCTAGAGCTACCTTTTCTTCTTCGATTCTCTTATCTGTTTTTTTTCGTTTTTTACCGCTTTTATTAATAGTAATATCTTGCTCATAATCTTCGTCATTCAATGCTAACGCTAACTTTTTGTCTTCACAAAGCTTGCCGACTGTGTTTTCGACGATATATTTGGTGATGTACTTTGGCGTGTAAAACACGCCATCTTTTTTGCGCTTGGTTTGCGATTTATCTACCACCTCACCTGTCAGCTGCGCCTTTACCTCATCAAGCTCTGATAATGAGTTTTCAAAGATATGACCTAAGATATTGACGTCTACCTCACTGTCAAAGTCGTATTCGGAGAGTATCTTGATATGGGTCTGTAGAATATCATCGCTGATGATGACGCTGTCCAGCAGCTCGTCAGTGCTGAACAGTCCACCGTTATAGGCGAATATCTCGCTATACTCATCTTTATGACCTTTATCCAAATAACCAAAGTACGCTTTGACCCTATCGTACAAAGGCACAGTCATTTTTAGCGATTTCCACTTCTCCCATTCGCTGATGATTCCCTTTGCAAAGTTGGCAGGCAACAGATGACTGTCCTCAGCGAAGAAAATAAACAGTAGCCGATCGAGTAATTTTTGTGACTTTTGAAATAATACTAAATTGTCTACGCTTGGGTTATTGGTGGTCAAATCATTGAATAATTCACGTTTAAACACCGAGTAATCTTTATAAAGCTGCTTAGTTATCGCTTCTTCTTGAGACAATGATGCCGACTTGAGCTTGGCAGGCAAATCGTTCATGATGCTGTCGCGATTGAGCAATAAATACAGTAATGCAAAGTCCTCTTGAGCCAAAGTGAATAGATTGAACTCTATAAACTCAACCGCATTATCGATATACAAACGTAGCTTTTGAAAGTTAGAGGTGATGACATAGCGGCACTTAGGTTGATTGTTTTTATAGCCAAAAGCTTGCTGCTCAATTTTGCTAAGGTCAGTGGTATTCATACCTTTTAGCTCAATCACGCCAATAGCATGACCCTCTTTGAGTATCGCGCCATCAGCCTTTTTACTGCCCGTTTGGTTTTTGAATTCTGTCGTTATATCATAGTCAGGATTGGGATTTAGCGTGTAACCAAAGACATCGACGAATAAGTCACGCAAAAAGCCTTCTTGATACTGCTCTTCTTTACTTAGGCGGATGTTGTCTTGCTTTGATAAGTTTAAAAAACAATGGCTAAAAGTCTGCCATGCTGTCTCTAACTGAGTGTTATCAAGTTCGCTGACATACTTTTCGATGACGATAGATTGGAACAGAGACATATGAGCGCCTTTACAATGAAATAAATAGAACAAAATGATAAGCAAACATCTACTATAGCAAGCTCTACTCATCGGATAAATGCCTAAAGACTATTATCGCTTCAATAAGAGTCTTTAATGAGTGATGCCTGTATTTAACGATGCTATCAGCTATTAAATTATTCAAAATCTACGCTAAATTTGCTACACTACGCCCGCATTAGCCAATTCCACAATTGCGCTAGTGTTATATCTCATTCTAAACCAACCAAGTCTATTTCAAATAAATGCGATATAAGGAAGCCGAGCACAGATTGTACCCAAAGTACATCAAGCGAGGATGACACAATAGCGTGTTTATTTGAACCAGACTGCTAACCCAACGCACTAGGTTTGCGACCTAGCCAGCAGGAGAAAAATATGAGTACCATTCAAAATAGCAATGCGGATACCAATCTGACCGATAGTAAGTCAGCCCTAGCCTACGATAGCGTCACCAATAACATCGTCGTTGCCGCTCTTTATAAGTTCACGCGCTTTGCAGATTTTGAGCAATATCGCGAGCCAATCTTAAATACCATGCTCGATAATGACGTCAAAGGCACCTTGTTAATCGCTGCTGAAGGCATTAACGGCACGATTTCTGGTAGCCGCCAAGGTATCGATAATGTCTTAGATTATTTGCGCAGTATCGAAGCCATCGGCAGCTTTACCTTTAAAGAGTCGTATACCGATGCCCAGCCTTTTTATCGCACTAAGGTAAAGCTAAAAAAAGAAATTGTGACAATGGGCGTAGAAAATATCGATCCTTTGCAATCGGTCGGTCGTTATGTAAAACCAAGCGAGTGGAATGCGCTTATCTCAGACCCTGAGGTTATTTTGATTGATACGCGTAACGATTACGAAGTGCAAATCGGTACCTTTCAAAATGCCGTCAACCCAAATACCGAAACCTTCCGCGAGTTCCCAGAGTACGTCGCAAAAGAGCTTGACCCCGCTAAGCATAAAAAAGTTGCGATGTTCTGTACCGGCGGCATTCGCTGTGAGAAGTCTACAGCCTATTTGCGCGAGCAAGGCTTTGAAGAGGTTTATCATCTAGAAGGCGGCATCCTAAAATATCTCGAAGAAGTGCCCGTCAGCGACTCTATGTGGCAAGGTGATTGCTTCGTCTTTGACAATCGGGTTTCGGTCAATCATAACTTAGAAAAAGGCAGCTATGAGCAATGCTTCGCTTGTCGTATGCCCATTACTCAAGATGACATGCAAAGTGCGGCTTATATCAAAGGCGAATCTTGCCCGCATTGTATCGATAAAGCCACTGACGAGCAAAAAGCGCGATTCCGTGAGCGCGAGCATCAAATGCAGCTGGCGAAAAAGCGCGGCGAAGCGCATATTGGTAGCGATGTGATGGACGTTATAGAAAAGCGTAAAGCGGCAAAGATTGAAGCGCGAAAGCAGCAAGAAAACGCTAAATCTAAACAATAGAAATCAGCAAACACTTAACGACACTAGCGTCTATTAGAAATGCGGATTTATTGAAAATGAGGGTTAAAAGAAGGGACCAACAGCGTATCTTCTTTTAACCCTTTTTTTATACCGCTGGATAAACCACTTGGTCTTGACTATTTAGCTCAGCTCCTGGTGTTGGTTTGGCAAGATCTAAGCGACCAACGCCCATGATATGATCCACCCTATGGCCTCTCAGAAGTAAATAATCGGTAATAATACGCCGATGGCAACGCCACCATACTGCTTCAGAACACATCAGGGTCAGACGCTGTTTTTTTCCCAGTTGCATGAGTTGGTCGAGAGCGGCTTGAAAAGTATCACTCAACGCATAATCTGCATAGTTATGAAAAGCTTGCACGCGCCATAAATCATTTATCTGCTCATCGACCTGCCTTTGTTTTGGACGTCGCCCGCCAAGGTCGGTGCAGTGCTGATAACTGATACCAACTTGACTGAGCGCTTGTGGAAAAGTATCGATATTAAAAACAGGATTGGTACGAGAACGAGGAAAGCTGCGCACATCGATGAGCAATTCGATATCAGCCGCTTGAAGCATCTCAATCAGCTCATCAAGACTACGGGTCGAATGTCCAATCGTATAAAATGTGGTGGTCATAAGTTAAGCCGTTATCGTATTGTCACATTGTGGTTTTAAGTTTTATGGTTGTCGTCTTATTTTGCATGGCTTTATTTTGTATGGTTTTATTTTGCATGCTCTTGTCTTAAATGGTTTTGTCTTAAATGGTTCAATGGTTTTGCTCATTCAATATTAACCAGTCTCAACCTGCTCACTCATTAGGACTTTTGTAGGACAATCGTGGTCGAAGGTCGCTAACGCAGTAAAATCAAACAAAGCAATCTAGACCCTATACTTATAACGATACCCAACATAAAAAAATAGCAGACAACCACCAAGGTCATCTGCTATTTCGCTTAACTTACTTTAAGACGTGTTTTTATACCATCAGTATACCGTCAGTCTGAAACGTTATGAGTAATCTATTAGAACAAAATACGGACGCGAATGGTTTCTTCAACGTCTTTTAGCTGATCCAGCGCCGCGCTTGAGTCGTTGTAATCTACGTCCATGACCAAATAACCAACATCGCCTTCGGTCATTAAGCTCTGTGCCAAGATATTGATGTGCGCCTCAGCGAACAGACGGTTAATCTGTGAGAGGACGCCAGGTACGTTTTTGTGAATATGTAACAGACGATGTGAGCCTTCTTTAAACGGAATAGAGACTTCTGGGAAGTTCACTGCCGTGAGGGTATCACCTTGATCTGAATATCGAACGAATTTTTCTGCGACTTCTAGACCGATGTTGGCTTGTGCTTCTTGCGTTGAGCCGCCGATATGTGGCGTCAAAATCACGTTATCGAATTTACGTAGCGGTGATTCAAACTCTTGGTCAGCAGATTTTGGCTCCTTTGGGAATACGTCAATCGCCGCGCCCAAGATTTTGCCAGATTCTAATACCGCTGCTAGATCATCAATCTCGACACAAGTACCCCGTGCGGCATTGATAAAGTAGCTACCGTCTTTCATATGCGCAAATTGCTCAGCTTTCATCATATAGCGGGTGCTTGGCACATCAGGAACATGCAAGGTCACGATATCAGCGGTCGACAGTAATTCTTCTAAGCTGCCGACTTGTACGGCGTTACCCAATGGCAATTTGGTCACCACGTCATGATAAATGACCTTCATACCGAAACTTTCTGCTAACACAGACAACTGTGAGCCGATAGAGCCATAGCCGACGATACCCATGGTCTTGCCGCGTACTTCATGCGAGTTGGTCGCAGACTTGCCCCAGCCGCCGCGATGTACGGTGGCATTTTTTTCAGGAATGCCGCGATACAGCATGATGGTTTCGGCCAATACCAACTCAGCCACCGAACGAGTATTCGAATACGGCGCGTTAAAGACGGGAATACCCAGTTCACGAGCCGCTTCCAAGTCTACTTGGTTGGTACCGATACAGAAGCAACCAATACCAATCAGCTTGTGCGCATGCTCCAGTACTTCACGCGTCAGTTGGGTGCGTGAGCGAATACCGATGAAGTGAGCGTCTTTGATCTTTTCGATCAGCTCTTCTTTATCTAACGCATGACTGATATTCTCGATGTTTTGATAACCAGCATCTGTCAATATTTTTAAGGCATTGTCGTGTAGACCTTCAAGCAATAAAAAGCGGATTTTGTCTTTTTGTAGTGATAACGCCATATGAGAACTGTCCTATAATTGTCTTATAAAATTATCTGAAGGATAATCTATAGTCGAAGCAGTTTAAAGTGGGTACAAGGCAACCGAGCGCAAATAGTACAACTTAGTACATTTAGAGAGGTTAACGCCGTAACCATTTACAAGTGCTTTGACTATACGATGGATGAAACGAAAACAGTCCGGATATCTTACACAAAATTCGACGTCGATGTTAGCAGATTAGATGAATTATTGGATATCAAGCCTGAAAACTTTTTATGCTATAGTGAACTATTATGTTCAATGTTTATTAAACTGTCTTTTTAACTATTTATGCCATGTATGCGCGCGCAAATATTTCATTATATAATAAGCATATTCATGAATACTAAAAACCACATTCGCGACCTTCTTATTATATAAACACAGTTATAGCCGCTTCGTTATATCCATTTAGCGATATAATAATCCCCTTTATGCATAGCGCCTACGTTCATACCGAGATTTGACCATGACCTCTTTATCTAGCCAGCCTACACCTGACACCAATGACAATACCAACGCCGTGCAGACTATTTTACGCACACTGCTTGATAGCCATCAATTTGACGCCAGCCAAATCAAGACCGATAGCGAAAGCCTAGAACATTGGGGCAAAGACTGGACCAAGCATTTCGCGCCTGCCGCCTCGGCCATTGTCTTTCCAAAAACCACTGAGCAAGTGCAAGCCATCGTCTTGCTTGCCAATGAGCACAATGTTGTCTTGACGCCAAGTGGCGGTCGCACCGGTCTGTCTGCTGGCGCGGTCGCGGCCAATGGTGAGATTGTGGTCAGTATGGATAAGATGAACCAAATCGGCAAATTCTATCCTGCTGATCGCTTAGTCGAGATTGAAGCGGGCGTGGTGACTGAGCAATTGCAACAATTCGCCGAATCTAACGACCTCTACTACCCTGTCGACTTTGCTTCGGCTGGCTCTAGCCAAATGGGCGGTAATATCGGCACCAATGCGGGCGGTATCAAGGTAATTCGTTATGGCATGACTCGTCAATGGATTATGGGCCTGACTGTCGTCACTGGTAAAGGTGATATCTTGCAGCTCAATCGCGGCATGGTGAAAAATGCCACCGGTTATGACTTGCGCCAGTTGTTTATCGGTAGCGAAGGCACGCTTGGTTTAGTGACTCATGCGCAAATCAAGCTTGAGCGTCAGCCGCAAGACTTAAACGTCATGGTACTTGGCATGGACAGCTTTAACGACGTCATGAATGTGCTATCAGCCTTTCAAGCAAAGATCGATTTGACCGCGTTTGAGTTCTTTGATGATGTGGCCATTGATAAGCTGATGGCGCACGGCCAAGTACAAGAGCCGTTTGAGTCACGTACCAAGTTTTATACGCTACTCGAGTTTGAAGCGCCGTATGAGCCTATCATGGATAAAGCCATGGCAATATTTGAGCATTGTATGGAACAAGGTTGGGTCGTCGATGGGGTGATGAGTCAGAGTCTGGCGCAGGCGGAAGAGCTGTGGAAGCTGCGCGAATATATCTCGGAGACCATCTCAGTATTTACCCCTTATAAAAACGATGTCTCGGTACTGATAAGCTACGTACCTGAGTTTATCGCTGATATTGATCACATCGTCAGCAGCAACTACCCTGACTTTGAAGTGTGTTGGTTCGGTCATATCGGTGACGGTAACTTGCATCTGAATATCTTAAAGCCAGAAAATATGAGCAAAGATGACTTCTTTGCAGAATGTCAAATCGTTAATAAACACGTATTTGAGACGGTACGAAAATACGGCGGTTCAGTCTCTGCTGAACATGGCGTTGGCATGACCAAAAAGCCTTATCTGCACTATAGCCGCAGCGAAACTGAGATTAATTACTTACGCGAAGTCAAAAAAGTATTTGATCCAAACAACATCATGAACCGTGGGAAGATTTTTGATATGTGATTAGGGTCTGTTGATTGATGGTTTAGCAGGAAGTAAACCATTTTTATGGTATAAAAAAGACGCTAGACTGAAAAGTTTAGCGTCTTTTTTGCTCTTAAGCTGGCAATGCATCACTTGTATAAAAGATTAAAAGCGTAAAAGTAGTTAATCTATAAGATGTTTATGATAAATAAAGCAGTACCAATGCGACCATCAACAATAGACTCAAACAACCTTGGACGATTAAAAACGCTTGGTGCGGCGCCGCGATATGGCGAAACATATTGCCCAAGGCATTGTAAGTAATACCGGCGGCTTTTATATGTGGCGGCGTATCAAAGGTTTTGATAATTTGTAAAAACTGCTCGGTGCGCTCAGAAGTCCAGCCATGCGGGGTAAACGGTAAAAAAGGAGACAACTGCGCGGCTTGTTTCTTGGTCGCTGGTGACCATAACCAACGCTCCAAAAACAACAAGCGCATGCGCCAATCAACAAAGCTGCGCTGATTGATGACTCGCAATAGCAATACTTCAATATTCTTGTGACGGCTATCCGCAAAAATGCGTTTTTGCAGGTCGAATACCTCAGATTTCTTGCCTTCGATACATTGTAAAAAATGACCATTGCCATAACATAAAGTACCAGTGATACCATGCTGCTCATTATGATCGCGAGCATGACCTTCTACTTCATCGAATATTGAGGCTTTTAGCCGTGCACTGAGGGTAATACTGCTGACATACACCAATTGTATCAGTGCGGAATCTTCTACGGTTTCTAATGTGTCGACCGTGCGCGTTAAGGGCGTCATAAAATAATCCTAAAAAGCCGCCCATAGGCCGCAAAACAAAACAAGAAAAACAAAGACTACGTCCAAGCTCATTCCAAACTCATTCTAAGCTAAGCAGAGATAGCGACTCACAAAAACGTAGCAAATATTTACTACGTGGGACTGTCATTGATCCGCTACCTTGGTATGATGATTATCGAAATCAGCAGTAATAAGCCAAACTGGGACTAGCCAGAAATAATAAGAGATGTGACAGAACTTGGGCACTAGTAGAACAGAGGTAGTTTATTCAAGTACGATTGATACAGCTACTAATGAGGTCAGTATTCTTGAATAGAGACGCTTGCAAACCTACGAAAAACCCTTATCAAAATCTTTGATATGAGATGTGGTCTTTATAACTCATTGTAAATAAAAAGATAAATTATTGTAACGATTATATAAGTCGATTGGAATATTTTTATCGCCTTTGTTACACAAAAGTTTTTAGTTCTACTGATAACTATGGCTATTACCGCGCATACAGCGTTAACTTTACGACATTTATTGACAGCGAAGACAGGAACCTTATGAGTAAAATCGAAAAAATAGACGACTTTCACCTCACGATTGCTGAGATTAAGAAAAAAGATTATCCGCAGTTAAAAGCCTTGATGGATCGCGTGTATGTGAACTTGGGCGGTGCATGGTCGAAGACTACTATTCATACTTTGATTGATGCGTTTCCAGAGGGACAGATTGCCCTATTTGACCACGATCAATTGATTGGTATCGTGCTATCGATGCGCGTTGATTATGCCAAGTTCTCTAACCCGCATACCTATGATGACCTGATTGGGCACAAAGAAATCATTAGAGACAATCCAAAAGGCGATGCTATTTATGGCTTGGATGCTCTAATTGACCCTGAATATCGTGGCTACCGTTTGGGTCGTCGTCTTTATGATGCGCGTAAAGAGCTGTGCCGCCAGTTAAACTTCCGAGCCATCTTGGCCGGTGGTCGCATTCCTAATTATCATAACCACAAAGACCTGACCCCTGGCGAATATATCGATGCGGTCGAGTCACGTGAAATCCACGACTCTGCCCTATCTTTCCAATTATCCAACGGTTTTATTGTTAAACGTATTTTGACGGCCTATTTGCCAGATGATGCTCAGTCTAAAGGTTTTGCGACGCTACTTGAATGGGCCAACATTTATTATGAGCCGCAAGACTATAAGCCAAACACCCGTAAATCAGAGGTGCGTATCGGTGGTATTCAGTGGCAAATGCGTGAGGTTGAATCGCCTGAGGAGCTGCTACAACAAGTGGAGTTCTTCGTTGATATTATGGCGGATTACAACTCAGACTTTGCTTGCTTACCAGAGTTTTTTAACGCGCCATTGATGGGTCTGTGTGAATCCACGGATCAAAACGTGGCCATTCGCTTTTTAGCCGGTTATACCGAATGGTTCAAAAACGAAGTCTCGCATCTGGCAGTCAGCTATAACGTCAATGTAATCACCGGCTCTATGCCATTATTGGACGAAGACGATACACTATACAATGTCAGTTATCTCTGCCGCCGCGATGGGACGGTTGAAGAGCAGCGCAAGATTCATATTACCCCGCATGAACGTAGCGCATGGGTCATCGAAGGTGGCGACGAGGTCAAAGTATTCGATACCGATGCGGGTCGTATTGGGATTTTAGTCTGCTATGACATTGAGTTCCCTGAGCTTGCACGCTTGTTGGCGCTTGACGATATGGATATTTTGTTCGTGCCTTTTTGGACAGATACCAAAAACGGCTATTTGCGGGTGCGTCACTGCGCCCAAGCACGAGCCATTGAAAACGAGTGTTATGTGATGATATGCGGCTCAGTGGGTAATTTACCGCAAGTTGAAAGCTTAGACATTCAATACGCACAGTCCTCTATTTTTTCACCCTCTGATTTTGCTTTTCCGCATGATGCGATTATGGCAGAAACGACAGCCAATACCGAAATGGTCTTCTTCTCAGATGTGAATTTGGATAAGCTCACTCATGTCCGTAACGAAGGCTCGGTGCATAACTTGCTTGATCGCCGTGATGACTTATTTAGCTTAAAATGGAAGAAAAAAGCCAAAATTCCAGCGAGTAAATTAACCGACGAAGAGCGTCGTGAAAATTCAGGTAGCGTCCTCATCGGTGATCCATTACAAAATCGCGCGCAAAAGCCTTAGGCGATTCGTATAAAAAAACCCTCTAACAAAATACTTTAATAAACGGCTGACTATTCAGCCGTTTATTTTTATCTATCGCTGGTTCAAGATAATTTAGATGTAAGGAAGGCGAATGAAAGTACTATATAGTCAAGGAATTTTAGAATCGCTACAAGGCGACCGACCGCAGATAGTACATTGAGTACCTCTAGGGCGGGTAACACCGTAGCGGTTTAAAAGTGCTCTGACTATATATAGTAGACTGAGCGAGCCTGACAGCGTATCTAATTTATAGGGGATTGACTATGCCAAAGCAAAAAAAGCAGACACTATGACGACTGATAGCCAAAAGATAATTGAGACACCTAAAAAGACGTCGAAGCAAAGAACGTTGTCGATAGTTAAGACCATACTGTTATATGGCTTGATATTTGCGGTGATTTATAGCGCAGTCAATTGGTGGCGACAACCGGTCATGCCAGCCAATCCGCAACTGCAATTGACCGACTATCAAGGTCAAAGCATTGACTTAGCAGCGCTGAGTGAGGATAAACCGGCCCTGATATACTTTTGGGGGACTTGGTGCCCGATTTGTCGTGTGACCTCACCGACGATAGACAAGCTTGCAGCGGCAAATAATTATCCAGTGGTTACCATTGCGATTAAGTCTGGCTCAGATCAAGAGCTGCACCGCTACCTTAATGAAAATAGTTACCGCTTTACCACGGTCAACGATCAAGCAGGTGAGATATTTGCCGATTGGCAAGGACAAGTCACGCCTTCTTATGTGGTTCTAAAAGATGGCGAGATGACGCAAGGGCTGACCGGTATTCAACCACTCTGGTCGCTTAGATTACGCTTGTGGTTGTCAGAAGTTTTTTAGCGCTTAGCCAGTTAGGTATAATCTAATAAATAGACAATCAAACTTGCCAGACCTATGCTTTAATGGACAAAGTATTTATGCTGACATCAATGATTGGTTTTAGTTAAAAACAGGACGATACTGGTCAGCTCTTTTTACCCTACCCATTTTGTCATATAATAGCTGCCGTTATCATATTCACTTTTCTAATTATTCTGTTAAAAATATTTTTTGTTGCAATCGTCTCATTAGCATTTATGATGGACGTAACTATTTATAAGCAACACGTTATAAGCTATATCTTTTAAGCAACACGTTATAAGCAACGTTTTCTAAGCAAAAGGCTAGCATCGATTATCAAATATTTGACCCCATATTATATTTAACCTTAAGCCTGAATTTCAAACGCAACCTCTAACCCTCATTTTAAAAGACGCCTTCTATGACTGATAAAAGCACTGATACACCAAGCCAAGATTATAAAGACACGCTAAACCTTGCCGACACGCCTTTTGCGATGCGTGCAAACCTTGCCAAACGCGAGCCAGATTGGCTGGCTGCATGGGAAGCGGATGATGTGTACGGCAAAATTCGTCAGGCGCGTACAGGTGCGACCAAATACATTTTGCACGATGGCCCTCCATACGCCAACGGTCAGATTCACTTAGGTCACGCGGTCAATAAAGTCCTAAAAGACATTATCGTGAAGTCAAAAACCTTGTCAGGCTTTGATGCGCCTTATGTACCCGGTTGGGATTGTCATGGTCTACCTATCGAGCAAAAGGTCGAAGCCAAGGTCGGCAAAGTTGGTCAAAAAGTGTCTGCGACTGAATTTCGTGGTCTGTGCCGTGAGTATGCGAGCACACAAATTGAACTACAAAAGGCTGACTTCAAGCGTTTAGGCGTGTTTGGTGATTGGGACAACCCTTATCTGACGATGAACTTCCATCAAGAAGCCAATATCGTGCGCGCACTTGCCAAGATTCATGAAAACGGTCATGTGACCCGCGGTATGAAGCCCGTCAACTGGTGCTTGGACTGTAGCTCTGCGCTGGCTGAGGCCGAAGTGGAATATCAAGATAAAGTCTCAGATGCTATCTACGTTAGCTTTGATGTACTCGATACCGAAAAGGTTGCCGCATTGAGCAAAATCGACGGTAATATCGCAGCCGTTATTTGGACCACAACACCTTGGACGTTACCTGCCAACCAAGCCATCGCCGTACATCCTGAGCATGACTACAGTGTGGTGGCGACTGAAAAAGGTAACTTCCTATTAGCAACTGATTTGGTTGAAAGCGCACTGACTGAGTTTAAACTCAGCAATGAAGGTGTATTAGCAATCGTATCAGGACGCGAGCTTGAAGGTCTACGTGCCCAACATCCATTGATTGAAGATCGTCAAGTGCCGCTTATCTTGGGCGATCATGTGACCACTGATAGCGGTACTGGCTTAGTCCATACGGCACCGGGTCACGGTCTCGACGATTATATCGTTGGTCTAAAGTACAACTTACCTGTTGAAAACCCTGTCAGTGGTACGGGCGTTTATTTAGAAAGCGCAGCGGTGTTTGCTGGTGAACACATCTATAAAGCCAATCCAAAAATCATCGCTGCCTTACATGATAACGGTCATCTCGTTAGCCATACCAAGATTGAGCACAGCTATCCGCATTGCTGGCGTCATAAATCGCCGATTATCTTCCGCGCCACGCCGCAGTGGTTTATCAGTATGGAAGCCAAAGATCTGCGTGAGCGTGCACTTGCGGATATCCCAACGGTCAACTGGACGCCAGCATGGGGGCAAAACCGTATCGAATCAATGATGACGGGTCGCCCAGATTGGTGTATCTCACGCCAGCGCACTTGGGGCGTACCGATTGCCTTTTTCACTCATAAAGAAACGGGTGAGTTGCATCCTAATACTCCTGCGCTGATGGAAACTGCCGCAAAAAATATCGATGCTGGCGGTGTTGAGGCTTGGTTTGATGCCAGCTGTGAGGATTATTTAGGTGCAGAAGCGGCTGATTATGATAAATCTACCGACACCTTAGACGTTTGGTTTGACTCAGGCACGACGCATTTTGCCGTCCTTGAGCAGCGCGATGAATTAACCAATCCTGCTGATCTGTACTTGGAAGGCTCTGACCAACATCGTGGTTGGTTCCAGACGTCACTATTGACCTCTGAGGCCATGTACGAACGCCCACCATTTAAACAAGTCTTAACCCATGGTTTTGTGGTCGATGAAAACGGTCGCAAAATGAGTAAATCACTGGGCAATATCATCACCCCGCAAGAAGAAATTAATAAAACAGGCGCGGATATGCTGCGCTTGTGGATTGCGTCGAGCGATTATCGTTATGAGATGAGCGCGGGCAAAACAGTATTTAAAGGTGCAATCGATATGTATCGTCGCATCCGTAATACCCTGCGCTTCTTGCTTGCCAATACCGATGACTTTGATCCAGCCACCAATAGCGTTGATATCAATGAGCTCGTCAGCCTTGATAAGTTCATCATTGAGCGTACGCAAAAAGTGCAAGCACAAATCATCGACGCCTATGATGCAATGGACTTCCATCAAGTCACACAACTTATTGCCGCGTTTTGCTCACAAGACTTGGGTAGCTTTTATTTAGATATCATCAAAGACCGTCAGTACACCACCCAGACTGATGGACAGCCACGTCGCTCTGCGCAAACGGCTATTTATCATATTGCCCAAGCGTTAATTCGCTGGATTACGCCTATTTTGTCGTTTACCGCGCAAGAAGCGTGGGAGGTATTGCAAGGTAAAAATGGCAATGAAGCAGGTTATGTGTTTACCGAAGAATGGTATACCTTCCCAGAATTTGAGCTAAGCGCCATCAGTACCGATGATTGGCAACGTATCATGCAGGCAAAAGATATCGTTAATAAACATATCGAAACGGCGCGCGGTGAAAAAATCATCAATGCCAACTTATCTGCTGACGTTGATTTATATGCTGATGGGGCGATGTATGAAAGCTTAGCCAAGCTCGATGAAGAACTGCGCTTTGTGTTGATTACTAGTAATGCAACCTTGAAGCCGATGAGTGATGCTCCTGCTGCTAATCAGAATGACACAGCAGAGCAAGCCGAAAACAGCACCAAAGAAACGGCAGATTTAATAGTCAATATTAGCGCTGCGACTGGCACTAAATGTGTACGCTGCTGGCATATCCGTAATGACATCGGTACCGATAGCGCACACCCTGAACTATGTGCCCGCTGCGTCACCAATGTCGCAGGCAATGGCGAGGTGCGCCACTATGCCTAATTCATCAAAAAACAATCTGCCACCTACTGACGTCGATAATTCGCCTAAACCTGCGCATGCAACAATAGGGAACTCAACGACGCCGAGAAGTCGCTTGACCAAAACGCCAAAAATGATTGCTAATGGCAGTCGTGCTTTTGTATGGTATTTGCTGTCGCTGGTCGTACTTATCATCGATCAAGGCACGAAATGGCTGGCTGAAACCAACCTGACTTTCCATGAGCCAGTACCCGTGATTGAGCCATTCCTCAATTGGACGTTGGCTTATAACTACGGTGCGGCTTTTAGCTTTTTGGCTGATGCTGGCGGTTGGCAAAAGTGGTTTTTTTCCGGATTGGCATTATTAATGTCATTATTCTTGATCGGCTATTTGGTTAAAGCGCCGCGAAAAGCCAAGCTGCTTTCTATCGGACTGGCCTTAGTATTGGGCGGTGCGCTTGGTAATTTGATCGACCGTTTGTTACATGGTCATGTGATTGACTTTATCCATGTGCATTATGCTGATGTTTGGCATTATCCGATTTTTAATATCGCAGATATTGGTATCTCTATCGGTGTATTATTGATTGTCATCGATATGCTGTTTTTGGAAAAGAAGCGTGAAATGCCACGGTCATAAACGCATGTAGCTAGAGATGTTAATTCGATTTATAAATTAAAAAGGTGGGTTACGCAGTCGTAACGCGCCTTTTTTTGTTTACCCTAAACTCTACGTTTCTATCCCAAATTTTTGACTTATTGTAAAAAGACAAAACTCATTAAATTCTATTAAATTTTCTGCAACTCCCTTAATGTATTCACCGCTAATGTCAATCTTATCATCTACGCTAAACTCACTAAACCTTCTACAGTAACTATCGTTTGCTAAACTTTTATTATGAATAACTAGATTTCTTCGTAAACTTGATTCAACAATTATCTTCCAGCCGTGAAAGTCTTTAAATTCTATGTTGAATTTTTCGAGATAGTATTTAGCGATATCCTCGGTACTGCCATAACCTATACTATCAACTGTTTTTTTTACTATACTTTTAACCAATTCGTCCATACTATCAAAATTTAAAATTTCATCATATGAAAGTTTGTCCTTTCCTGACTTAAGACAGTTAGTATTATTCATTAAAATACACTGCAAATAATCCTTAAACATTGCTTCTTGGCATGCAATCAAATATGACAGCGTCATTTCATTTAAAAATTGACTGTATTTCATTTGTTTAATGAAAACTAGTATAAATTTAGACAATGCTGGCGATGTAACCTTGAATTTACCTTCACCCTTCTTATTATTACTCTTATCTAAAGCTTGAATAAAAAAGTCTCTTAACTTCTCTCCTTCTGACGTAGTTTCAGGGTCAGAAGGAAGGCCAGCTTCTTTAATCTCATCAAGGTTCTTTTCTATATAAATATCTATTTCATTGATGAAATCTAATATCGTTCTTAGTTTAAAGTGATAATTTGACTTTATATGTTTCAAATCCCGGGAAAATATCATGTTTTATTTATGCCTAATGTTTTAGTTTTATTTACAGAGACACTGACAGTAAATCAGTCACGGTCTCTAACCCACCACCTGATAATAAAAACAGCAAGCCTGCCATATTAATGACAACGGTCAAATAATAGGTAACGCGAAATTCAGGCTTTTGTGACTTGTGGCGCAGATACGTCTGAGCCAATAGCGCCCCTACCCAACCACCTAGCGCACTTAACAGATGCAAGGTCGACTCAGGCGTACGCCAAGCGCCACTTTGCGCAGCAGCCTTGTCCTTAGCGTACATTGCATAAGTAATAACCCCTAATACTACATACCAAGCAAGTACTAACCAGTTTAGCTTATTCATGACCACCAATAAAATTAAAACGCCATAAAATCCAACGCCGAGGAACAGCCGTTTCTTTTGTCCAGCTTCAAACTCCGCTTGATGACTACGTTTTGCATTACGCTGACGGATTTGCTGATTCTTTTGTGCCATTTTCTGCTGTACAAAGCTCAGCTCTTGTACGTCTTTTGCCTGCATCCGCCCTTGATTGTCTTGCCCAAGCGTAAAGACGACTTGCTCACCCACTTCAGGGCGACGGCGCACTTTGAACTCATTAATATGAAAGAATACTAAGTCGCCCTGCTCAGTATCGATAAAGCCAAAGCCTTTATCATCTTGCCACTTCTTAATGTGACCTTGTTGCTTATTTGCCATGGTTGCTTCCACCCTCATTTAGACTTGCCAAATATAGTACACTATTTGCGTTACACTATTTACGCTTACAACCTTTCTCAGATGGCTTATCATTTCTTATACTTATCATTTCTTATATGAATTTTTTGACCTGACTTCCCAATCCCGCAACAGATGGCTTTTGACTATGAATGACTCGCAATTTATCAATCCCAATGAAGACACACGCATCACTTTTGGCAGCCTTGTAAAGCTGCATTTTGAAGTCTCCCTAGAGAATGGTACAGTGATTGACTCAACGTTTAGCCGCGATGCGCCAGTGACGCTGACCATTGGCGACGAGAGCTTATTGCCCGGTTTTGAGCAAGTGTTAATGAACCTGCGCGCGGGTGATACACGCTCTGCCCACCTCGATCCAGAGCAAGCGTTTGGCGATTGGAACCCTGACAATATTCAGCATTTTAGCCGCACCCAGTTTGCGCTGGTCGCTGACAACCCTGAAATCGGCATGATGATAGAGTTTGAGGACAAAGGCAAAAACACCTTACCCGGCACTATTAGTGCCATCAGTGACGATGAGATAGAAGTAGATTTCAATCATCCTTTAGCCGGTCAATCCGTCTTGTTCAAAGTGAAAGTATTTAAAGTAACACCGCCGGGCGTCACTGGTATCAAGCTAATGTAGTATAAAAATTGCTTTAGAGTAAAAACCTTATTTAGAATAAAAACAAGGATAAAAAGATGCAATATCAAAAACTGCCACAAATTAATGAAGGCGTTTCCAAAATTTGTCTGGGTACCATGACGTGGGGGCAACAGAATGACGAGACCCAAGCGCATGAGCAAATGGACATGGCGCTCAGCGAAGGGGTGAACTTTTGGGATACGGCTGAAATGTATCCGTCACCGCCAGATAAAGACAAGCAAGGCGATACTGAGCGCTTTATGGGCACATGGTTTAACAGAACCAAGCAGCGTAATAAAGTCGTCTTGGCCAGTAAAATATCACCGATGGATTTTTTACGCGACGGACAGACACGTTATACCGCAAAAGATATCAGTAGCGCCATCGATGGCAATCTTGAGCGTTTGCAAACCGACTATATCGATATCTACCAATTACACTGGCCCGAACGCCAAGCGAACTTCTTTGGTCAGCGCGGTTATACTGAAGAGATGGCAGCGCAATCATTGGAGGGTTTGACGCCTTTTTTAGAGACCATTCAAGCGTTAAATGACGAGATCAAAAAAGGTCGTATTCGCGCTTATGGGCTATCGAATGACACGGCTTGGGGTCTGATGCGTTATCTGTGGGAAGCTGAGAAGAATAATTTGATAGCACCCATTACTGTGCAAAACCCTTATAGCCTGCTGAACCGCTTATATGAAGTCAATATGGCAGAGATTGCGCATCGTGAGAATGTTGGTCTGCTTGCTTATTCACCGCTTGGCTTTGGTGTACTATCTGGCAAATATCTCGATGGTAAACGCCCTGAAGGTGCACGTCTCACTATGTATGATCGGTTTGCCCGCTATGTGAACGAGCAAGCAAAATCAGCCACCGTACAGTATGCCAAGATTGCCTCTGATGCTGGTTTGGATATGGCGCAAATGTCGCTAGCTTTTGTCAATTCACGCCCATTTGTGACCAGTAATATTATTGGGGCGACCAGTACTGAGCAATTAAAATCGAATATTGACAGCATCGATTTGACCTTAAGCTCAGACGTACTAGACGCGATTGAAGCGGTACATACCCAGCAACCCAATCCGTCACCTTAGTTTATTATCTTGACCTATTAATTTGATAGTTAAGTTAATTCAATGCGAACGTTGGTCTGATACAAATCATACTGTCATAAATTGCGACTAAGGTATTTATAAGTTAGCGTATTTACATCAAAAGCAAAAGGCGCAAATCGCTAGCATTATCACTGCGATTTGCGCCTTTTTTTGGCTGATTTTCTAATTTAACAAGCGATGCTTTAGATGCTTATACTTTAGAAAATTATGCCTTAGGGTCGGTGGTTAACACCCGTGTGTGTAGCTCAGCCAAGCCTTCTTGCATACGTTTTTGTAGCAAGTCAGTTACTGAGCTCTTATTTAGACCCTTCGGATCTATTGGTTCTAGCGGCAATACATAAGCGGTCACATCCTTAGTATCAAGCACTTTTTTTAGGCTCTCTGTCATCGTCAGCTTGCCATAATACGGCAGTGCTTCGCTGAGCGTACCGTCCTTATTGACATAAGCGATAACAATGGGGCGGACCGGTACATCTGCATCTATCGCTGCTTGTAACAAGGTACCATGAATGCGCTTGATTTTCTTGCCATCTGTGGTGGTCGCTTCTGGGAAGAATACCACCGAAAACCCTTTCGCCAAAAAGCTGGCTATCTGCGCTGCCACCGAGCCTGCATCGCCGGAACCGCGCTGAATAAACACCGTGCCTGCCGCATGAGCCAACTTGCCAAATACTGGCCACTCACCGATTTCTGCTTTAGATAAGAAAAAAGCCGGACTCACCGTGCCCACAACCGGAATATCCATCCATGACACATGATTGGATACCCATAGACCATGATGCTGTTGTACTGGCTCGACTTCGACGACCTTTACCCCAAATGAGCCGGCCATCTTGCGACAAAACGCTTGAATATAGCGTGGCAGCTTTTCGCGTGGTGGCTGTTTAAAGGCACCAATCCGCTGAGCGGCGCGTAGCCCTCCAGCGATCGTCGTGGTCATACCGGCAATCTGTTTGCCGCGACCCAATTGTTTTCTGAGTGAAAAGCCTGACTTAGCTTGGCTCATCTTCGTCCCTCATAATTGAATGTCTAGTTTTTGGATAGTGAAAAAACGAGCTAAGTATAACAAAATTCTGATGCTCAGTGATAGTTTGTTCACTCAGTGTTGTGAGCTGCTACTCCATATGTTCGTTTATATACTGGGTATTAAGAACTTTGAAAATTTGCAACGATAATGGCTGTAACATAAAGTCATCGCAAATTATGCGAATACCCTTTAATATCAAGTGATAAGACCACATATAGAGGGTCATATGAACGTTATATCAAAGCTAGCTGAATGGATAATAGCGATTTATTTACTTTATTAATAGGTGATACTCTTTGGATTATTTTGACAAACATAAAGGTGGCGAACGCGCCATTATCGTACATTTAGACATCCGCCAAATTCAAGATCCTGACGATCTTAACGAGTTTGAGCTACTGGCAGATTCAGCAGGGGCTGATCGCTTGGCGTTGGTTACTGGCTCACGCCAAAGACCCGATGCCAAATTCTTCGTTGGTAGTGGTAAAGCGGAAGAAATCGCTGAACTGGTTCGTGAGCATGACGCTGATATCGTTTTGTTCAATCACAGTTTATCGCCGTCACAAGAGCGTAACCTTGAATCGGTGGTGCAATGCCGTGTACTCGATCGTACCGGTTTGATTTTAGATATCTTTGCCCAGCGTGCGCGTACTTATGAAGGTAAGCTACAAGTAGAGCTGGCGCAGTTGAACCATTTGTCGACACGTTTGGTCCGTGGTTGGACGCATTTGGAACGCCAAAAAGGGGGTATCGGCTTGCGTGGACCGGGTGAAACTCAGCTTGAAACGGATCGTCGCTTATTGCAAACACGGGTAAACCAGCTCAAAACCAAACTGGAAAAAGTTCGCCAAACCCGTGCCCAAGGTCGAGCCCGTCGGCAGAAATCTGACGTACCGACTATCTCACTCGTCGGTTATACCAACGCGGGAAAATCTACCTTATTTAACCGCTTGGTCGATGAAAACATCTATGCGGCGGATAAACTGTTTGCCACGCTTGATCCTACTCTACGCCGCTTAGACTGGCAGGGTGTTGGTCGTGTGGTTTTGGTGGATACCGTAGGTTTTGTCCGTCACCTACCGCATGAGTTGGTTGAATCTTTTCATGCCACATTAGAAGAGACGCTAGAAGCCGATTTACTGCTACATGTCATCGACTCATCAAGTGAAGATATGCATGAGCAAATCCAAGCGGTGAAAGACGTATTGGCAGAGATTGATAATGATGTGCCCGTGCTCAACGTCTACAACAAGATTGACCTGACAGATGAGCCTGCCCATATCGGTTACGCTAGCGAAGGTCAGCCCAATCGCGTCTATGTGTCATCTAGACAAAATCTAGGAATGGAGGAGCTGTCACTTGCGGTTCAGCAGCTGCTTACCGGTACCTTGACGACCTTTGATTTGACGCTGCCTTATACGGCTGGTCAATTTAAAAACACCTTGTATGAGCTGGGCGTTATCTTAGAAGAAAGCTACGATGATAATGGTCATGAGTGCCTAACGATTCGTCTGCCTAGCGAACGCCTAAAACAGCTGCTGGGTCAGGCCGACTTGAATCCTTTAGAGGTATTGCCATTAGCGCAAGCCACGCTACTGATGCCCATACTGGAAGAGTTCGAGCAGCCTGATGAAGAGGATGAACCGTCTATGACAGCAGCCGAAGAACAAGCGTTTGACGAATTTAATGCCCTCAACGCTGAGACATTAGATTCAGAGCAGTCTAAAGCGCTAGAAACGAAAATTCCAGATTCACAGACTTAAATAGCTGCCTAATACAATGATGGGCTTATTAATACAATTAGTTGATTGGTATATTATGATGGATGGTATATTATGATGGATGGTTTAGTATAATCGATTGCCCATCATAAATTATTAAATGATAAATGATAAATGGACGCTATCAACGATATCGTCCATTTTTTTGACTTTTTTATGTCAGTGGTTTTTTAATAAAATCTAGCAGATCAATAACACGCCCTAGCAGCCCATAGGCTTTATTAGTTGGACCACTCTCTATATAATCGAGCTTTGTATAATCAACCAATCTTGCAGCCTAAAACTCGCGACACAAAATGCTGAGTGCTCAAGACTACTATCAATGTTAGCAAAAATATTCTTTTCTGCCATGCTCGTGGCTCTATGCCGACTCGCGCTTATAAATACACTCTCTCTGAATTGGCCAAAACTGCTTATGAAGTCCACTCATTCCTCGCGTATGCCCCTATGGATGTCCGTCATCCTAACATTGATCATGGTCATCTTTGTCCGCGAATCTGCCGTTATTATCTGTCAGTGGGCAGGTATCGAAAAAGCGGCCAATATCGTTGGCCTAGTCGCCATGTTCCTTATTTTGATGGTATGGCGATTACTCAAAGGTCTGCCCAGTTGGCTCACCCAAGCCAGCAACACTTTATTGGTCGATAGTGGCTTTGCTTTTTTGCCCGTGTCAGCTGGAGCAGGCTTGCTGCTATTTGCCTTAGGGGATGAGTTTTGGGGTGTGATGCTGACTATGTTGATCAGTACGCTCATTCCGCTATGGGGACTTGCTATCCTTGCCAATCACTGGCTAAGCAATAGCGCAAATACCAATACTACTCATAAGCAAGAACAGCAGCCTTGAGCTGTGTGACCAAGGAGATGTAATGACTTTTGATAGTGTATTGATGGCAACCCTTGCAGCAATATTATTAACCTTGGCAGCGCACGTCATTGCCCGCGTACTGGCACGTAAGCTATCGTGGCTACCGATGGTGATTACCGCTTTGGGGCTTGTCCTTTTATTCTTATTCATCCTGCAATGGGATTACAATAATTATTATAGCGTTGCCAAGCCCGTATTTGACCATCTATTAGGGTATGTAACGGTACTGTTAGCCGTGCCATTAGCGGCGATGAATTTTAAAGGCTTACCAGTCAAGAAGCTGACCTTAATCGTAGCCATGGCCAGCGTTATTGGTGCGTTACTACCCATGTCATTGGCGTACCTGTTTTCCTTAAGTCATGACACTATATTGGCGTTTGCCACCCGTTCAGTCACTACACCCATTGGTTTGAGCGTCGCCGATTTGATTAAAGCGCCACTGGCCATGGCTAACTTGATTATTATTGTCTCAGGTCTAATCGGTGGTACTCTAGCGCGCTTTTTGTTTCGCAGTATCGATGATGATCGTGCTAAAGGTTTGGCACTTGGCTTGGCTGCTCATGCTTTCGGCACGGTAGAAGCTTGGCAAATTAGCCACACTGCCGGTCGTTATGCAGCCTTTGGTTTGGCAGTTAATGGTTTGGTCACTGCCGTGTGGGTACCTATTTTTATCAGTGCCTTTTCCGTTTAAGAGCGTTTAGAAAACCCATCACTATTGTGGCCAATTTTTCGTCTTTACTGATCATTTACCGTCGCAGTCCGTCTATTGAGGCGTTTGTATCAACTTAAAAACACTGAAGCAAGTATGCAATCGATGCGCTTAAAACCCTTAGTGTGTTGATTTTTTTACAAATTAAAGGCGGCTTTTGTGCTTTGTTCTGCTAATCCTATGCGCTAAAAAGTTATTATATGTTATAGTAAGCAACTATTATTTTTTGTATCTATCGCAAGTGGTTTCTTGTTAAGCGTGGTTATTGCTAGGTGGCTATCTTCTTTATAGCTATAAAATCCTGCAAACACGGTAACCGCTTTAACGCGCAACATGACGCGCCTATAGGCAAAACAATTTGCTATTATTCGATAAAAAGTGATATCTCTATGATAAATATCTCCCCTTTGATTACCCGCTGTTTGTCTCCGCTTTTACTCAGCACCATTGCTAGTACACTTACCTTCTCCACGCTTTCGATGACTGCTCACGCAGGCAATATGTATATCTATAAAGACAAAGGCGGACAAGTACTGCTCACCAATGTCAATCCTAGTGGCAACTTTGATAAATTTACCAAAAAAGTGAAAGTGACTTACTACAAAGACTCTAAGATGTATGATGGCAGTAATAGCAGCGGTAGTGATTATGGTAACAGCACAGCAAGTAGTAGCGGTAGCCGCAACGCTTATGACAGTTATATTCGCGCCTCTGCCGAGCGTAATGGTGTAGATCCTGCCCTCATGAAAGCCATGATGCATACCGAATCCGCATTCAATCCCAACGCGCGCTCGCCTGTGGGTGCTCAAGGCCTAATGCAGCTAATGCCAGCCACTGCCCGCCGCTTCAAAGTGAGCAATCCTTGGAATCCTGCCGACAATATCGAAGGGTCTGCTAAATATATCGCTTGGTTGATGCGCCGCTTTAATAATAACGTCGAACATGCGGTGGCCGGTTATAATGCGGGTGAAGGTAACGTCGATAAATATGGTGGCATCCCGCCGTTTAAAGAAACTCGCAACTATGTCAAAAGCGTCATGAGCCGCTATCACAGCTTATATAAAAATGACTCAGGTTTGTCTGGTAGTAGCATGAGCGCCAGCAACAGCAATACCACTGCTAGTAATGGCATGCAAAAAGTCAGTTATGGCACTAGCAGCAATACCAATAGCGCCAGTTATGCCAATTCAGCGTATGCGGCCTTACGTTAATATAGTGACATAATGATCAGCGAAAAGTAATATCAATACATCACGCACTGCTGATATCAATTTTTCTTGCTTGCTGTGCCTGCGCAGACAGAGGCTGCAAAAAATTGATATCAGCAATACTGTCGCGTTTTTAGGATGTTTTGACTATAACTGTTAATGATATAACTAAATCAGCAGACACAAAAAAGCCCGTTATTAAATAACGGGCTTTTTTGTGCTTGATTGCTTCTTATGTCAAACAATCTATAAGTACTGAGCAAAAACAAACTCAGCACTTACTGCATTTTAAAACTTACTTATTAGCTAGTGCTTGAGTTGCAGCAACTTCAGCAGCGAAATCTTCTTGCTTCTTCTCAATGCCTTCACCAACTTCTAGACGTTTAAAGCCAAGTACTTTTACGCCTTCAGCTTTCAATACGTCACCAACTTTTTTCTCGTTGTCCATGACGTATGGCTGACGCAATAACGTTACTTCGTCTAGGTACTTACGTAGGCCACCTTCGATCATTTTTTCAACGATGTTGTCAGGTTTGCCAGATTCTTTGGCTTTGGCTTCGATGATGTCTTTTTCGCGCGCTAGTACATCAGCAGCGACGTTTTCGTCATCGACGGCAACTGGGTTAAACGCAGCGATATGCATGGCAAGGTTTTTGCCAGTGTCTGCGCTGCCGCCTTCATAAGATACCACTACACCGATACGCAGGCCATGACGGTATGCAGCGATGTTAGCGCCTTCAAGTACTTCAACACGGCGAATCTGGATATTTTCACCGATTTTTTGTACCAATGATACACGTGCTTCTTCAACGGTTTGACCATCGCCATATGGTAATTCAGCGATAGCAGCAACGTCAGTCACGTTGTTCTCTAGAGCAATGCTAGCCACTTTTTCTGCAAATGCATTGAAGCTGTCATCTTTTGCAACGAAATCAGTCTGGCAGTTAACTTCTAACAAGAATGCTTTGTTTTCGCCTTGAGCGATGATGATAGCGCCGTCAGCTGCAATGTTACCCGCTTTTTTAGCGGCTTTGGCTTGACCAGACTTACGTAGGTTATCAATGGCAGTTTCGACATCACCGTTTGATTCTTCCAACGCTTTTTTACATTCCATCATGCCAAGACCAGTACGGTCGCGCAATTCTTTTACCATTTTGGCAGATACTTTTACTTCTGACATAAGAGTTACCTTTTATTATGTATGTGAGTATTGTTATGTATGTGAGTGCTTAACTTCTATTCAATATTTTTATACTGTTTATAAATATTGTTTACAGATACTGTATTTTATAAGTACTGTTTATCAATACTATATTGCTCTTGTGGTGATGAAAGTGCACATCGTTGATCGTGACAACTGAAGTCATTGTGATAGCAGACACTGAGTATCACGAGTCCAACTATAAGCGATAATACTCACCTAATAACGAGCAATTCATCAACAACAAGGCATGACGAGTAGAACTACATCATGCCTATTGTGAGCTTATACGCTGTTAATATCTTTATATGGATGCTGACAGAGTCACTATCAAGATATCCTTACAAAGGTAAACCTTTTGGGTCAGCTATTTATTCTGCTGGAGTGGCTGCTTCTTCGGTAGCCGCTTCAGCTGGTGCTGCTTCAGTAGCTGCTTGCTCTACAGGTTGCTCTTGATCAGCTTTGCCGCCTGCTTGAGTCTGTGCGTATTCTTTACCAGCAATAATCGCATCAGCCATAGAAGTTACATACAAAGTCACGGCACGGATAGCATCATCGTTTGCTGGAATGATGTAATCAACGTTATCAGGGTTAGAGTTGGTATCAACGATACCGATAACTGGGATACCTAGATTCTTGGCTTCTTTGATAGCGATCGCTTCATGATCCACGTCTACAACGAAGATTGCGTCAGGTAGGCCGCCCATGTCTTTGATACCGCCTAATGAACGCTCAAGTTTCTCCATATCGCGAGTACGCTCTAATGCTTCACGCTTAGTAAGCTTAGCGAAAGTACCGTCTTCTGCTTGTTTTTCTAGCTCTTTTAGACGGTTGATTGACTGGCGAAGGGTTTTCCAGTTGGTAAGCATACCACCTAACCAGCGATGGTCAACGTATGGCATACCAGCGCGGGCAGCTTGTTCACGGATGATACCGCTAGCAGCGCGTTTAGTACCAACGAACAATACTTTATTTTTCTTAGCAGCTAAGCCGTTTACGTAAGTCAATGCTTCGTTAAACGCTTTTACCGTGTGCTCTAAGTTGATGATGTGAATCTTGTTACGGGCACCAAAGATATATGGTCCCATTTTTGGATTCCAAAAACGTGTTTGGTGACCAAAGTGAGCGCCGGCTTGTAGTAGGTCGCGCATTTCGATTTTGGTTGGATTCTTTGTAGCCATGTGAAATTCCTATTGGTTGGGTTATGCCTCCACATCACAAAAACTGCCTATCTAGCGACACGCATTTGCTAATGATTAGTGCTGATAAATATCGCACTAACTTTTTGCAAATTAATCAAGTCGCCAAACACCCAGCAATTTTTTGCCATGATGTGTGTGTCATTGGTTGATGGGTTGGTTTAAAAAATGAGCTATAATTTGAACGTATAGAATACTATATGATTAAAAATAACTGGGCTGTATTTTATCATAAAAGCATAGCTCACTGCTAGCGCTATTATTATGAGACGCGCAAGTTAAATATCAAATAAATGAACAAGGTATGAAACAATTTTTTGGATAAAAACCATAAAAAAACGACGCTTTAACGTCGTTTTTTCGCTGATTACTATCATTAGATCCACGAACAGCTACGTTCAGTGCCATGCTCAGACGATCAAACACGCCCTAAGCGATACAAATACCAATCACCGCTTCATAACCACGCCAAGTAAATGGCGTGACATAGCTTTGGCGATCTTTTGGTAAATAAGAGATGCTTGGCGCGCCCTCAATAATCTTGGGCGGCGAGATAATAAAATCTGAGCCAAACTCCGTACGCGCATTGCCTGAGATGGTATTGGTCATCTCACCCAGCAAGTCTTTCATCATCGTAATCGACGAATCGGGCTCGCCCATCACTTTTATGACTTCTCGCAACATCACGCTTGGCGCGCTCACATAAACGCAGCCTTCAATAGGCCCAGATATCTTAATAATGCCGCTATAATCATAACCAACGGCACTTTTATTGCTGTTCAAATACGGTGTATCAATCGCCACTGGCGCTTCATCAATCTGCGCAAAGAATGCGCTGATTGAGCTTAAAAAGACGCCTAATTTTTCTACTTTAACCATAATAGTGTATTGTCCATAGCTAACATCGATGAGGTGTGAGTGCTGCGCTTAATCTTGCAAACAAACCACAATTTCACCGACTTGACCGCGCCAAGTAACGGGAATGATAAAAGAACGCTCATCTTTGGGCAAAATAATACTTTGCGGTGCGCCCTTAAACACCAAGGGTACAGAGATATGAAATTTTGCACCGAACTCTTGGCGAGCGTTGCCAGCAATGGTGTTGGCCACTTCGCCAGCAAGATCGACAAAATTGTCTTCACTTTTATCCGTTTCACCCATACTGTCCAAAATACCTGCCAATAGCTCATGAGTAGCAGAAAAATATACCACGCCTTTTTGCACGCCCGATATGCCGATTACACCAGTATAGTCGTAGACTTTTGGCTGTTTATTTTCTAGTAAATAAGGCGTATCAACGATCAGTGCTTCACTACCGAACTGATTAAAATAGTTGGTGATGATATTCAAAAAAATATGTAAATGTTGTTCTTTCATAATGACATCTGCTTAAATCGTTGGCTAGAATTAGTCTTGCATCAGCTCATGTAAAGACTCGACAAGCTCTTCTTCTGAAAAAGGCTTACATAAAAACCCACTCGCACCCAACGATAATGCCTCAATGCCAGTCGATTTATCAGATAAGGCTGACACCACTAAAATTCGAACTTCTGGATCAATGGCAATTATTTTTTCGATACATTCCAGACCATCCATTTGTGGCATGGTTAAATCCATGGTGACGACGTCAGGACGATGCACATTGAATTTTTCAATGGCTTGCACACCGCTGGTCGCCGTGGCCACCAACATAAATTTTCCTGAATCGTACGCGCGCTGGATACGGTTTCGGATGATATTAGAATCATCAACAATCATTAATTTATACATAACGTCTTTCTTATCCTCAATTAAGCTTTAGGCAAGGTAATGGTAAAGCGAGTCATTTGACCAAGCTCACTATTGACGTTGAGCTTACCGTCATACTCTTTTACTTGCGCTTTGATAATATCCAAGCCCACACCGCGACCACCATCTTCATCCGCTTGCTCTTTGGTCGAAAACCCTGAGGTAAACAGTTGCTTTAATAGCTCACCCTGATTCAGCTGTGCGGCAGCGTCTGCACTAAAGCGACCTTTGGTGATAAGTTTTTGGCGAATGCTGTCGTAATCGATACCTTGTCCGTCATCCTGCAAAGTAATAATGAGATCACGGCTGTCGCTCTGTACTTCTAAATCAATAGTACCCACGGCCGGCTTGTTAGCTGACTGACGCGCTGCAGGCGTTTCGATACCATGTACAACAGCATTACGTAATAGCTGAATACTGATTTCTTTGACGACATTTTTAAGATGGGCTGGTATCGCCGCCTGCGCTAACGTCTGACTCTTTAGTTGCACTTGCTTGCCTTGTCTTGCCGCGATGTCTTGCGCAAAGCTTTGATAATAAGACAGCTGATCGTCATCCGACTCGTCACTCAAATCAATATCATTACCGCCGGCAATAGGCATGCTGATGGCTGAATGATGCGTTGATGCGCTGTCGCTAGAGGCAACTTCTGACTTCTCAATATTAGAGGCAGGCGTGGCTAATGGTGCTACTGACTTGGTCGCAGCCGCGCTTTTTGGTGTCGCTTGATTGATACGTTCGCCCAGTGTTTCAATGGTATTCGATAGGCTGAGCAAGTCATCTAAATGTACAGCTAACGGCAAGAAGTTATTACCCGATAGCTTGCCCTGATTTTGCAACGCATCCAGCTTGTCTTCTGCATCGGAGGCAATTTTGGTAAAGCTGTGCAGTTTTAACGCAGAAGCTTCGCCTTTTAGGCTGTGCATTTCACGATAGATAGCATTGAGCTTGCCTTCTAGCTCAAATTGCGAGCTACCTGGGTTTTTCAAAATGTTATTCATTTTGTCGATGTGCGCTTTGGTATTGCTAATAAATTCGTTAATAATTTTTGGATTCACATTCAAGATAGTTGTTAGCATCTCGATTTGCATGTCATTTTGTGAGCGTTCTTTTTCTAGACGCTGTTCTAAATATACCGCGTCGGACACGTCATTGACGTTGACCAAAATACGAGCGATGTCTTTATTTTCATAAACTCGCGAAAACTTAAAGTCTAAATAACGACTGTCAGCACCCTCTGCTCCGTGAGCATTGTGCAGCATGACTTTGTTTAATGGGTTTAAAGAATCGACCAGTTTTTCTTTGACACGTGGATTGTATAGCTGCTCAATGAATTGACGGGTGGTATTCAGATCTTTATCAGAAATACGGCCTCGTAAGACATTGGTAAAGTTCTCTCCAGCTAAGCTGTCAGCACCTATAATGTTGGTCAATGCGCGAGAATGCTGCTGACCGATATTCAAGTCTTTGTCTAGCAAGAAAAGCCCTGTATTCACCGTCTCCATGATTTCTTGGGTTTCACGACGAGCAGCCAAAGCTTCTGCATCGGTATCGCGCAGACGACGAACGAAGAAGAAAACGAAAATCAAGAAATAGGCAAAGATAGCCGCAACACCCAGCACCTGAATCAAACGAATGGTATCCGCTTGGCGCTCAGCGTTAATAAACACTTCATCAGTAAGCTGATCTAACGATTCGTTGATAAACAAACTGGAGGTTTTGGCCTGCTCAACTGCTTGAATCAATTCATCAGAGGAGTCAACCATGATGTTATCAGCATCTTTTAGGTAGCTTTGAATCTTTGGCTCCAAAAGTTGCCACTGCTCATTAGCAGCGCCAATTTTGGTTTGAGAATTCTCATTAATCTTTGGTAATTTATAATTGTTACCCTCAATATCGGTAATCTCTCCGCCCTGCCCAATCGCCGTAATCGAGTTGGTGATAAGCGCGGTGTTTTGTTCCAAACGCTCCAACACTCGCTGAATATGCGGAGAGCTGGTGTCCTCGCCATAACTACTATCTAAGTCGAATAGATCTTTGATTACCGCTTGCGCACTATTGGCGACTTGGTTGGTTTGGTCGATTAAGACTGTGTTTCTTTCGAGCAAGCTAGAGGTATAAAAAGTAAAGGCCAGCAAAGCGCCAATCAATGATAAAAACAGTGCAATTGAAACAATCAGACTGCGATAGCGTTTGTTGTCAACATTATGTGTGGTTGCCATCTTTTATAGCCCCTTAGTTCGATTGCTGATTGGTAGTAGTGCTTTTAGTAGCCGGCTCAGACCCACCCAACCACTGCTCATCGATTTGCTTAAATGTGCCTTTCTTCTCAAGCTTGGCAATCCCTTCATTGACGGTATTGATAAGCTTGCTGTTACCCTTCGCCATCAATATGACTTGCTGCGCTGATGGATTATCCGCGCCTTCATAAGGGACGATAGTGACGTCATACTCTGGATGGTTTTTTGCCGTATATTGCAAGATAGGCAAATCATGCAAAATCACATCAACCTTGCCTTGCATTAAGTCTTCAAAGAGCAAAAAAGCGGTGCTTCTGGTAGTCATCTCGCTATATTGGCCCATTGCCTTGAGCTGATCTTCTTGCTTGGAGCCTTCCATCGCCGCTACATGCATGCCAGCTAAATCCTGTATACCACCGATTTTTACCTCGCTTTTAGCATACATGATTGAAGAGGGATTAAAAAAGTAAGGATCAGATAAGCCGTATTTTTCTGCACGGTCGTCCTTATAAGAGATACCAGATATCGCTAAATCACGACCACCTGACGCCACACTGTCGAACATATTCTGCCAAGTCTCTTTATAAAACTCGACCTTAAAACCCTGCTCTTCACCAATTGCACGGATAGAATCAATGTCGATGCCTTGCATATTGCCGTAATCATCTTGGAACGAGAATGGTGGCATCGTCCCCGTAGTAGCAACCTTTAATGTTGGCGCAGTATCAGGTAGTTTACTGACAAAATCATCTTTACTTTCTGTCGCTATCGCCTTGCCAGTCGAGCTTACGCTCTCTTGAGTAGAAGAATTACCACATCCGAATAAGCCAACACTTAACACAATCGGTAACATCCGATATATTTGCTTCATATCCTATCCTTAAAGTTTAAGGTTTTTCTAAATTCTAGTGAATAACAATCTAGCAAGGTCGCATAATAGTTAGATAATATTTGCTTACATAAAGTTACGTAGGATAATAATCGAGCAACTCTATGATTGCAATAATTATGTTTAAGGCTTATATACAAATGGTTATATATAGCAAATAGCGCATATAATTTTGAATTACATTTGTTTGCCATAAGGGATGCATTTAGAATATTTTCCTATAAATATAGAAAAATCCAGCCTAATAAAAGATTCTTGTTTATAAAACCGCAGTCAAAAATGTATATAGGATTCGGTAATATAAGGCGCATAAAAAAGCACCCATAACGCCTAAAACGTTTGAGTGCTCCTTAACAAGTAAGTAAGAACTGATTCAACTGACGATTTAGTTACTCAGTCAATCGATCATTCGGCATCATCAAGATTTAGATTGCGGTCTATCTGCCAGATTAAAAAGCAACCAAGACTCATTAGAGAAAACAGGGCGATACCAATCTTAAGTACCGGATTGACTGGAAATAGATTTAATAACAAACCGCCAAAAATACCTACTGAAAACATGAGCGAGCCTTGTAGCGCACTTGCCATACCTGCGCGGCGTTTTTGAAAGGCTAATGCAATTGCGGAGGCATTTGGCTGAGTCAAACCAAGACCAGCAATACAAAAGAAAATACAGGCCAATACCAAAGGCAGCCACGCCTCTACCCCAAAGATAATCCCTACCACAAACAAAATACCTGCAGAGATAACCTGCATCATCGCCCCAAAACGCAAAATACTTAGGATACGAAAGCGATTGGTCAGCCATTGGTTTAGCTGGGTTAAAGCGACAAAACCGGCTGCATTCATACCAAATAACCAGCCGAAATGGGTTGCTGACACTCCATAAGTATCCATGATTAGCTCAGAGGCCGAGCTAATATAAACAAACATCGCTCCCATCAAGAGACCGCCGCCAATCGCGGGATAATTAAAGGTAGGGTCTTTTAATAAATCCCAATACTGACTCAAGACTTCTTTGGCAGGGCGTACATTGCGGTTTTCTTCAGTCAGCGTTTCAAAAAAGAAAAATTTGGTAAGCAATAAGTTAAGCGTACCAAAAGCCGCTAAAAACCAAAAAATAGAGTGCCAGCTAAAGAAGCGCAAAAATAGCGCACCCAGTGATGGTGCTAATATCGGCGCTAAGCCCATCACCAATATCATGATAGAAAAAGCTTTGGCCGTTTGCTTGGCAGTCAGGCGATCACGAATCGCCGCACGAGTAACCACTGCCCCCACACAACCTCCGAGGGCTTGAAAGGTACGTCCTGCAAACAGCACATATTCATTATCCGTCGTCGCACAGACAATCGAGGCGATAACATAGAGGGTCATACCAAAATATAGCGGTTTGACGCGACCAATACGATCACTTAGAGGGCCATAGACCAGTTGCCCAAAGACCAAACCTAAGAAATACGCTGGCACCGAGTTGGCCATAAACGCGGTCGATACGCCGAAGCTCTTACCCATCTCGGGTAATGCTGGCAGATACATATCAATGGACAGCGGCCCTATCGCCACAATGAGCCCGAGCATCATAATCCAAGCAACAGGCAAATCAGCAGAGCGCACGCGTTCAGAGACAAGCGGTTTATTGGGCAAGGAAGACTTTGGAGCAGACATAGTTAGACCGTTTTGTATGATGGTTATTATTTTATTATTCACGCTTTGCTTGGTACCAGCTTTTATTTGAGACAACAACACTAAGAATAAAAACAACTGGTAGCAAAAATAATAATGCCTATTTATGCACAGGTAAACAAGTTATGCGCAGCTACACAAGCAGACAGTGTTATATCTTACTATCTGCATGTATTTCAATAGCCATGTGACGTTAATAAAACAAACGCTAACAACAAAAACACTCTATCAAGAGAGGACTAATACTTTTTAACGGAATTGGCGCTTAGCGAATACGGTACTGGCTTGCTTGGCTTTTCTGAGCGCAAGCTTACGGTTACGACCGAACATCATCTTTAACTGCCAGACTTTTTCTTGATATAACGTCAACGCTGATTGTTCATACATCGCATTAATGACCCGCTTACTGGCCAATACCGCATCTGGTGAACGCTCTGCAAATTCAGCAGCGAGCTGTTGTGCTTGCTCTAAAGGTGTCTCGCTACAATGACTGACGAGACCTAACTCTTTACCTTCGGTTGCATCAATCGTACGCGCACTCATCGCCAGCTCTTTTAGGACATCAGCGCGAACCACACCCAACGCCGATTGAGTCAATCCCATATCTGGCACGAGTCCCCACTTGGCTTCCATAATAGACAACTTGCAATCAGGATGACTGATACGAACATCGCAAGCCAGCGCCAGTTGTAGTCCTGCACCGATACAGTAGCCTTCTAGTACCGCAATAACAGGGACAGGCACATCACGCCAAACCAAACAGACGCGCTGAAAAAGGCTCTGCCAAGGTTTTACCAACTCCCAAAGGGCAAATGCTTGGTTTTTTGGATGGTTTAAATCACCCAAATCGATACCGGCACAAAACGTCCCTTCGGCACCATTTAAAATCACCGCACGTATCGTCTTATCTTTACTGATGCGACCCGCTACTTTGATCAACTCATCGACCACCTGAAAGCTCATGGCGTTTTTTCTCTCAGGGCGGTTTAAGGTAACGGTGAGAATGTGGTCAGTCACGCTCACTTGTAAGGTCTTATACTGATAAGTGGCAATCGCGTTCATAACAATCCTTATTAATAAATAAAATAAATATCCTGCTAATGAGGCCAATATTAACAGGGTTATATCTACCATACCCTATGAATAACTGACTGTCAGGATATCATCCCTCCTATTAATCAATAAATGATGGTCAATTTGGCAGATAAATCTAGCTGATATATTAGGGTCTTTTAAACATTCAAATGTAGCACTGTCGGTGGCTGTCTTAAATCATTTTCCATGTCATATCATTTTCACTCAAACGATGATAATTCAGCTGCGGATAAGCCGATAAATCTAGCGCTTGTAAATTACTTAACGCGCTTAGCAATGCGTCATAATAGGGTTCAAGCATTGCAAACTGGGCGGGCGTGGTATGTTGGACATTCAATAAGCACTTGTCTTCCAAATCTTGGCTGGCCTGACGCAACTGCGGCACACCAGTATAGCGGCTACCACCTAAGATACGATGGGCAATTTGCGCAAGGGCACTACGGTCACGGGCATCCCACGCTTGAGTGAGGGCGCGTTTTTCCTCATTGATCGTATCAATCATCATAATAATAAGCTTGGCTGCGAGATCTGGTTTATTGGCTGAACGAGTCAGCGCATCTTGCCAGTCTAAGATATGGGAGCTGCTCGTATCATTAACGCTCAGGTCGAGGTTTATGTCGTCGTCCAATTTGGCCTGCGTGCTTGCCGACATCTCTTCATCTGTGTCGCTTGACACTTGGTAAGGAGGATACAATAACGACGCTTGGCGTTGTTGTTGATAGCGCAAACTTGCATAACGTGGCTGAGTTTCGCGCAGCGTTTCTCGTCTATAGTCATCACGAGGCTGGCTGTCTCGTAAGTAGTCATCACGGATTTTTTTCAATGATAAAGGGCGAGTAATTTTTTGCTGATTGATACCCTCGGACGCCTGATCACGATTATCGTCATTACCCTTAACTAGCGGATAAGCAGGCGATATATCATCTGGCAGCAAGCCTAAAGGATGATTTCGCGCATCAAAATCTTGCGAATTAAAATCTTGAGCATCAGTACCTTGTTGTGCATGGGCTTCTGGCATAGCGGTTAATTGCGGCACGGTCGTCGTGCGTCCTAGCCACTTTTGCAGCACTTGTAGCAACTGTGGTTGGCTAATAGGCTTACCCACATAATCATTGATACCGCTCGCCATCAGCTTGTCACGCTCGTCAGCCAAGCCATGGGCGGTCAAGGCAATAATAGGAATACGATTATCAGCATTTTCGATATTACGAATTTGTCGAGCCGCTTCATGCCCTGACATCCGTGGCATTTGTATGTCCATAAATATCAAGTCAATACTGTTTTTATCCTGATTATTGGTTTTATCCTGATTGCTGCCTTTGTCTTCATTAGCCTCTTCAGAATACCCAGAACTGCTCGTGGCTTTACCCACTTCGTCACGGGTTTCGGCTTTTGAGATTTGGGTCTTTTTGGATAAACTTTGCTTATCAGCTTTGGCTGTTTTGATATTTTTGGTTTGTTGTTTGCTGATGAGCTCTATGGCTTCAAAACCACTATTGGCCGTAATCACCTGAATGCCAAGCTCGCTGAGCAAGGCATCGAGCACCAGCAGGTTGGGCAAATGATCATCGACTGCCAGCACGGTCACGCCCTTCCAGCGCGGCTCTTGCATGTCTTTAGGTGCCCTGCGTTTTTGCGTATCGAGCATGGCATAGAGCTGGCGCTTGTCTAATGGCTCATACAATATATTGGCATGATAGCGGTTGAGTAGCGCTTGATCAGCGGCAACTTGATAGCCAAATACCGCCAGCTTACCTTGGTAATGGAGGCGGATCTGTTTGAGTAATGCCATCATATCGTCTTGGGTGTCATCATCGACGATGACCCAATCCCAATAGTTACCGCGCTCTTTTAACGACTCAAGTACACCGGGTAATGAGTTGGCTTGGGTCAGCTTAATTGGTAGGTATTGCAAGCTGGCTTTGAGCACTTGGATGGACGCCGTATGATTGATCCATACCAACACATTAAACTCATCTGTGGCACTTGCCAGCGGCGCTAACACGGGTAGCGCAATCGTCTGACCAGTAGCAGCTTCTAGCACATCGACATGAGCTGGCATCCGAAACCAGAACGTCGCGCCTTGATTGGCGATGTTTTCTTGTGCATTATCATAAAAACCAATATCGCCGCCCATCAAACGGGTTAATTGCTTGGAGATAACCAAACCCAGCCCTGTACCACCATACTGGCGAGTGATTGACGGATCGCCTTGACTAAAGCTTTGGAACAGCATTTTTTGATCAGCTAAAGAAATACCTTTGCCGCTATCTTGCACGCTAATCATCAAGTAATTGTCGCGATGGTCATCCAAGCTGACGCGCACCACCACATCACCACTGTCCGTAAACTTAATGGCATTGCCGACGATATTGGTCAATACTTGTTTGAGCCGCAAGGCATCGCCATTGACGCGCATCGGCACATCATTATAAAACAGCACCGCCATGCGTAGCCCCTTTTCTGAGGATACCGGTGACAGCATGTCGACCACATCATAGATGGTGTCATACAAGTCAAACTCATGGCGATCGAGCACCAATTTGCCCGCTTCGATTTTAGAAAAATCTAACACATCGTTCACTAAAGCGAGCAAGTGTGCCGACGATTTGCGTATGGTTTGCACATATAAGTCTTGTTCAGGATTGAGCTCACCATGACGCGCCAGCAAATTAATAAAGCCGTCAATACTGTTGAGCGGCGTGCGTAACTCATGGCTGATATTGGCCAAAAACGCAGATTTGGCTTGGCTGGTTGAAATAGCGGCATCACGTGCGTTTCTTATAGAGATGTTTTGCATTTCCATCTCATCAAACGCCAAACGCAAGTCATCTTCGGTCTGCTCGGCGTGGTCTTTAAGCTCTTGAAAGCTACCATGTAAGCGGCGCAACGTCCTGACTAAATCCTGTTGCAACAAATTCAGCTCGCCATTTGACTCAACCGGAATAGGTTGGTAGAGATTGTCAACATGGGTACGTTGTAACTGCAAGCGCAACTCATAAATCGGTGCAATCCAACGTTTTGAGTAAATATTCAAACTCAGCAGTAATATCAAAATAGTGAACAAGCCCGTGATGACTAGCGCCATGGCAATACGATACCGAGCAATATAAAGCGGCTCATTGTCCATATCAATCATTAGCCAGAGTTGCTGACCGTCAAAATCCCCAAGCATACTGCCATAGGCGTTACCGATAGGTGTTGGCTTTTGCGATAAAAACTTGCCGGTCGTTTCGATCATAGGCCACGCTTCTTCAACGCCATAACCTACCGTTGCGAGTACTTGATTGTCCTGATTAATAATAGCAATACGCTGGACATGCTGCTCAGACTGTATACGCCCAAGCCTCTCTTGGATACCACCGAGCGTAGTGGCAGCTCTTTGCGATGCTTGATCTGCATTGCCAGCATTGACCTTACTGGCTGCTTGTTGGCGCTGCTCCAATAATTCAGGAATACGCTCAGCAATCGTGGGTGTATAGCGGATGAGCACCGCCTCTGCCAATGCTTCTTGCTCTGAGTTGCTGGCACGCATCGTCTCATAAAATACCAGAGTACCGCCAACCGCTGCTAATAAACAGATCGGTAAAAACACCAATATAATCAGCTGGCCATAGGCGCTACTGGTATCAAAACGTTTTTTGTATGCCATGCTGGGTTGACTCTCCACTGATATTTTTACAATAAATACGTATGCTGTTTTCACTTATTACGCCGCAGCCTATCACTGACGCTCGAGATTATCTTAACAGGATTTTATGAATGGCTGTTAAACATTCATAGCGCTTATCTTAACCTTCATAACGCTTATAAGAGAAACATCGCTCATTGATAACACTGACGTCTGCAAGGTTTAAACGATTCATTTTGTTAGCAAGACATTTACCAATAATATCTGATGTCATCAGCGCGGCTGAAAACAAAATGATATAATGACGCAACTTTTTATCTGTCACCATCAATACCTTGTCATAGGACAAGATTTATCATGACGGTTTCAGAATTTACGCTGATGGTCTCAAGCTTTTATTAAACGATAAAAATAGTGTATTAATTAGGGCCTGTCTTCAATTAACTCGATAGTCATCTAAATGGGCTAAAAAGCACACATTATTAAATAAATTGTCCTCTAAAAAACCAATAAGGATACCTTATGTCCACTACGGCCATGGCAAACGCCAACTTTATCACTCAAGTAACGGATCTTGCCGACTGCGTAGGTCAGACGCCTTTAGTCAAATTGCATCGTCTGCCTGAGCAAGAACATATTACTAACGGTGCCGTACTGCTCGCCAAACTTGAGGGCAATAACCCTGCTGGTTCTGTCAAAGACCGTCCGGCCTTTAATATGATTTATCAGGCAGAACAGCGCGGTGATATCAAGCCTGGTGATATGCTGATTGAAGCAACCAGCGGCAATACTGGCATTGCCTTGGCTATGGTCGCAGCGATGCGTGGTTATCCAATGACGCTATTGATGCCAACCAACTCGACCCAAGAGCGCAAAGACGCCATGATGGCTTATGGCGCGACGTTGATCGAAGTGGACGAAGGTATGGAAGCGGCACGTGATTTGGCATTGCAGATGCAAGCCGATGGCAAAGGTATCGTCTTAGATCAGTTTAATAATCCTGATAACAGACAAGCGCATTATCTAACGACTGGGCCTGAGCTATGGGCGCAAACTGACGGTAAAATTACCCACTTTATTAGCTCGATGGGTACGACTGGTACTATTACCGGTGTCTCACAATACTTAAAAGAGCAAAACCCAGCGATTAAAATTATCGGATTGCAGCCTGACGAGGAAGCTTCTATTGCGGGTATCCGCCGTTGGCCTACCGCTTATATGCCGGGTATTTTTGATGCAGATTTGGTTGATGAAGTGATGGATATTGACCAACATATCGCTGAAGTATATATGCGCAAACTGGCCAAAACCGAAGGTATCTTCGCGGGCGTATCTTCAGGTGCCGCTGCATGGGCTGCCGTACAAGTGGCTAAAGAAAACCCTGATGCCGTTATCGCCTTTATTGTCTGCGATCGTGGTGATCGCTATCTATCGACAGGCTTATATAACGTTGATGACAGCATAGACCATGCAGCACCATAATTTCAAAATTAATTAGGTTTATCTATGTCACATGCCCTACCCTCTGACCCTATATTGGTCTTTGATATTGAAACCGTTGCGGATACAGCGGCGGCTCGCCGTATTTATCCACAATTGGCGAATCTCAATGATGCGGATGCCCTGAGCGCATTGACAGCGTTACGTATACAAGAAGCTGGGCATGACTTTATGCGCTTGCCGTTGCAACGTATTGTTTGTATTTCGGCGTTATATATCAAGGACGGCAAGTTATCGTTATTTTCGTTGACCGCAGATAAGTTTAGCGAAAAAGACATTCTCGTTAAATTCTTTCGAGCCTTTAGTAACATTGAAAAATTACCACAGCTCATCAGTTGGAATGGCTCAGGTTTTGATCTTCCGGTATTGATTTACCGCGCCATGCAATATGATCTGTCAGCGCCTTGGCTGTTTGAAGAGGGCGAACGCATCAAAAACATGCGCTTTGATAATTATGTCAATCGTTTTCATACTCGTCACCTTGATTTGATGGACAGATTTAGCCAATATGGTGCCAGTCGCCGTGAAGCGATGGATATCGTCGCCAGCCTCTACGGACTGCCGGGCAAAACCAGCGTCGATGGCAGCATGGTTGGTGATCTCGTGAGCAATGAGGACTGGCAGACACTGTCTATTTACTGCGAGTCTGATGTGATGAATACCTGGCTAATCTATCTACGCTGGCTGCGTTTGACTGGTCAATTGTCTTCACAAGATTTTGATACTTGGCAGCAGCAAAGCCATGATTATCTAACCAATTACACGCAAGCCGATGGTAGTGCCCGTCATCAAGAATTCATCGCTGATTGGTCATTTACGCCGCCCGTATAAAAATTATTCTTTGTACTAATATCTGTACTCACCTTTTAGTTATTTATTATTTATTTAAGGCAGGTTTATGCAACCCACCGATTCAAAAACATCTACCGCAGCTGATGCGACGCCGCAAGTGAACGACACCAAGACCATTACTATTCCACCAAACAAGAAAAAATCCAAACCGTCGTCAAAGACTCGTCGCCGTCTGAAAGAGGCTGAACCCTTACCGTTTACTATTGACGGGCTGTCGCATGATGGTCGCGGCGTGGCTGTATATGGCAATGGCTTCAGTGAAGAAGACGGTCATGCCGTAGACAAACATGGCAAAAAAGTCTTTGTTAGCTTTGCTTTACCGGGTGAAAGCGCTGTGGTCAAACTCACTAATAGTCGAACCAGCTTTGAAGAAGGTGACGCGATCAGCATCACTGCCAACCCAAATCCTGAGCGCGTGGTACCGCCCTGTCCGCACTTCGGTGTCTGCGGTGGTTGTAACTTACAGCATTGGCAGCCAGATGCTCAGATTAACTTTAAACAATCTGTCCTTGCTGAAATGCTGATGCACCAAGCCAATGCTGAGCCTGAGCATTGGCTTGCCCCTGTGGTCGGCGATCGCCTTGGTTATCGTACCAAAGCACGAATGGGTGTGCGTTATGTGGTCAAAAAAGAAACGGCTTTGGTGGGCTTTCGTGAGCGCTCAAGTAACTTTTTGGCTGAGCTAAATGAGTGTCATATCCTAGATCCCCGTATTGGCTTTGAGATCGAGAACTTAAAAACCCTTATAAGTACTTTAGAGAGCCGTGACAAGATTGCCCAGCTTGAGTTGGCGATGGGTGAAGCGATGCCAGAGCTACCAGATGGTAATCAACCAGTTGCTCTTATTGTGCGCAACTTAGCGCCGTTATCAGACGCTGATGTAGAGAAGCTAAAGGTGTTTTTTGCCGCGCGCAATTGGCAATTGTACTTACAGTCGAAAGGTGTTGACAGCATTCAGCGTATTGCTTTGACAGAGGCTGATGACCTGAGTGAGCAGTTTGGTCGTTTGTATTACCAACTTCCAGAATATGACCTTACTTTTGAATTTATCCCAACAGATTTTACCCAAGTCAATCTGTCGGTGAACCGTCAGATGACCAAGCTTGCTTGTGATTTATTAGACCTAAAAGCGGGTGAACGGGTACTCGATTTGTTCAGTGGTCTAGGTAACTTTAGCTTACCATTGGCACGCTTGGTTGGTGAGACTGGTTCTGTCGTTGGTGTTGAAGGTAGCGAGGCGATGACCGCACGCGCCGCTGACAATGCACGTCGTAACGGTATCAATAACACCGAATTCTATAGCCAAGACTTAACGCAAGACTGTACTGACAAGCCTTGGGCCAATCAGGGCTTTGATGCATTACTTATCGACCCACCTCGCTCTGGTGCGTGGGAGATTATGCAGTATCTGCCAAAATTTAATGCCGAGCGTATTGTCTATGTCTCTTGCAACCCTGCAACGCTCGCACGCGATACCAAAGCACTGTTAGAGCAAGGCTACCGCCTGACTCATGCTGGCGTGATGGATATGTTTTGCCACACTGGACATGTCGAGTCCATTGCACGCTTTGAAAAGATACCTACTTAGCAATGATTTTGCTTACATGCTTTCTTTTATGTTGGCACTAGTGACGAGTAGTCGCGAGATTAACCGTCTTAGAGATATTTATTAACAAGGTCAAATTGCGCTACTAAAGTAACGGCTATGCCAATCTGAGTGACATGAGCATTACAGAGCCTCTCTTGATTTGTCCTGTTAAAGTGGGATAATAATAGGTGATCTTCTTATGCCTGTCTAATCAGCATGCAGTGGATATTAGCACTCATAATCTTATAGATGCTACGTACAACTCTATGGCTGCTAAAAATGGATTTTTAGCGGCTGTATTGATTTTGAGCTACCTACTTATGCGTTGTATAAGTTTGAGTTCCGTACGCAGTCAATAAGATTATAATCAATTCAAAATAGCTAAGAGGAGTCGGCTATGGTAAAAATTCGTGAAGGGTTACCGTTGGTAGATGGACAGACCACACAAGCCGACAGTGCGACTTTAGCGGCACAACTGGTGGCGAGTCAACGCTCTCATCAGTCTGCTAATAGTTACGCTCAAATTCCACTCGATATCAAATACCAACTGACCACTCATAAGCTGCATACGACTTTTGATCGCTCTGCACAGCACGCTTACCACAGTCATGACCCTGACCTCGAAGACGAATATCTGGACAACCAGCTTTTAGATGATGCTCATATTCTCTCAGAAGAGGAGCTTGAAGAGATTGATCTAAATAATGCCAATATTGATGTGCCGGCATGGTTAGATAATGTGGCCAAGCGTATCGGGCAAGAGTCTGTCCCCAACCTTAGCGCTGCCTGTAATTTTATCCGTAGTCATATGAATACTAGCGAATCTGAACGCTCCGGTGCCTATGTTACTGGTATTGGCATGACCGATATTTTAACCTATCTTTATCAAGACGAAGATGCACTCGTGGCAGCGATGCTCTATCGCAGTGCGCGTAAATCTATCATCAGTCTGGCTGAAATTGAGCAAAAATTTGGTAAGGACATCTCCACCTTGGTCAAAGACACCTTGGCGATGGGGAAACTATCAGAAATTATCGAAAGCAACAAACGCTTAGAAGACCACTTCGTCAACAATCAGCGTGACCAGCTATCGAACATTTATAGCATGCTCATCTCTGTCACCAATGATGTGCGTGTGGTACTGATTAAGTTGGCTGAACGTACCTTTGCGATGCGTGAGCTGACCTTTTCTCATCTAGAGCGGCAAAACCGAGTGGCGCGTGAGGTCATGACGATTTATGCCCCACTGGCCCATAGACTGGGGATTGCCCAGCTTAAATGGGAGCTTGAAGACCTCGCCTTTCGTTATCTCGCTCCTGATCGCTATAAAGAGATTGCCAAGCTATTGTCCGAAAAGCGCAGTGAGCGCGAGTCTTATATTCAGCGCGTACAAGATAAGCTCAATGAGGCTTTGGCAGAAGCAGGTATCGCTGGTGAAGTATCAGGGCGTGTCAAGCACATCTATTCTATTTATCGAAAAATGAAGCTTAAAGGCTTATCGTTTGACCAGCTCTATGACATCCGTGCGCTGCGCGTTTTAGTGACCAATCCTTCAGACTGTTACCATGTTCTTGGATTGGTACACGGTCTGTGGCGCTATATTCCCGAGCAGTTTGATGACTATATTACCAATCCTAAATCTAACGGCTATCGCTCGCTACATACGGCGGTCATTGCCGAAAATAAATCGCTTGAAGTACAGATTCGCACCCATGAGATGCACTTTGAGGCCGAGCTTGGCATGTGTGCTCATGTCAATTACAAAGAAGGGCTAAAGAACAAAAAAGACAACTACCTCAATCAAAAAATCAGCTCGTTGCGTCAGCTGCTTTCTATTAATAACGAAACACGTAATCAACCACGCTCGTCCATGTTGGACGGCGATGAGCTAGACGAAATTGAATTCGACGAAGAAGAACAACTGGTTGATTTTGATGAGCTCGAGCGCATTTATATCTTTAGTCGTGACGGTGATATTACCGAACTACCAAAAGGCGCCACCGTTCTTGATTTTGCTTATTACGTGCACACGCAAGTCGGTAACCGTGCCCAGGCTGCACGTGTCAATCAGCGCTATGTACCGCTCACTTATCAGCTAAAAACTGGCGAGCAGGTGGAGATTATTACCAAAGCGTCCCGCGAGCCTAACCGTGACTGGCTGGTTGCCTCACTTGGCTATATTCATACCAATCGGGCGCGCTCAAAACTGCGTCAATGGTTTAATAAACAAGACCGTGACAAAAACATTGAGATTGGTCGGCACATGCTTAGTAAGGAGCTTGAGCGTTTATCCGTCCACCCCAACAGTATCGATCTTAACGATTACACGCAGTTTTTTCATGTCAATAATACCGACGATATCGTTGTCGGTTTGGTCACAGGTGAGATTAGCCTAAACCAGCTGACCAGCCATATTTCTCGTCAGCTACACTTAGAGCCAGAGAGATCAGAGGAAGACTTTACACCCAGTGTCGATGCCAGAGACGCGGGCAAGCTTGATGCGTATAAAATTCGTATCGATGGTCTAGACAATATTGAGATCAATTTAGCAGGCTGCTGTCACCCGGTACATGGTGAACCTATTGCCGGTTATATCACCTTGTCGCGCGGCGTTAGTGTGCATAATCGAGGCTGCCCAGAATATTTGCGTCTCATTGAACGTGACCCTGAGCGTCAAATCGCTGCCGCTTGGCGCGTAAAATCAGGTCGCTACCAACCTGTCGACATTCATGTAGAAGCTTATGATAGACGGGGATTATTGCGTGATTTAACTCAAATTATCGACAAAGAAAACGTCAATATTCGTCAAGTTGAAACCCTTAGCAATGACGATAATATTGCCTTTTTAAAATTTCATATTGAGGTATCAGGATTGGCGCATTTATCTAAGCTCTTAGCCAAGCTTGAACAGCAGCATGGCATTTTACACGCTCGGCGCGCGGTTGCTTAAAAAAAAACGCTAACGCTTTGTGCAAAAATATTCATCCAATAATAGAGTCTTCATAAGAAATACTATGCCTGAGTTACCCGAAGTAGAAACCACAAAAACCAGCCTTGCGCCGCTATTAGGTCAGCAAGTAACCGATGTGAAAGTCTTCCAACCAAAACTACGTTGGTCGATGCCTGATGACTTGACTCAATTGATTGATTACACTTTGGATAGCGTCGAGCGCCGAGCAAAGTATTTGATATTGAATTTTTTACCACCCTTACCTAACAGTAGCATCACGACTGGATATACCACATTAGCACCGCGCCAACTTCTCATTCATTTAGGCATGTCGGGTAGCTTGCAACAGCATAGCGCTGGCACTGAGAAGCGTAAACATGACCATTTAGTGATAGGGTTTAACAATGCTGATAATGTGCCAACACAATTACACTATCATGACCCTAGACGCTTTGGCTCGGTATTGTGGTATGAAGACTATGGTCCTAAGCTCCTAGACCATTTGGGTCCTGAGCCATTATCAAAGTCCTTCACTGCAGATTACTTATATCAGCTAATCCAACGCATGGATCTATCTGATAAAACAACGCTCAAAACCACAGCTGGTAAAACAATAGCGAGTAAAGCAAAACCTAAAAAACAGCCAATGACCCGAGCCATCAAGTCCGTCATTATGGAGCAGCAAGTCGTGGTTGGCGTTGGCAATATTTATGCGACTGAAAGTCTGTATCTATCCAAAATACATCCAGCTACCCCCGCTCACCTATTATCGTATGATGATATTGTAATTTTGGTCGAACATATTAAAATGATTCTACAAAAAGCGATAGAACTGGGCGGATCGACCTTACGAGACTTCACGGTCGCTAGCGGACAAACCGGATATTTCCAACAGACATTAAATGTCTACGGTCGACAAGGTGAAGATTGTCCGAACTGCGCCGCTATTCTTGATAATATCAAGCTCAATGGGCGCGCGAGTGTCTTTTGCCCTGAGTGTCAACCGCTACCAAAGCCAAATCGTTAGCTACATGACTCACTAAAGCTTTATAGAAAGTAGTCAAGACAAAAGTGATTCATTGAGCCGTTAATGATAAAGCCAAGGGTGCAGCGCATGGATTTATATTGCTAATCGCCCAACATCTTGGTTTAATAGTAGCTATGTTTAATAGTAGTTGCGCTCAATAATACTAACGTTTAGCAATAGCCTTAGCCTCTATCTTCAACCCTTATTTTAGGATGACATCATGACTGTCAAAACTCGCTTTCAACATGCTGTTAAGTCCAAGCTTTTAACCGCTCTTACTAGTATCAGCCTTGTAGTTATCACTATGAATTCAGCCTCAGCGGCAATCGAGATTGACGAGACAGATTTTGGTCCTTCATATGACACTATGGTAGTCGATACGGTAGTAGGTAAGCCGTTGCAACTAGTCGCCGCCGTTACTGGTACAGCCGCCTATTTAGTTAGCCTGCCTTTCGCCGTCGTCGGTGGTAATGCGGATCAAGCGCAGCAGAAGTTATTTGTAGAGCCGTGGGATGCGATGGGACGTTGCTTGGGCTGTACCGTCGCCGAGGATAACTATTATAAGTCACAAGTCACTGATAACAATGTCGTGCGTATCATCGTCGATCAGCCATCAGAGATTTTAATCAATACCAATGACTATGTGATAGTAAGACCGTAAGATATTCAAATCTTTTTAAATACTCTCTAACTATTAAGTCATACCTTCATACTAACAACTTTATGAACTGACAATAAAAAAGGCTAACATCGCGTTAGCCTTTTTTTATATTCTACTAGTCCAATAATATGGGTTTATTTAGTAATATTAGTATTGCTAAGCTTTGCACTAATTTCACGAAGCAATTGCACTTCTTCTGAAGGCTCCTCTACCGCCACTTCTTCTACTTCGTCAGCACGACGCATGTTATTGACCATTTTAACCATCATAAAAATGATAAAGGCCAAAATTAAAAAGTTGATAAGCACTGTAATAAAGCTACCGTACGCTAATACAGGGACGCCAGCTTCTTTAAGGGCATCATAAGTCATCGCGATACCTTCAGGGGCATCACCCAAGATGAGAAACATATTTTTAAAGTTAATCTCACCGCCAAAGATAAAGGCGACGATCGGCATAATAATGTCTTCAACCAACGAGGTGGTAATGGTTGCGAAAGCACCACCGATGATGACACCGACCGCTAAATCCATCACATTACCCTTTAAAGCAAACTCTTTAAACTCAGATACCATACTCATAATGTGTCCTCCTAAAAAATATTTTTGGATTATACTATAGCCCATTTAGTATACGACGAAGTATCAGACAATAGGCATTATTTGGGTATTATAAGGAAAATTTCATGCATTTATTATGGGTATAATAGCAAAATGCAAAAAAGGCTAACATAGTGTTAGCCTTTTTTTAAATATTTATTGGTATTAATATAAGCTATTAAGCACCTTTCTTGCTACGACCATGACGCTTACGTTCACTTTCAGTTAAGTAGCGCTTACGGATACGTATCGCTTTTGGTGTTACTTCAACCAATTCATCATCTTGAATAAATTCAAGCGCTTGCTCAAGAGTAAACTTGACAGCTGGTGTTAACGTCAACGCTTCATCCGTACCACTAGCACGAACGTTAGTCAACTGCTTGCCAGTTGTTGGGTTCACCGCCATATCATCGTTACGTGAATTAAGTCCAACGATCATACCTTCATAAACTTCAAGCTGTGGCTCAGCAAATAGTTTGCCACGCTTTTGTAGATTAAACAGAGCAAAGCCTAGACAAACACCTTTGGTCATAGAGACCAATACACCATTAGAGCGACCACCCACATCACCAATTTTTTGTGGTCCATAATGTGAGAAGCTTGACGTCATGATACCAGTACCTGAAGTCAATGTTAAAAACTCAGAACGGAAACCAATCAAGCCACGCGCTGGCATAGTCGCTTCAATACGCATACGACCTTTACCATCAAGCTCCATGTTAGTCATCTCGCCTTTACGTAAGCCGATTTGCTCCATGATTGGACCCTGATGCTCTTCTTCAATATCAAAGACAACATTTTCATACGGCTCTTGTAGCTTACCATCAACTTCTTTAACGATAACTTCTGGGCCAGATACACCCATCTCAAAACCTTCACGGCGCATGTTTTCGATCAACACCGATAAATGTAGCTCACCACGACCTGATACTTTGAATTTATCAGGGGACTCAGTGTCTTCTACACGCAAAGCCACGTTATGAATCAACTCACGCTCAAGACGCTCACGAATATTACGTGAGGTCACAAACTTACCTTCACGACCTGCGAATGGTGAGTTGTTTACTTGGAAGTTCATTGATACCGTTGGTTCATCAACCGTCAATGCTGGTAAGGCTTCAACGTTGTTCGGATCACAAATAGTATCTGAGATATTAAGCGCGTCAATACCAGTGATACAAACGATATCACCTGCTTGTGCATCTTCTACTTCGATACGATCAAGGCCATGATAGCCCATGATTTTTAAGATACGACCATTACGCGTGTTACCGTGCTTATCAATGATCGTTACTTGAGTATTTGTTTTAATCTTACCGCGTTGAATACGACCAATACCAATAACACCAACAAAGCTATTAAAATCAAGGCTTGAGATTTGCATACGGAAAGGCGCATCTGCATCCACTTGTGGTGGCTGCACAACGTCAACGATAGTTTTGAAAAGTGGTGTCATGTCATCAGCCAAGCTATCGGCTTCTAGACCAGCAACACCGTTCAATGCCGAAGCATAAACCACTGGAAAATCTAACTGCTCATCTGTGGCACCAAGGTTATCAAACAAATCAAAGATTTGATCCATAACCCAATCAGGGCGCGAACCAGGACGGTCAATTTTATTGATAACGACAATTGGTTTCAAACCTTGTTCAAAGGCTTTTTGTGTCACAAAACGAGTCTGTGGCATTGGTCCATCAACAGCATCAACGACCAAAAGCACGCAGTCTACCATCGACATAACACGCTCAACTTCTCCACCAAAATCGGCGTGACCTGGAGTATCAACAATATTGATACGATATTCGGTATCGTCAGTACTATCTGTCCATCGAATAGCTGTGTTTTTGGCCAAAATAGTAATGCCACGCTCTTGCTCAATATCACCTGAATCCATTGCACGTTCAGCAATGTTTGCACGGTCGCCAAAAGTGCCAGATTGATGTAATAGTTTATCAACCAAAGTTGTTTTACCGTGATCAACGTGGGCAATAATTGCGATGTTACGCAGGTGTTTGATATCGTTCGCCATATAAAATGCTCTTTTCGTCTTAAAAAAATGCAGTAGCAGTAAGCACCGCTGGATAAACTTTTACCATCAACCAGAAAGATATGATTATTTGACTCTTAAATGATTACACAATTTGTAGACTCATTTAATTAATAGTAATAAAATCAAATACCTATGCTGGAAAATCCATCGTACAGATAGCTATGCTAATGTACACTTTGTTAATCTACAAAGTGTTTGGGTCGCTAGTATAACATTATTGCACGATTAATTTACGTAATAAGTTGCTTTTCTCAGTACATAAATAAAAAAAAGCCACCCATTGGGCAGCTTTTTTTGTAACGATATAACTAAGAAGTTAGCTGTCTAGCTATTATTTACTGAACAACCATGTCTTTAGTTTGTTCAACAGTCATAGTTTTGTCACCAGTGATGATGGCATAAACACGACGGTTCATAGCGCGACCTTCTTCAGTGTCGTTTGGCGCGATTGGTTGGTCATAACCATAACCAACGGTTGATAGACGGTTTGGAGCAATACCAAATTCGTTAGTCAACATAGATTTCACAGCAACGGCACGGGCTTCAGACAGACGTTGGTTATAACGTGCTGAAGGACCAGTTTTAGAAGCATGACCTTCTACGCGTGCAGTTGAGTTAGGATACTCGCGCATCTTCTCTGCTACTTTAGCGATTTCAGGTTTGTATTGGTTTTTGATAGCTGATTTGTCGTTATCAAAGAATACACGAAGTTCCATTTTCAGCTCATCAGTAATGTCTACTGGTACTGGGCAACCGCGCTCATCAACAACAACATTCATTGGAGTGCCTGGGCACGCATCAATGCTATCAGGTACGCCATCGCCGTCAGAATCAAGATCAGATTCAACAACAACGATTGGTGGAGTCTCAACCATAGGCTCTACCATTGGAGGAACAGCTACTGTAGGTGCTAAATGGCCACCAAGTACAACTTCTAGACCGGCCAAAGCCATGCCTTCCCACCAGTTGTTATCGAAGTTATGAATCGCACGAGCTTCACCACGTAGGCTTAGCGCGTCATTGATGCGATACATAGCACCTAGGCCTAAGTTACCGATAGTGTCTTTAGAGTTTGATACTTCAGTACCAGCTTTTACAGTGTCGCCTACTTCATAGCCAGCTACGTCTGAAGTAGCTTCATACGCTTCTTGGTTTTCGACTTCAATTTTAGATTGACCAGCACCAATTAGAACATATGGTTTGAACGGGCTGTCAGTGTAACCAGTAAATTCTTCAGTACCGATTAAGAAGTTACCAGAAATCATAGTCTGTTCAACATCAAAACGATTAACGCCTGAATCAGCAGAATCTTCAGACGCTTCGCCGTTCGTGCTTGACACACCATATTCTACTTGGAACTGAGTAGAAGGAGTTAGCTCGATACCTAACGCAGCACCAGTATATAGACCACTTTCTTTTGCTACACCACCGTTAGGATTACCTACACGATCAGTGTTGTTTTGTAAATTCTTACCAGTAGTAAGCACTTCACGCTGTTTGTCAGCTGTGTCACTGATATCCTCAGTTACGTGATAACCAAGTAACAATGGGCTAATAGTAACACCAGCGTTAGCTGCCAAAGGTGCAACCGATACGGCAACCAGAGCTAGAGCAATTTTATTCAATTTCATGGACTTCCTCCAAAGGATAATTTTAGTGATGCATTAAGCAAAACTACTTCTCAAGATGCTACCGAAAACACATCTTTTACGAATTTTAAATTACAAAGCAAAACTAATTTAGAAGTAGCTTAGCGATTATCAATTCAGTTTACAACTTTTTTCGTTAACGAGCTACACATTATTACACGATAATGTCGTAACTAAAACACAATGACCAGCTTAAGTTACTGAGAACTAACACACCTTACGATTTTCACCTTTTGTGTATGAGTTCGCAATAGATTCTAAACCGAAGCGTATCTGTTGGTTGAGGGTATTTTAGTACAACTAGTATTTTTTCTCTATTGTTAAAACTATCTATTCACTAATTGAAACATTTTTTGACAATAGACATATATTCTGTTTATATTGTAATAACCAACATTAATCCATTATGAATATCTGATCGATAATGATACGTGTATAGAGTGATGATTATCTCAAAAACTTAAATGTTATTAACTTGCATGTTTACGGACAAGAATGAGTGATAGTGATCATAGGCATATCAATATAGCATCAAATACATAATTTGTTACAGGTAATACTCGTATGGCTATATTACATATAATATCGTCAAATTGCCAACAACTATCTGTATTTATTTTACTTAAGTTGCTCTTAGCTAAGAATAAGCTTGCCCGTACAATCATATTTATTTATACGTCTCAAATCTCTTCTATAAATCATAAACAAACGATTCTAAATCAGAATGTCACCGACGATAAACACGCTTATAAACTTTCAAGTCAAAATGGTTTTACGCTGGTAGAGCTGATTGTCACCGTTGCAATACTCGCGATTATCACAACGATTGCTGCGCCAGCTATTTTGACGCAATTAGCAAGCATGGAAGCCAAACGTATCAGGCATGGCTTAACAGATACGCTAAAGCTCGCGAAAGTAGAGAGTCTTATTCGCCGTCAAAATATATTGGTATGTTTGTCAGATAGCAATGGTCGCTGCGATAAGAACAGCAATAAAACCTTGTTGCTATTCGTAGATAACAACGATAATCAGCATTTCGATAGCGGCACAGATGACTTATTACAAGAACAAACCCTAAACCCTAAATATGGCACCCTACATCTGCGTGCAGGAAGACGTCGTTACGTCAGATTCTATGGCGATAGCGGCAAGCCACGCGGACATTTTGGCCACTTTAAGTATTGTCCAAGCTCAGTATACAGTCAGGCGATGTATCAAATATCATTCAGTCAAGGCGCTAATATTAGTTTCAAACCTAATGACAGTCATCCTACTGATTGTGGTGACTAGGGCGTGTCCTCAATTCAAGCGATTGTATCTAAATGGGCTAAAAATGGCTAAATTTTGCCAAACATCGTCAAATAGCTGATTAATATCCCGATATTATTTGCGCTACTTTCCTCATTTGACTTCAATTTATCTCATTTTTATGACCATTTTTAAAATGAGGACACACCCTAACATGCTTTGAGATTTGAGGTTTAAGCTATAACTGATAACGCTGTTGCTGTTGCCAAAGCAAGCGACTTTGAAGCGGCTGATAATCTAAGAGATGGTCAATCAGTTGCCGATGTAAACGCGACCAAGCATTAAGTGTGACATCACTTATTCCCTGCTCTACCATCAGCACTATCTCGTTGCCCTCAAAAACCGTTCGCCCTAGGCTAGCACTGTCTAAAAACTCAGCTTGTACAATGGGGACCAAACCGACATCAGGTAAGAACCGATAGACACTGTAAGGCTCAATGCTATCTTGAACATTGTCATGCGTTAACGTCAGGGCAAAACCCAACTCGTTAAATAGATACTGTTCAAATTGCCGCAAACACAAGCGCAGCTCATTAGCAGACAAGGGCTGTTTAAGCCTATCTAAACTGTCTTGATAATGCTGCCATAAGATTGGCATCGGATCTTCAGTGGGCAATAAGCGCCAGAGTATCTCATTTAGATACAAGGCAGCGTATTGCTGTTGACCAGTGATGTTTTCGTAAGGAATGGCTGTGAGTGTTTTCGCGGTAGCGTCTTCTAGAAGCACATCTGTTTGTACGACGTACTGAGGTGCGATATTAATCTGGCTGAATGTCTTTAAATCCCGCTTACCCGTAGCAAACAATTGCAAGGGCATAAATAAGGGCGCGCCTTTTTTACCAATACCATGTATGACCCCATGCTGCTGAGAGAATAGGTAATATAAAGCGCGTTTTTCTTGGTAAGGGCGCTGATGTAACAAATAACCAATCAATGCTTCATTACGCATTTATCATTACCTCAGCGCTGATCATAAAATGCACTCAAAGATGTTATTCTTAAATCACTGTTAATAGCCCAAGCTGGTCAATGCACGTTCGTCATCAGACCAACCACGTTTCACTTTTACCCAAAGCGTTAGCATGATTTTTTTATCAAACAGCTGCTCCATATCCTTACGTGCATCCATACCCACTTGTTTAATACGTTGACCTTTATCACCGATGACAATTGCCTTTTGACCACTACGCTCGACGTAGATCGTCGCATCGATAAAGGTACAAGCTTTACGTGGGCGGCCCGTCTTTGGATCGGTATGCGCAGGTTCGTCTTTGAAGCCATCAATCTGTACCGTTAAGTCATAGGGTACTTCATCACCCGCGCTGCGCATGATTTTTTCACGGATAATTTCACTGGCTAAGAAACGCTCTGAACGATCGGTAATTTGCTCAGTGTCATAGATAGGCGCAGCAATAGGCAGATGCGAAGCAATAACTTCTTGCAGACGATCTAAGTTTTGATTTTTTAATGCAGAAACTGGAACGATATCAGCGAAATCAAAGCTATCACTAAAGGTTTCGATTAATGGTAAAACGCTGCCTTTGTCTTTTAAGGTATCCGCTTTATTAATCACTAAAACTACTGTTAGATTAGTATCGCCAAGCTTTTGTAAAACCAGTAAATCATCGTCACGCCACTGATCTGAGTCGACGACAAACAGAACTAAATCGACATCAACCAGTGCCGATACGGCAGCCTTATTCATACGCTCATTGATAGCTCGCACTTCATTACGATGAATACCTGGCGTATCAACGAACACCGCTTGCATTTCATGATTGGACAAAATACCGTGGATACGATGACGGGTCGTTTGCGGTTTACGTGACGTAATAGATAACTTCTGACCCAATAAATGGTTCATCAAGGTTGACTTACCCACGTTTGGACGTCCAACGATTGCCACATAACCTGCTTTAAAATCCTCAGCCATACGCGCATTATTATTTGGCGAAAAAAACTCTTCGATGGCCATATCATTTTCTGCATCGTTGTTTTCTGCATCGTTGTTTTCTGAGTGCTCGGAATTTAATTCAGCACTTTTTGATTCAGCGATTTCTGGCGTTGGTTTTACGTCTGTTTTTTGGGTCATAGCGTCGGTATTATCTTCATTATTTGATGGCAAGTCAGTACGATTGCTCATAGATTTATCCTGTGGGGTTTATCATTAGCTCAGCAGTTCTACTGCTATCTACAATAAAGTAGTAGTAAATAAGATAGCAGCACCATGCTTGGCTTGAGATATTTGCGGTTTTAAAATAAGTATTATTTAAAAATAACCCTTACTTAAAAAAATGTAAATTTATTGTTTTATAAAATATGGCTTTAAGATTTAGATTATGAGCGAGTTTTTGGCAAGCTTGGCAGTTTATGTAGCTGGTTAATCATTAGCTCTGCTGCTTTTTGCTCAGCAATACGGCGACTCTCACCCGATTCAGTAATATCAGGACAATTACTAATATTTACCTGACAGCGCACCACAAAAATTTGGTGTGGTGCATTGCCACGCGTTTCCATCAGCTCATAATGTGGCAAATCGAATTGTTTAGATTGCAGCCATTCTTGCAAGCGGCTCTTAGCATCTTTTAGGGCTTTTTGGTCGTTGACATTATCGATCAGATCGCCATACCATGAGAGCACGCAATCACGAGTAATAGTCATATCCTGACTGTCTAGATAGATAGCGCCAATCAGCGACTCTACAGCATCGGCTAGTATAGAGGCGCGATTACGACCGCCACCCTTGCGCTCACCTACCCCTAATATGAGGTGGTTGGAAAGCTCTAAGTTTTGAGCAATGATGACCAGTGACTCTTGACGTACTAAGGTGGCACGCATACGCGTCAATCGCCCTTCGTTTTGACTGGGATAACGATGGTATAAAGCCTCACCCACAATCATACCCAATAGCGCATCGCCCAAAAACTCTAAACGTTCGTAGTTTTTTTTGCTATCGAACGAGCGATGAGTCAGTGCCAGCTTGGGAAGCGTAAGGTTATTAAACACATAACCCAGTTTGCGCGTTAATATCGCTAGGCGTTGGATGAATTCTGAGCTAACAATAAGCGTGTCAACAGACGGGTCATTTGTTTGGGAGGTAGGAAGCGCCTGAGAGTGCTGCGAAGTTGGTTTCATGCGAGGCTTGTGGTTATCCCTTTTGTTTTACTGAAGTAATTGGTCAATAATGACTGGTTAATAGTGATTAGTTAATAACTAATCGCTATTAAAAAATATAAAAGTAAATAATTTTTGCTAAATAAATAACAGATAAGCACTCTGCCTATTCAGGTTACTCTGTCACGGTTGCGTCAATGTCACCTTCAAAGCGATTGACAATATCGACGTTACCGAAAAGGTTGTTGGTTTCTTCATATTTCTTATAAATAGCCAACTGACCGGTTTTTTTGTTGGTGAAAGTAAACACCTCTTCTGCATTGGTATCATAATCAGCATTGATAGATAGCTGCCGATTCACACGCTCGACGAATTGCTTGGCCGTCTCACCTTTGTCATTGGCTTCTTTAAGCTCCATTCCTAAAAGCTTGGTCAGCTGATAATCACCAATCTGTGCCGGTACAATAGCAATTATCAATTTGACGGCAATACCGAGAACAATGATGAATAAAACAATGCTAGTCACACTAGCTCCGCGCTGGGTCGACAAACCAGATAACTGCTGCACCATAACACCTCTCAACGGGTAAATTATTATATTATTATTGAGCACTTAACTACAGCATGCCCTCAATTCAATCGATAATCATAATATTAGCACGAAACTATTATTGATAAGTCAGCCTACGACCGACGCATCAAGCCGCTATTGCTTTATAAATTTAATCACTTTATAAATTTAATCGCTTCAGAACTTTAATCAATAGCGCTGTTACGTGCAAAGGTGGGCAAATTGAGACCTGGTGGCTTATGCATCCAAATATAAACAGCCTTGCCTGCTAGGTTTTCATCAGGGACAAAGCCCCAAAAACGGCCGTCGGCACTGCGATCACGGTTATCACCCATCACAAAATAATTACCTTCAGGAACTTTAATACGCCACTCGTTACCCTCTGAGCTAACCACTTCTGGTGCTTGTTGCTGCAAAAAGGGCGCATACTGTGAGCTATTCATGCCTTTCAAGTAACGAACGAGATGCTCATGCTCACCCTGCGTTTCTTGAAAATACTGCGCTTCACCCTCTTCTTGCTGACCCATTGCTGCCGCATTTTCTTCCGTCAGCACTTGTCCTGGGGCAACTTGTCCGGCAGGGTACAGCTGTGCAGTTAGCTCAGCATTGGCATCAAAATCAATAGATTTGGTTGTTACAGGCACATCATTGATAGCAAGCGTACCTTGATCATAGCTGACTGTGTCACCCGGCAAGCCAATGACACGTTTGATATAATAAATACTAGGGTTTTCAGGGTAGCGAAAGACCGCCACGTCGCCATGTTCCGGCTCGCCAGTATCCAATACCTTATTGTAAGTCAGCGGCAGGCGCACTCCATAAGCATATTTATTGACGGCAATAAAATCGCCAGTATATAAAGTTGGTACCATGGATGAGGACGGAATATTAAAAGGCTCAATTAAAAATGAGCGAACTATTAATACTACTGCCAATACGGGGAAAAAATCATAGGCCCAACGTACCAGTAAGCTCTCTTGGCCGCGGCCACGTGTTTTACGCTGTTTTAGCGCCAGCTTATCCAATAGCCAAATAATACCCAAGCCAATAGTTAATGGCACTAAAATCAAATTAAAATCAAAATCCATACTTAATTGCCTATTAGCGAGCTACTTATCCAACGATGATATCGGTAAAACCAGCCATGATATTCGTCTATTAATAATCTAATCTACCTGCAGTACCGCTAAGAAGGCTTCTTGTGGAATCTCGACATTACCCACTTGCTTCATGCGTTTTTTACCGGCTTTCTGTTTTGAGAGCAGCTTTTTCTTACGCGACACATCACCGCCATAACATTTAGCCAAGACGTCTTTACGCATGGCTTTTACGGTACTACGTCCGATAATCTGGCTACCAATTGCCGCTTGAATGGCGACATCAAACATCTGACGTGGGATCAGCTCTTTCATCTTACCAACGAGCGCATTACCACGGTAACGCGATTGGGTTTCGTGCACAATCATGGCAAGCGCATCGACTTTCTCACCATTGATTAATACATCTACCTTAACCAATTTATCCACTTGATAACGCTCAAAATTATAATCAAGTGACGCAAAACCACGCGATACTGATTTTAGACGGTCAAAGAAGTCCATGACCACCTCCCCCATCGGAATATCAAAGATCAGCTGTACTTGACGACCCATAAAGCGCATATCTACCTGTACCCCGCGGCGCTCAATACAAAGCGTCATCACGTTACCGAGATAATCCTGCGGTACTAAAATCTGACAGCGGGCAATCGGCTCACGGAACTCTTCGATATTATTCGGTTCGGGCAATCTTGATGGGTTATCAACGTAAATAATACTGCCATCTTTTTTTACAATCTCGTAGATAACTGACGGCGCAGTGGTAATCAAATCCAAGTCATATTCGCGCTCTAAACGCTCTTGGATAATCTCCATATGCAGCATGCCGAGGAAGCCACAACGAAAACCAAAACCTAGTGCATCAGAAGTGTCTGGCTCAAAAAACAATGACGCATCATTAATTTGTAATTTTTGCAGCGCTTCACGGAACTTTTCAAAATCAGTCGATTCAACAGGGAACATACCGGCATATACTTGCGGGGTAATCTGTTTAAATCCAGGAATACGATCAACATCTGGCGTACTGGCATGCGTAATCGTATCACCCACTGGCGCGCCAGCAATATCCTTGATACCCGCAATAATAAAGCCAACTTCACCCGCTTGTAAGATACCTGTATCTAATGGTTTTGGGGTAAATACACCAATGGATCCGACCAAATGCGCATCTTTGGTCGATTTAATATAAAGTTTGTCACCTTTTTTTATGGTACCTTGGCGGACACGTACTAGTGATACGACGCCCAAATAATTATCAAACCATGAATCGATAATTAACGCTTGTAGCGGTGCGTCACGGTCACCCGTTGGCGCAGGAATAAACTCAACCAATGCCTCAAGTAACTTATCAACGCCAAGACCTGATTTCGCCGACACGCGCGGCGCATCAACGGCATCGATGCCAATGATATCTTCAATCTCTTGAATGACACGCTCAGGCTCAACTTGTGGTAGATCAATCTTATTTAAGACTGCCATCACCTCTAAACCTTGATCCACTGCGGTATAACAGTTGGCGACCGATTGTGCTTCGACGCCCTGAGCCGCATCTACAACCAATAGTGCGCCTTCACAAGCCGCTAGTGAGCGTGAGACTTCATAAGAGAAATCGACGTGACCCGGGGTATCAATAAAGTTTAGCTGATAACGCTCACCGTTTGGATGATCATAATACAGCGTCACCGACTGTGCTTTAATCGTGATACCGCGCTCACGCTCAATATCCATGGAATCAAGGACTTGTGCCTGCATCTCGCGATCTTGCAGCGCGCCACACATCTGAATAAAACGATCGGCAAGGGTCGATTTGCCATGATCAATGTGGGCAATAATAGAAAAGTTACGAATATTGGCTAATGCAGTCACAAAGCGCCTACTAAATAATGGATGTTGGAGTAATGATCGGTTCGCACAATGGTAATAATAGCCATTGCTAAAGCGTACCGATGTATGCAGGTATTCTAGCAGTTTTCCACTGTAAAGTAAGGCGATTTTATTAGCAGGGATTGGAATGGCTACTGACATTAACGACTGAGTAGTGTTAACGATTAAATAAGTGCTTAGATTAACATTTTACAACGCAATATTAATGGCTTTAATTTAACCAAGACATCATTGGCTGGCTCTGTCTGATAAGTTATTTAGCGGTATCAGAACTTATGCTAGTGGCATCCGTTGGCTTTAAATACTTATACATCCAGGGTGATTTGCCATAAAAAGCGCCATTGATTTGCGTCTGTTCAATCAGATATTCACGAAACCTTAAATAAAACTCATTATCTGGGCTTTTGGGATGCTGCCAAAAATCATCAAGCGGCTTTGGGTCTGTCAGTTTTGGGGTGTCGTAAATCGCGCGACCCATAACCTTGGTAGGTTTTTTATGATATACCGACTGTAGCCCTGTCGTACTATTAATCGTCACCATACCAATACTATGCTTCATCAAGGTTGGCAGATGCATATCGCAGCCATAAAAAACGCGATGACTGACCTGATAGCGCGCAGCCAAACTGCAGACCAATTCTCGATAATCTCGATGACCGCGATCTAACGGATGGTGCTTAAATACCAATAAATGCGCCTCATGAGCATGACCTGCAAAGCTTGCGATGGCTTCGTCAATGAACTGCACCACATCACGATAATCACTGTGATGAGTAATCTGCGAGTCATTGTGTACTTGTAGGCTAATCAAGAAGTAATTATCACTTTCTTGTTTGGTCAGTCTCTTTTGTAGTTGTTTGTCAGGTACATAGCCGCGCAGCTTACGCCATGGCGCTTTTAACCATGCTATTGCCTCTTGCCACGCTGTCATACCTCGGTAATGCGAATAATGGGGATAGCGACTCTTGTATAGCCAAGCAATAATGTAGTAAACGATGGCGGCGATACTCAAGCGATAAAAGCGATTGTGCGTATATAACGGCTTATCATTGGCTTTATTCAACGCTTTAATATCGGCAATTTTTAACCGCGAATTACCATTAATACCGTACTCCTGCAAGGTAATATAATCGGGTCGCAAATAGCCTTCTTCGAACACAAAAAATGAAGTGCCTAACTTTTCACTGATGCACGACGCTTGTGTATGATGCGGGCGGCAGTCACCAAAACACACAATCGCATCAATATTATGCTCGCTAATAAAGGCCTGTAGCCAAGACGAAAACTGCGCCAAAGTACCTGTGTACTCATGTGTATTAGGATGGCTATAAAAAAACGCATCACCGGCATTAAAGTTGATTTTACTTACTTGAATATTTTGAGTCTGCAAAAATGTAGAAAAGCGATTGAAAAAGCCGCCCATCTTTCCCTGTAACAGCAAGACGTGTCGATGAGTAAGCAAATGAGACATCGAAGCTGCCATAGTATTAGATTACCATTGATTGAAGAATAGACAGACAAAAGAGAGGCAAAGGGATTGAGTAAATAACCCTAAATGACAAACAATTATACCGAAAAAACCCTTGCTTGTCGCAATGGATTTATAAGAGGTACTTGGCGTTTATTAACGAGATGATTTACGTAAGCGCTGCTGCCATTGATGGCGCTGCTGCATAAAATACGTGGCAGCACGGCGCTTAAACTGGCTAGGTATCTGGCTGCTTAGAGATAAAGGCATTTTTGACGTGACACTTGTCTTCATCGAAGCATTATTTATCTGGTTTTGCTTCACGGCAAAATCCTTATTTTTCGGCGGGTACAAATAGTCAATCACTTGCTCGACTTGCGCCAGTCCATAGCCATTAGGAAGGCGATACAAAGGGTAGTCTATTAACGTACAGTGTAGCAGTTGTTCAAGCGTCAACGACGTCTGTCGTTTTCGTCTCTTTAAATAGTCCGCTTTTGGTGATAGTTGGGCATCAATATCTGTCGTTAAACCCCAACCGGCATAAAACGGTAAGCCGTAACAAGTGACGTCTAAACCACGAAGCAAGGCTTCAAAACCTGTCAATGAGCTAATAGTATGCACCTCATCAACACTGTCTAAACAGTCCGGCATTGCGGTATCATAAGCGACCGCTTGTACCTGTTTCAGATGCGCGGCCGCTACCTTTCCTGCGCGTAACCCTGCCTCAACATCTGGATGCGGCTTATAAATCAGATAAGCATCAGGATTGTCTTGGCGTACACGCGCAATCAAGCCACTGTTGGTTTTAATCGTTGAACCACAATATTGCACCGACAAGTCGTCTTCTACTTGCCCGACAATAAGAATTCGCGATTTTCCAGATGCTATTGAGGCCTGCCTCCACTGACCATCAGCATTGCTATCAGAATCAGGCGTATGACTGCCCACATTGTACTTGCTTACCCGCTGAGTCAGCAGCTTGTCTCGCAGCGACTCTACTCGTGCACACTGCTTTGGCGTCAAGGCCTCACAGTAACGCAATAGCGTTTCCAAATCTGATGGCTGCGTTGCATCATAATAGATACCTTGCTTGTCTATAACCACAGACAACGGTGCCAATAAGGTAGCTCCCAAACCGTTTGAGCGAATAAACCCATCTTCCATACAGTAAATAGCTGTGATATCTGAGCGTTGCCCAACCAATTTACTTTGTCGTTTCTTTTGTACTTGCTGGCGCTTGGCTAGACCCCATACCAGTAGCGGCTGCTGATAATTAACCCGTAAGTGATCAGGATGCAGTAAATTTTTGAGGCGTGGCTTGGGTTTTACAAACAAATTGGTACGAGGTAGATTGACAAAAGCTTTCACAAAGGGCAGCTTCCAACGGCTAAACTCGTATACCGTTAAATTACCCTCAAGTCGTCCTTGCCAATAGCGATTGGTGATTAACCACTCAATGGCGCTATCAATCTCGCAAGCTTGCTTGGTAGCTGGATCTACATAGGAACTATAATCGATATAAGCACTATAAAATAAGGTTTCTAACGTAACCCTAAGGTTATTAGAAGATTGCTTTCTTCGCTGGTTAGGCAGATGCTCAGGTCTTTTCCACGGTTTTGTCAGTAACTTAGAAAGTCGCCCTGATTCTGTTGATTTTTCAAGCGGTGTCATGGCAATAGCAAACGCTTGACGGCGCTTCTTTACTACTTTAAGCAAGCGCTTTGGTGCACCGCTATCATCGGTCAAACCCCAACCACTATACCAATTAACGCCAAAGCAATGTACTGTTTTGCCGAGCATTAATGCCTCAAAACCCATGTGCGAGCTAACGGTATAAACATCGCTAACTTGCGTCAACAGCTCGATAGGGTTAAGCGCTTGGGTTAACAGTCGAACGTTTTTAGGTCGTTTTAAACGGGTCAGGTATCCTGATTTTGCTGCAGGATGGGCTTTGATCCAAATATGGGCATGAGGGTGATTACGGCAAGCAGCTTTTAACATGCGCTTGAACTGCTTACCATCAGCACCCGCGCCTTTGATAGAGGCATCACCAACGACTTGATCAATTAACAACACATGCGTTTTTGGAGCAGTGGGCGCTATATTAGAATTTTTCTCGGTCACCAAGTCATCTAATGAGGGACTTGCAATCACTGCATTGTATTTGCTTAATTTAGCGTTGCAAATACGCGCCATTAAGGCTTGCGCGCGCTTGTTGTCTGACAATAAGTCATGCGCACTTGAATAATCATGAGCACGTTGAATAATTAGCTGTTCAAGGCGTGAGCGCTGCGTCGAATCAAAGTAGATACCGATATCATCAATAACCACACTTAATCCATAGCGGCTACTAAGCCCAGAATCTAGCGAACGTAAGAAGCCATCTTCAATACTTAATGTCGGCAGCCCTTGCCGGTTGGCGGCGCGCTTTGCTCGTTGATAGCTTTTTTTATGACCCCAACCGATAAAAGCATGAGGGGTTTTAGGCCCTACGTTAAAGCGCTGTTGCAAAGCTGACCAAGGATACCAACGCTGTAGCTCTGCTCGTAAGACGTCTGACAGTAGAAGGTTATTACGGCGCATTCCTTTACCGACTACCGCCAGACGTTTTGGCGCAGTAGACTCCAACGGTTCAGGTTTTGATAAATTAGATGGCAATAAATTAGATTTCATTGATGGCAAAAAAAGTGCGTCAATAAAGGGTAACGCCAGCGGCATCTTATCCTTATTTGTCACACTTTTTGCCATTTTCTCTACCTTATTCAAGTTATATAGGGTTGACTATAGATCTAGGACAACTTTGGCCGCAATGGCTAATTGATAAAGTATTTGCGACAAGCCACGGGCAATTTCTACACGCTTGGTTTTGACTTTCGGCAATACCATGATTTCATCACCTTGCTGGATACGATAAGCGGTATTGACCACTTCGTTTGCCCCATTTTGATGAACAACTAAAATATCTTTAGCATCAGCGTTATCAGTGAAGCCACCTGAGTTGGCAATATAGTCACCAACCGTATAATCTGGATTAAAGGTAAGCGCGCCTTGTGCTCGTACTTGACCATTGACCGTAATCACAGAGGTTTGCGCGGGTATCTCAATGATATCGCCTTGCTGTAGGATAATATCCTGCCATGAATTCGGTACGACGACGATTTGACCAGTGGTTTTAACATTACGGGCTTTGGCGACAAACTGCTTGACCAAATTGGCATCGTCTTGACGCAATGCCGCCTCTTCACGCGTTGTCGATTGACTGGCAAGCGTCAATTCTTCCAAACGATCCAGCGATTCGTTAATCATGCGTTTTTGCTGTTCAGCAACAGACTCACGATAAATCGTTAAATGCGTCAGCTTCGCCAATGGGCTTGGTTGCAACTGGGGGACGATGTCTTTTAGACGAGCACCATAAGGTACAACCATGGCACCATTACCCGTATGAGCGCCTTTAACTTGTACGGCGATGGTGCCGGCATAACGATCTGAGGTAACCACCATCTGATCGCCATTATAGACAGGAACATTCTGCGCTTCTGCAAGGGAGTAATATTCTGCGGTTTGCGCGCGTCCTGCACTGCGAGTGATGCTAACGTTGGTAGCTTTAGCTGCGGGACTAGCAACTTGCAGTACATCACCGATGGTTAAGTCGTTTACATCAAACTCAAAGGTGTATTCGTTCTGAACTTCCCCGCCCACTTGAAAGGTTTTTTTCTGTGGGGCAACAGTAATGACGTCACCATCACGGAATGCAAATGACTGTAATTTACCCGCCAATAAAAAATCATATAAATTGACTTGCTGCAACATCTGACCATTACGTTTGATTTGGATATCAATATAACTGCCGCGGGTTGGATCAACGCCGCCCGCACGGTCTAAATAGGACAATACTGAATCTGCTGCAAGCCCACCATAATAACCGGGTTGTTTGACAAAGCCAGTCACGAAAACTTTCACTGGCTGTGCTTGCTCTAATGACGCATAAACGCCGACGTTCGAGCGATAAATACGACTGACCGCACTTTTGACCACGTTTTGTAGACTGCCATTTTGCACACCAGAGATACGGACTGGACCAACATTCGGTAAGAAAATATTACCTTGCGGATCTACAGTCGTGGTCGCGGCATATTGATAGGCGCCCCACATTCGTACTTGTACATTATCACCAGGATTAATCACATAGCTGTCGTTAAAGGTAGAACCAGAAGTCGTCGAAAACGCACCGCGAAATAGCTGCTCCCCAAACATCATATCTTGAGTGTCGATATCTTGGTAAGGGCGCGTGGTATTGATCACTGACTGACTCGGTAAGCTTGCTGCATTGACGGCTTCTTGCGTTGTTGCTTGACCCGGAACTCCACCAGAGAAAGCTTGCGTTGAGACATTAATGTTACTGCGGTTTTGGTCTTGACTCATGCTATTGCTACTAGTACCAAAGCTAGACCCTGCTATTTGATCCGCATAACTGGTTGCTGCTATTGCCGAGATGCTGGTCGCAGCCATCGTCAAGCTGATTACCTTAATCATGGTCACGATAGGACGTGGTTTCATGTTCATGCGTTGTATTCCTTTGCAGATCTATCGATCATTACTGGTATTTGGTTTGGCAAATCGTTCGCGATTGCCAAGCGCATCAAATCTTTAGCTTTTTACAGGGTAAAAATTTTAAAACTTACCCTGTAAGACAATCCAAAGTTAGCTGCGATGGTCACGAACCACTGCCATTACTAGACGTACAAAGCCATAAAGCATCAAAAGCAATGCCAGCGATGTCCAAATAATATAAATATGACGCGGATAGGATGCTTCTTCAGCCTCATAAGGGGTTGAGATTACAATCAAGTTTTTCATTTTTTTAAAGGCTTCTAAGCGGGCCTTTTCAAGCGATGATAGTGACAACTTATATAACTCAGTGGCGAACTCAACATCCGCTTTAATCGTCTCAAACTGTACAGCTTGACGGTTCAATTTGGTCGTATTTGGTGAGGTTAGTTTGGTTTGTTCTTGAGCAATCTGCTCTTCAACTGCCTTGATTTGACTTCTTAACGACACCACTTGCGGCGCATCTGGGTTCAAATAGCTTAGCAATTGTCGCTCTTCAGTGCGTAATGAGCTAAGCTGCGCTTGTAGGCTACCAATCAGTTGATTAACAATTTGGGCATTGGCCTGCGGGTCATAAATTTCGTTTTCATTTTGATAATTGAGCAACTGTTCTTTGGCATCATTCAAGCGATCCTGTGATTCATCGAGTTGCGTCTCGGCAAACACCAGTTGATCACGCGCGACCTCTTGTGAAATGCGGTTTACAAACTGTTCAGACTCACTCAAAATCGCTTTGTTAAGCTCAAAAGCGTAGTCTGAATCAAAGGCTTCTGTCGATACTGACAATACATAGCTTTGTTCGTCAAGATTGATATGAACCCGACTTTTAAAATATTCGAGTAAATCTTCTTGCGACGCATCAGGATCAATCTCGTAAATAGGATCCGAACCGTCAACATAATAAGCCTCGCGGAACTTAAACTTATTATCAAGGCGCTTCACCATATCATTGGACAGTATATATTCAGTCAGATAGGTTGCATCTTCTTTACTGGTGCTATTCACACCTAATAAGGCCGATAGACCGCCACCAGAAGGTACGCTAGATTCGCTCACTTGTTTCACGACCACATCAGCTGTCGAAATAAAGCGCGGATGTGCAAGGGTCATGACATAAAAGATCACCAACACCCAAGGGAGGATCACCAAGCCAATGAACAGCGAGAAGTCAATTATCTTATTTTTTCGCTTTGTGGACATGCTTTTCATAAACCTCAATCGCTTCTGTTGTGTCATCAAAGACGTGTGCTGTTTGATCCATTAGCACAATACCAATATCGCAATTACGCTTAATATCACCGATGTTATGCGATACAATTAAAAACCCGGCTTGCTGACGGCGCGCTGCTAAAATCTCTTCACTACGCTTACGAAAAGCGGCGTCACCAACCGCACCAGCTTCATCAAGCATATAATAATCAAAATCAAAGGCTAAGCTTAAACCAAAGGTTAAGCGTGCTTTCATACCTGAAGAATAGCTTTTTACTGGCATATCAAAATAATTACCAATGTCAGCAAATTCTTCGACAAAACGAATTTTTTCATCGATATAGGGTCCGCTTGAGTAAAGACGACAAACAAAACGCACGTTTTGACGGCCCGTCAAACTCCCTTGGAAACCGCCTGCTACGCCTACTGGCCAAGAAATAGTGGAATCGGTAATAATTTCACCACTATCCGGCTCATCAAGACCACAAATAATCCGCAGCAACGTTGATTTACCCGCACCATTTCGACCAAGTAAACCTACATTTTTTTTATCACCGATGGTCAGGTTTAAATCTTTAAATAAATAATGCCGACCTTGCTTAGTCATAAATGATTTGGAAATATTTTTGATCTCGATCATTTATCTACCTATATTTTTGAATGACTATCAATAATACTAAGGAGAAAGTTAGCTACTTAACGAGAACGCAGCATATCTCTTTCTGTAAATTTATAAAGTAAAAGGCCAAAAAAATTAACACCGATCATCCACTTCAAAAAATACCCTATATCAATATGATAGGCTGGATAATTGGGAGCGAAAGCATGTCTTATGAGCTCAATATTATGGATCAGAGGATTATATAATAAGTAACTAAAATAAGGCTCTGGAACTATGTGAATAGGGAAAATAATACCTGAGGTAAAGTAAAGTATCGTAAAAAATATTGCCACTACTTTACTAATTTCGCCACCATAATACCCTATTACCATCATAATCAAAGCGATGCCAAAGCTAAACATGAACAAAGTAATCCAGCAAAACAATACAATATGCAGGTTTTCTAAGTTGGCATAGATATTAAAAAAGGCCAAACCAACTAATAGTAGTATCGAAGTAAAAAAATAAATGATTAACTCTAAAAATGAGCGGGCAATAATTACATCGATGTGTTTGATTGAGCGATACATCAACAAGCCTTTATTCGCTTCAACAGCCCCTAATGCCCTTGTTGCTATTTTTTGAAACATACGAAAGGGAACCATCCCTGCTACTAAGAACAAAGAAAAATCCATTCCTGGCACTAAACGCTCACGAATAGCACCAAAAATAACCAAAAATATAAGAATTTGAAAAATAACTTCTAGCGGCGCCCATAAATAACCCAAGCGATAACCACCAAAACGCGTTTGCAACTCACGCATGAGCAATGCATGGAATGCCGCACCCATGACTTTCAGTCCACTACGGTGCTTAATAGGACGATAAGGAGGTAATTGTACAGACATAGCGTTACAGGACTTTACCGAAAACAGCCCCTATGATAAGTAAGCGGGACATAAGTTACAAGAATTAATCTGTGTCTAAACAGATAAACCTATGATTTAGCAAGAAAACAGCAAGTAAATATAAACGGTTATTTATCTAACTGACTTTAGAATATTGTCTTCATTGGGTTTTTTAGCCAAAAAAAAACCAATCACAAAGGATTGGCTTCTTTCGTACTGCTATTCTTACTATAAATGGTGGCGATGAAGAGACTTGAACTCTTGACCTCACGATTATGAGTCATGCGCTCTAACCAGCTGAGCTACATCGCCATTTAAGGCTCGGTATAATACCGATAGAGACGACTGTCGTCAACCCCTAATTATCGTTTATCTGCAAAAAATAGGAATTTAATTCAAATTAATAGCAAATATGCATAGCACTAACGATAAAAACGAACAATAAAAAATTGGTAAACCGATAAGCCGGGTTCTGTCGTGGACAATCATTCCTCTAGGCGTATCATCGCTAATACGCTCAAGCAACCTACCCGCATCGAACGCGGGCCGCGCCATGCCGATGCCTATTTGGTCTTGCTACGCGTGGAGTTTACCATGCCGTGAGATGTTGCCATTCACGCGGTGCGCTCTTACCGCACCCTTTCACCCTTACCTCGCTTGCGCGGGGCGGTCTACTCTCTGCTGCACTGGTCGTCAAGTTACCCTGCCCAGCCGTTAGCTGGCACGCTGCCCTATGTAGCCCGGACTTTCCTCCCCTGCGCATCTGTTGCCAGTGTGCAGCGGCGATTGCCTAGTCTACCAAGCGCGCTAGTATAGCAAAACTAATGGCTGTCTAGGAATATCTTTTGCGTTTATTTCACTTTTTTACCAAATGACTTGAATCAGGATCTAAAGAAAGTTCAGCGGTAATATTAAATCATTGTCATTCTTCTGGTCTTTATCTTGGCGTGACAGCTGTAACCAATGTGTGTTTGGATAATTTTGCGCTAAGTAGTTTTTTAAATAATCAATCGTGCTATCAGCTATTTGCTTATCCGTCTGGGCAGCACTGTCATGAATATGGTTATAAATGACGCTATGTACCGTCAAACCACGCGCTTTAATCGCCTCTAAACTCAGCAAAGTATGATTAATACTACCAAGCCGCCCTGATGTGACTAAAATGACCGGATAACCTTGAGTGGCAATATAATCCAAGGTTAATAATTGCTCAGTGATCGGTACAAGCAATCCGCCTGCGCCTTCTAATAGCACTATATCGTAGCTTTGTTGCAATTGCTGCGTAAACTTGGTGATGATTTCAGGATCTAGAACGGCATTAGCAAGCGCAGCAGATAAATGCGGTGACGCCGGTTTCTCATAGCGAAACGGACACGTGGTAAAGTCTAAATCACAAGGCTGCAACGGCATATTCATCAATTGACGATGAGTGACAATATCATCGGCAATATTCATCTCACCAGTATCACAATTGACGCTAACGCCTGTTTGTACCAACTTTTGAGTGATGACGTTAGCACCTTGATGCATCAGCGCCTTTGCTACCATGCCGGTAGCGTAAGTCTTGCCAATATCGGTATCGATACCAGAGATAAATAGCACGCTCATAGTTGACCTTGCTTTGTTAAATAAACACGAACCACCGTTAACAATGACTGACATAACGTTACTAATTCAGTGTCAGTAGTCATATAGGGCGGCATGATATAAACCAACTTACCAAAAGGTCGTACCCAGATGCCGTGTTCAATAAGTAAAGATTGAAATACTGGCATATTAACCGCGTCATTAAGCTCAATGACGGCTACCGCCCCCAAACAACGTACTTCTTCAACGCCAGCTAACGTCGCTGCAGGCGCGAGTTGTTGTTCCATTACGGTTTGCATATTTGCCGTACGAGCTTCGATATCATAGGACAAAATTAAATCAATCGATGCAGAAGCGACCGCACAAGCCAGCGGATTTCCCATAAAGGTCGGGCCATGCATCAGGGCTGGATAATCACTTTGGCTGATGGTGTCAGCAATATGGCGCGTACATAAAGTCGCGGCAAAGGTCATATAACCGCCCGTCAGTGCTTTGCCAATGGTCATAATATCAGGACTAATATTGGCATGCTCGCAAGCAAACAGCTTGCCACTACGCCCAAAGCCTGTGGCGATTTCATCAGCAATGAGCAGCACGTTATGCTCATCACATAGCTGACGCAGTAGTTGTAAATACTCAGGGCTATAAAAGCGCATACCGCCTGCGCCTTGAATAATAGGCTCAATGATAAATCCGGCAAGTTGATCGCTATTTTTAGCAAAAAACACTATTAATTCATCACGTGTAGTTTGATTTAGCCCGCGCTCAAATCCTAAAGGCGGCGCAGACACAAAGTGCTGCATCGGTAATTGTTTACCATACAGGCTGTGCATGCCATTAACAGGATCGCAAACACTCATCGCATGCCACGTGTCGCCATAATAGCCAGAGTGCGTTGAGGCAAACTGGCACTTTTGCGGACGCGCAGTGGCAATTTGATATTGCAATGCCATTTTTAGCGCCACTTCTACCGCGATACTGCCGCTATCGGCATAAAATATCGCATCGAGTCCAGCAGGTACAATAGCTAGCAGCTTTTTGCCTAAATCTATCGCTGGCTGATGGGTCAAGCCGCCAAACATGACATGCGCCATTTTGCCCAATTGTTCAATCATCGCGGCATTGAGCGTTGGATGATTATAACCATGGACACTCGCCCACCAAGATGACATGCCGTCAATCAGACGCGTACCATCTTGCGTGACAATATAAATGCCTTCTGCATGATCAATAACGATATTTGGATAGGTGGGCGGCAGGCTGGCGTAGGGATGCCAAAGGTGCTGTTGATCAAAATCACTGGTAGCAGCATCGACACTCATAGTACGCGCTCAAACGACAAGCATTTATTTTTAAAAAAGCGTACTACCATTTGAATATCCGTATTCGTCATATTATTCCTAGTTTTTAGCATTTTTATATAGTGGATTTACTTTAAAAAAAATACAGTGCGACTGGGATGAGTTTTTCGTAGCCTCTGTGATAACAGCAAGCAAAGGAAGTTTATACCAATCGCACCTATCTATTAATGTATCGATTTTTAACGTATCGATTTTATTTTAAAATAACTATTAACTCAAAGGCACGATTGGCAACGCATTACTGACCAGTGATACGTTTGTATTTAGACATCAAATCGCTTTCGGTTTCGACATGATTAGGATCATGGGGGATACAGTCGACCGGACAAATGACCACGCATTGCGGCTCATCAAAATGGCCAACGCATTCGGTACATAGGTCGGGGTTGATAACATAGATGTCATCGCCTTCTGAGATGGCCTCATTCGGGCAGGCAGGCTCGCAGACGTCACAGTTGATGCATTCATCAGTGATTAATAGCGCCATAAACTGCTCCTTATATTTTACGGATAACAATCAAGACTGGCCGTTTTGACGGTTCCAGCGAATAGTCGTCAATAAATACTATGTCTATTTAAGATTGAGTTTCTCAGCAAAGCCTTGCGACACACACTGAGGAACAAATTTAGTCACATCGCCGCCAAGCTTGGCAATTTCGCGAATCATGGTAGACGAGATAAACGAATAGTTCTGAGATGGGGTCAAAAATACTGCTTCAAAGTTTTCATCGAGCTCGCGGTTCATATTGGCCAGCTGAAACTCATACTCAAAATCCGACATCGCCCGCAGACCACGCAAGACAGCAGTGGCATTTTTTTCACGCATAAAATCGACCAGCAGACCTTCAAAACCAATCACCGATACTTGCGGTAAATCGGCAAATACGGTTTCGACCAAGGTAACGCGCTCTTCAAAACTAAATAGCGGTTTTTTATGATGGCCTGAAGCAACGGCAATGACGACCTCGTCGAACAGCTTGGTTGCTCGCTTGACTAAGTCGACATGACCATTAGTAATGGGGTCAAAGGTACCAGGATATAAAATTTTGGTATGTAGCTTTGAGGAATTGGCAGCAGTAGGATGGCTCATAACGTGGCTAATGTAGTCGGTAATATTACGCTATATGCTAGCAAATTTTGCCCAAACTTAATACTCATCTGCTACATTTGTCCTAACAGCCGACTTACATTTTTGTGAACTGCTTTGCTACAATAGGCGGTTCGACTCATCCCTCTTATTATTTATAATAAAAGACAATCCATATTAAAGGGTTAGGATGAGGACTGTTAGACAAGGGCAATATATTTTGCAGCCCTTATGGAGAAATTATGTCAAAAAAATCAAGAAAACCGGACAATCAAATTTGTGCCAATAAAAAGGCGCGCCACGAATACTTCATCGAAGAGACGTTTGAAGCAGGTCTGGCGCTACAAGGCTGGGAAGTCAAAGCCATTCGTGCAGGTAAAATGACGATTACTGAAGCCTATGTCATCTTCCGCAATAATGAAGCCTTCTTATTTGGCGCGCATATCCAGCCATTGTTATCTAGCTCAACGCATGTGAGTCCTGATAGCATTCGTACCCGTAAGCTACTCCTCAATCGCCGCGAGATTGAAAAGCTGTTTGGCGCTGTCAATCAAAAGGGCTATGCTTGCGTACCGTTGTCTTGTTATTGGAAAAACTCGCTGGTTAAATGTCAAATTGGCTTGGCACTGGGTAAAAAGCAACATGATAAACGCAAAACGCTAAAAGACCGTGATTGGGAACGTGATAAGCAGCGCGGCTTTAAACAGCATTTAGATTAATAGATGGATGAAACCATTCACTTTACTCTAAAGTAAAAAGGACGATTCAGCATACTGTTGAATCGTCCTTTTTACTTTGGCAAATAAATTAAATCAATTTAGTGCATCTATTTTCAAATCGTTTGGGCTGTTTTATTAAACTGCGACTGCTTATGAGCGCGGCGTAATTGACGGATACCATGCACAATTAAGCAAGCTATACCCAACCAAATCAGACCATAGCTATAAATCATCGCTGATTCAAAGGGATTGCCCAAGACGGTGATGGCCAGTATAAACAATAATGCTGGTTCTAAGTAACTCATCATGCCATAGACATTCACGGGGAGCATTTGACTGGCATCGACGTTGGTTTTCATAGCCAGCACGCTAAGAACACCCAACCCTGCCAGCATCATGATAAAGAAACCAGAACCACTTACCACGCTCAAACTGCTCGGCGCGAATAAAAATAAATAAACCAAGGCAAATGGCGCGAATATCGTTAAATCGACCAAGAGTCCAGTCACCGCGCCAATCCCTTGCAGACGACGCAAAATATAATAAATAGGATACGTGCCACAGACCCAAAGCGTGGCCCAAGAGACACTTTGGGTACGAATAATTTCACTACCGACGCCGACAGCGGCAAAGGCAACCGCCAACCATTGCAGACGGCTTAACTTTTCGCCAAAAAAGACACAGCCAAATATAACCATCATTAGTGGGAATAAAAAATAGCCCATTGCGGTTTGAACGCCCTGCCCATTGACCGGTGCCCACATAAATAACCAAAACTGACTGAGGAATATCGGTGTTGGCAATAACAACCACGCCCACTGCTTCACAGTACCTAGCGCTTTTAACTTATCAATATGCAAACCCAAGCGCCCACTAATTAGCAAATAGCCTATCAGTGCCGCCCACATCGCTAGCATACGCCAGATAAAGACTTGCGTACCTGACAATGGCGCTAAAAAGCTGCTGTAAGCATAAAGTACGCCAAACAACAAATTCGACAATACTGCTAAGGCCACGCCCATGATTAACGTACGTTGCTGTGTGCTGCCTGCTGTCCAGATAGTAGCCAGTGGCAAGCGCGAAACAGTCGTTGCGAGTGTATTAGCGAATACGTTAGATAGCATTAAGATAGACATAAAGACACCGTACATGTAAATAGATTTTAGAAAACCCGCTATTAGCCTGTATTTATTATGGCTAAGCTTTGATTACTAGGCTTTGTTTGCCAAGCTTTGATTAGTGGTGTCTATTTTACTGGACGATATTGATAAATTATCTCCAAATAAAGCTATTCATAAATAAATTTATCTTTTATGACTCTCAAAACCAAATATTTTCTTAAATTTTGACTTATAATGATAAAAATTATAAAAATCTTTAACAAAAGTACTTTTTAGAAGAGAGCATACAATGAGCCAAATTTTAGATGATATCGATAAAGCGATTTTAAATTTGCTACAAGATGATGCGACCTTGCCATTAAAAACGGTGGCAGAACAAGTGCATGTGTCTATCGCTACTGCCCAACGCCGCATCCAAGCATTAATAAGCAATGGCGTCATTACTAAGCAAGTCGCTATAGTGGATCCAAATAAGGTTGGCTACGGCCTGACTGCCGTGGTAATGATAGAGATGGCGCGCTCAAATACCTCGATGCAACATCGATTTGAGCGCTTGATGAATGCGCAGCCACAAGTGATGAGCTGCTATGAAGTGTCCGGTGATGCGGATTTTATGTTGATGGTCAATGCCAGAAATATGAGCGATTATCATCGATTCACGACTGGTCTGCTCACCTATGAGAACAATGTACGCAACTTTAAAAGCCAATTTGTGATGAATTTTACTAAAAGTGGGACAAAGATTTTGCTTGATTAGCAATCTCAACAAGCATTGGTTTATTGAGTTAATTAAAAGTAGATAAGTTACTACTAAAAAAGGTACGATATCAACGAAAGTCTGGCAGTAAACAATAATTGCCACCTCAATAGTCCATTGACAGTAGACAAGGAAGTCGTAGTATGACTAAAAGTACCCGTGCCCTTAAAAAAGAAGAAAGTGATAATCCAGCACTAAAAGCATTAAGTTTTAAAACAGTGATAACAGGGGCGTCGCTCGCGGCATTGCTCGCCAGCTCAGGCTGTGCCACCAGTTCATTGTTAGAAGACAATAACCGTGTCAGCACAACCACGACTAAGAGTGTGTTGTCTGAAGACCAAATCGTGGCTTTTGGTCGTCCTGCGCAAGCATTGCCAAAAACGCCAAATGCGACCATGGTGATCGTCGGTGAAAAGAACAGCTACGTGCTGACCCAAGGCGGCACAGAAATGGTCAATTTGCTCACCAATCTGACGCCAAAGAACATCCAAGTCGATAATGACATGAGCTTTGCTGTGCCCAATAATGATGGGTATTTTCAGGGAGAGATGAAGCTGTCTTACGCCAAATTAAAGGATGAATTTAAACGCTCTGACTATCAGTTCTTTTTACAGAATAATGGCCGCGAGTGCACCTCCGCCAGCGATCTGCGTATCAATGCTCAGCGCTTTTGCTTTAGCGTTCCTGTAAAAGGCGCTATCTATCCGCAAGTCAGCAATTTAAGCCTAATTCAGTCGAATTATCGCGCTTTAAGCAAGCCTTATATGGTCAGCTTCCATACACAAACGCAGCAAGACCAAGTCACTCGTAGTGGTACGAATACGGCTCAAAAGTTGGTTTTATTGCCTTTCGCCCTAGCATTTGATGTGGTGACTTTCCCATTCCAGTTATTAGAGTAGTAATTCCTTACTATAAACGATGATTTAGAACGAAAAGATGATTGGTTTCTAAAAGCCTTTTTATTCATAGATTGTCTTACACTATCAATAACTTATCATTAATCGCCCATCATAGAATAGGTCGCATCATGAGTGCGATTCATGTTAAAATGAGCGCTTTTAAATGAGCCGTTGTTAATGAATAACAATAACGGCTTATTTTTAGTGCCACTTTTTAATTAACAGGTCTGCCCATGTCTGCCGATACCATCGCCCGCACCGCCTTTAAACAAGGCACCAAGCCACTTTACGACTACGACAAACACTGGGCGAGCTGCTACGAGCCTGCGCCTTATCTGCCGATGAGCCGTAAAGAAATGGATGATTTGGGCTGGGACGCTTGTGACGTCATCATCATCTCAGGCGATGCCTATGTCGACCATCCAAGCTTTGGCATGGCGATTATCGGCCGCTTATTAGAAGCACAAGGCTTCCGCGTCGGTATCATTGCCCAGCCAGACTGGAAGAGCAAAGATGCCTTTATGGAACTGGGCAAACCTGTCTATGCTTATGGTGTGACGGCGGGCAACATGGACAGCATGATCAACCGCTATACCGCCGATCGCAAAATCCGTAGCGATGATGCTTACTCTCCGGGCAACGTGGCAAACAAACGCCCTGACCGCGCGGCTATCGTCTATAGCCAGCGCTGCCGTGAAGCCTATCCTGATGTGCCAATTATCTTGGGCGGTATTGAGGGTAGCTTACGCCGTATCGCCCATTATGATTACTGGTCAGACAAAGTCCGCCGTAGTATCTTGTTGGATGCGCGTGCTGATGTCTTACTGTATGGTAATGCTGAGCGTGCGATCGTCGATGTGGTACATGGTCTGTCTAAAGGCTATAGCTTTGAGCAGATGAGCAAACTGCGTGGTACTGCTTACTTATTGACCCCGACTCGTCGTCATTGGCAAGAAGACATGACTGAGGTCGCGAGTAATGATGTCGATACCGTTGGCCGTGTCGATCCAATCATCAACCCTTATGTAATGACCGAAGACGTTGATAATTGTTCAATTGAGCAGAGCAAACCATCGGACTCGCCTGTTGGCCAAGCCATGCCTTCATCTATGTCATCGCAATATCAGGGTTTTGTCGCAGAACCAGTTGCTAATAAAGTTATCAACGCTGAACAAGTCGATGAAGAGACGCAAGTGGTACAAATGCGCGGCTTTGATAAGCCAATGACCGCACGTAAGCATAAGCTAAAAATGCCACCACGTGAAAAGACAGTGATTCGTCTGCCTGACTACGAGCATGTCAAATCTGACCCTGTGCTTTATGCTCATGCGAGTCGTATCCTGCATCTAGAAACCAATCCGGGTAACGCGCGCGCACTGGTGCAGCGTCATAGTAGCGGTGCTGGTAACTCGCATACCTCTATCGACGTTTGGCTCAATCCGCCACCAGTGCCACTCTCAACTGAAGAGATGGATTATGTGTTTGACTTGCCATATGCGCGCCTGCCGCATCCAAGCTATGGCGATGCGCGTATCCCTGCTTATGACATGATCAAATTTTCGGTCAATATCATGCGCGGCTGTTTTGGTGGTTGTACCTTCTGCTCGATCACTGAGCACGAAGGCCGCATTATCCAGAGCCGTTCAGAAGACTCAATCTTGCGTGAAGTAGAAGCAATTCGTGATACCGCACCGAACTTTACTGGTGTGATATCTGATCTTGGTGGCCCAACGGCAAACATGTATCGCCTCAGCTGTAAAGATGAAACGATTGAAAAGAACTGTCGTAAGCCGTCTTGTGTCTATCCTGACGTCTGCGAAAACCTGATTACCGATCATAGTAATTTGACCAAGCTATACCGCAAAGCCCGTGATATCAAAGGCGTGAAAAAAATCCTGATTGCTTCAGGCTTGCGTTATGACTTGGCAGTAAAAGATCCTGAATATGTGAAAGAATTGGTCAGTCATCACGTCGGTGGTTACCTCAAGATTGCGCCTGAGCACTCTGAAGAAGGCGTGCTATCGAAGATGATGAAACCTGGCATGGGCAGTTATGATCAGTTCAAAGCCATGTTTGAGCAATTCAGCCAAGAAGCTGGCAAAGAGCAATATCTGATTCCTTACTTCATCGCCGCCCATCCGGGTACCAAAGATGAAGATATGATGAACCTTGCGCTTTGGCTCAAAAGTAATGGCTACCGTGCTGACCAAGTACAGGCGTTTTACCCAAGCCCAATGGCGACCGCGACTACCATGTATCACACGCACAAAGATCCGCTACATAAGGTCAGCCGTGATGAAGGTGACATGGATATCGTCAAGTCTGGCAAGCAGCGCAAACTGCATAAAGCGTTCTTGCGCTATCATGATCCAAAAAACTGGGTATTACTACGTAAAGCCTTACAAGACATGGGTCGTAGTGACTTGATTGGTAAAAACCGTGGTTGTTTGATTCCACCATTTAACGCCAGTTTAGAAGGGCGTGATGCTGCGCAAGATACTTATCAGTCAGCGCGCAAAAAGAATAGCCGTGTTGGCAATGACTCAGTGAAGCGCAGTAATGGCTCGTCAAACAACAGTGCGTCAGCTAAAGGTGCAGTAGGTAAAAACAGTAAGAAGAAAGTCAGCAAAGGCAATTTCCAAACGCAGCATACTGGTCTGCCACCGCGTAAAACCAAGTAGTGTTCATAGCAAGTAATGTTCATATTATAAAAATGCATGCTCAATCTAGAGCGTGTTAAGTAAAATAAAAAAGCGTCTATCAGCCACTCGGTGATAGGCGCTTTTTTATGCATCAAGTTTATAGACGCGCACTTCATAGCTAACACGGCTTGCTTTTCATCATGTCGCAAATTGCAAGTTACATTAGACAGCGGTTGGGTAACGAAGCTAACAGGTAACGAACAATTTCTAACACTGAAATAGTTCGTTTTCGCTACTATAACCCTCATATGCTAAACGCATCATTAAGAACAAGTAAATGACATTAGTAAAAAGCTTTGGAGAGCACTATGAAAATGATAACTAAAATTGCGACTACCCTACCAGTTCTTGCCCTATTGAGCGCTTGTGCGACTACTGCACCAACTACCCCAGATGCAACTGATACGCCAGTTCCAGAAAAAGTAACCGCTGCCTATGATCGTATGGCACCAGCACCATACACCTGTACCGATGACAGCAAAATCATGGCAAAGCAATCTATCAATAAAGAACAAGTGATGCTCAACGTCACCTTGCCAAAAGTAAAATGGGCTGAGCAGCCAATCATCCTAAACGGTAAAGTGAAAGGCGAAGTCGCAAGCTATGTAAACGACTCAAACCCAGAAGTCGTCTATGCATGGCACATGAAAGGTGACAAAGGTATCTTTGCGATGAAGTGGGCTGACGGTAAAGAATACCAAGTAAACTGCCAAATCTAATCAGCTAAAGATACGCTCATATCGTAATAGACAAATAGTCGTAATAGACAAAAAGCAGTCATTAAATAGTGGCTGCTTTTTTATGCGTGTTCGTTTGATACGCGTATAAAGACGGCTATAAAAAATAGTATCAGATAGTTGTATAGTCAGTTCAATATAATTTCGATAAAAGGAAACTGAATGCAAGTTATACATTAGTATGCTTAGCGAGGATGACGATGTAGCGGATTTATATAGACTTGACTATATAGTTGATTCAATTTAAAAGTAGTACAAGGCAGTCGAGTGCAGATATAACTGTGATACTGCAAGCGAGGTTAACTTTGTCATTCTTTTATAGAGGATTAGACTATATCAAAACTGACCATCTAATGTATTTCGCTAGAGAAGCACAAGGAAAGCTGTCAAAATAGCAGATAGAGCAAATCAATCATGACCAACAATCAAAAGGGTAACTCGATGGCAAAGCGTCTGATAAGTATGATGGTAATTGCAACGGCAAGCATGTGGGCGCTGACAGGCTGCGATAACGCTACCGATTCTGTCGATGCCACTGAGCAAACTGCGGAGACAGCAGCAGATCCAACTGCATCGACAGCCGACACCATCGACTGGTCACTGGTAGATAGTGGTGAAAAGCCTGCTGACCCTACCAACTATAAGTATCCATTTGCCATCGATAGTCAAAACGTCCGAGACTATGCAGATTATTTCAAAGTGGACGCTGCGACCGCTCAGCACAATCTGACGGTGAGCATGGCAAGTAACGAAGCACTATCTAAAGCCTTGGATCAGCTCAGCGAAACCTATGTCTCGCATGAGCTAACCGATGGCAATGAGATGACGCTTATCATTCATACCACGCCTGATGTCGCTGCCAGTCGCTATGATTATGTGCTGTCTGATGACTTTGCTAAAGGGTTGGTATTACCTATTGTGATCAAACCAGATGGCAAAAAAGGTGACGCAAAGGCGCATGGGGAAATGAGTGAGTAAAGATTAATAGCGTGTGTTTTGACTTATATGACACACGCTACTATTTTATTACGAAGTATGGCGGTAAGGATTGTTTGAGAGTTCGATTTTTATTTTTTTTCCTAAACTATTCGTACCACATAATAGCTTCGCTAAGTAAGGCTGATATTGCGTTGCAGCTGGTGCGATGTAAATTTTGTCTAAATTCGCTTTTACCTCTGGTTCGTACTCTACGTATAGAAACTTGCCAAAATCCATTTTAACTTTAGGGTCATCAAGTGAGGTGATATATACCATACGGCATTCTTGCTCTTCTTGAAAAGCTGAATGTTTGACTAGATATTTTAGAGGTAAGATTATCATATCCAGTAAGCTATCTATTTTATCTGAATCTTCTTTACTTAGTTTTTTTAAAGATTTCTTCTTATCTATAGCATCGTTATAAATACTTTTTAACTCTATAAACGCCTCTCTAAAATCTTCGGTTTTCTTGTCTATATAATTCTCATATTCAATGCACTCAATTTCAGCTTTAGGGATACTACCTCCTTCCAAATTTTCACGACCAAACTCACGGAAAAATGTTAACCGGTTGCGTTGAGCTAGATGGATATAGTCGGAGGTAGGATCAATATAAACGCATCTCATGACTGATTGCTTTTCTATTCTCTTAGCTGAACTATCACCTTCATCTGAATTATTTTTTACATTTTTTATCGTTCTATTAATAAATATATTGTTCATACAGGACTGGGAGTCATTCTCTTTAAAGAAATCTTTATTAAAAACCAAGCTAACACCAGAAGCTTCTTTGTTATCTTCTTTTCCATATAATCGAAACTGATTTAAACTGTCATGGTTGAAAGTGAAACAGCTGATAAACGCATGTAACCTTTCATCAAAATCAGGCTTATAAAAAGAGTTCTCTTTCACGGACTCAAGGTAGTTTGTAAGCAACTTACCTTCGCTAGGATCATTAACATTATTGATGGTATTTAAACGAAAAGCGCTTGGCTTGTCTTTATTTTTTTCTTTAGAAAGCAGCTTATTGGTTGTATATGTACTTGTATAGTGTGCCAGTTTTCTTTCAGGAGCTTGCTCGTCTTCTGATAAAGGAAGAAAATCTAGTTTTAAGATGTCTATAATTTTCTCTACCTTGCCTTTCAAATCGTTACTCATCTCTCCTATTTTCTTAGTCTCAATATTCATTTTTAATTTACATATTTTTTCGTAGCAACTGGACTGATATGAGTAAGAACCTCCAATTAATTTAAATAAATTTAGAGATTTTATATAGTTTTCTTGGTAAAAATATTTTTTTGCAACCCCAAAAGCATCGCCTCTTATACTATCAAAAGTGTCCTCTTTCACACCATTAAAAGCATATTCACTACCTTCTAAGAACTCAACTATAGAGTCATAAGAAGCATCTAAATCATTCATAAAAAAGTATTGATTAGCAAATATAAGTATTAATGCTTTATAGTAAATAGCACCATCATCTTCTCTTATATTCTTTAAATACTTCACACCTAATTCATATTTTTTATTCTTATCCATGTAGTCTTCTAGCTCAAACTGAGCACTTATATATTCTTCATCTCCATTCTTCTCACGCGTCACTTTCAGTAACTTCTCAACTTCTTTTTGAGTCACTTCATCGAGACCATTTAATTCATCAATATTCATCATTTACTCCCTAACCAACTCTAAAAACTCATCTTCACCCACCACTTTCACACCCAATTTTTCCGCTTTGGTCAGTTTAGAACCAGCCTTATCCCCTGCCAGTAGCGCAGTGGTTTTTGCAGAGATGCTGCCCGAGACTTTTGCACCCAACGCTTGTAGTTTGGCTTTGGCTTCATCACGCGCCATGCTATCGAGCGCACCCGTGATGACCCACGTTTGCCCATCGAGTGGGAGCCCTTCTGAGGCGACTTGCTCGACCTTATCCCAATGTACGCCAGCTTCAAGCAATGAATTAATCACTTCGATATTGTGCGGCGCACGGAAGAACTTATAGGTCAGCTCGGCAGTGATTTCTCCGACATCTGGGGTTTTTATCAGGGTCTCGATACTCGCCGCCATCAGACTATCTAAATCACCAAACTGCTGGGCAAAGTTCTGCGCCGTACCTTCACCGACACCGCGGATGCCGAGTGCATAGATGAAGCGAGCCAATGTCGTATGCTTGCTGGCTTCGATAGCGTTAATGATATTTTGTACCGATTTTTCACCCAGTTTCTCAAAGGTGACCATCTCATCCGCATGATTGTGCAACTGATAGATATCAGCAACGGTTTTGACCAGACCATGCTCAAAGAAGCTAATCAGCCAACTTGCACCAAGTCCATCGATATCCATGGCACGGCGTGAGACAAAATGAATAAGTGCTTCTTGCTGCTGCGCTGGGCAAAACAGCCCACCCGTACAGCGCGCCAATGCTTCATCTTCAGGCAGCACGACAGGAGAGTCACAGACAGGACAAGTCGAAGGTAGCGTGACCGGCTCGCTATCGGCTGGGCGCTGATCGTGCCAGACACGAGTGACTTTTGGGATGACATCACCTGCACGGTGAACGCTGACCGTGTCGCCTGCGCGCACATCTAAACGTTGAATCTCGCCAAAGTTATGCAAGGTGACATTGCTGACAGTGACGCCGCCAACTTTGACAGGTTCAAGCTTGCCGACTGGTGTGATTTGACCCGTACGGCCAACTTGCCATTCGATATCGTTGAGACGTGTCATTACCGTTTCGGCAGGGAATTTATAAGCGGTTGCCCAGCGTGGCTCACGTGATAGGTAGCCTAACTGCTGCTGTAACGCAAGGTTGTTTACCTTAATCACCATACCGTCAATCTCAAATGGCAGATCGCTACGCCCTTCTATCACTGACTCATAATAAGCTTGCGCCTCGCGTGGATTCTTCACGACTTCCACCGCGCTGACGGTAAAGCCGATGTCCTTTAACCAAGCAAGGGCTGCTGATTGGGTGTTAATACTTTCAGGCAGACCTTGATTGACTGAGTAGCAATAGAAAGCTAACGGACGGCTGGCAGCAATGGCTGGGTCAAGCTGTCGTAAACTTCCCGCAGCGGCATTACGTGGATTAGCAAAGGTTTTACCCTCATTCTCTTCTGCCAATCGATTAAGACGCTCAAATCCTGCCTTTGGCATCAATACCTCACCGCGTACTTCTAGCAACTCAATATCAGCAGCATCGGCTATCCATAGTGGCAAGTTACGAATGGTTTTGGCATTTTGGGTAATATCTTCGCCTGTTTGCCCATCACCGCGCGTGACCGCTTGGACAAATTTTCCGTGCTCATACTTCAGTGAGACCGCCAGTCCATCGAGCTTTAGCTCCATCTCGTATTCAGGGTTTTGCTGCGAGTCGCTGAGACGATCATTGACACGGCGCATAAAATCGCGCAAATCATCATATTCAAAGACATTGCCTAGCGACAGCATCGGAATATCATGCGTGACTTGGGTAAAGGCCGATAGCGGCATATCGCCGACTTGATTGATTGGGCTATCTGGCTGCACCAAATCTGGATATTCTTCTTCAGCCTCAAGCAACGAGCGACGCAATTGGTCATACTCGCTGTCTTCTAATATCGGATTGTCGAGCACATAATAAGCATAGTTATGCGTCTTAATCGCTTCAATAAGCGCACGCATTTTTGAGACAACCTCTGCACTATTATTGGTACTACTGTCGGTCGGACTAGATGTCGCAAGTGCTTGGCTTTCTACTTGAGCAGATGAATTTTTAGAATTATTTGATGAGGTAGAGTCAGTCATAGTCGGCGTCTTTTTCGCAATTCAAGATGTCGATATGATAACAAGTTTGTAGGAAGCTCGGTATAGTCAATCCTATATAAATCAAATACTGTGTCAGGCTCGCTCAGTCTACTATCTATGGTTAGAATTTTGCAGAAACTAAAGTCCATTAAAAAAGGCAAATAACGTTAATCGCTATTTGCCCTTTTTATGATTTCTGCTATTAAGCAGATTTTAACTTTCGTAGCTTTTAAGCTGCTAACCCTCATAATCACGAACTTGATTACGCAGTTGCTGCTTGTATTCAGGGGTGATTGGTTCGTTCTCTTCATCGAGCATAATCGCGTCCAAATCACTTGCCATCATATAGGCAATGCTCATCATACTATCAAAGCTACGCAGCGCTTGCGGATGCGGCAACGATAAAAATACTACCACGCCATTATAGGTATTGGTCGCCACGCTATGCGGGTCAAAAGGTGCGATGCCACTATCGGTGATGCCCATCATGCTAAACCACAGCATACCGGTGCCGTCTTTTTGCTCGTAGCGATGGAACATATTCATCGCCCCATAGCGTAAGCCATATTTATCGATTAACGCCAATAAATCGCGACCACGTATCACTGCTGTTGGACGGTCACGGTATTGATGCGGCAAAATAGTGATATTGATATTGTCTTTGGCATTAATCAATGGACCGTTTTGCGCTTCATCAACAGGCTCTGACAGATGCTGATCCAATATCGGACTATTATTATCAAAGCTTGGCTCTTCTGCCGTATCAATCGACGGCATCAAATTGTCAGTCGCCGACATCAGGCTAGAAAAGGCATCAGGCTCTTGCTCGATTTGCATCTGCTGCGCCGTTTCTGCAAACTCGCTATTATCGCTACGCTGTTGTTCGTCCTGCCAGCGCGCATAATCGGTATCAGCCATCACGTCATGATTAACGTCATTAGTCTCACCACGCCCAGCGGTCAACTGCGTATCGACAGTGGTATGCGTCTGGGTCAAAGGTTCTTCTTCGACGACGGCATCCAAATAACTGCGATCAGGACCGATGCTAGTCTCGCCAGCGACGGTATCTTCTAAGTCTGGCTCATCGACGATATTACGCTCGTGGCGCGGTATGATAGGAATACCGTTTTTATCATAATTGACCGCGGCAGCCTCAGCCGTTTTGCGGCGCTTAAAGCTGCGAATGACCATAAACAGCCCTGCGAGCACGATAAACGCGGCAATGGCAATCAATATAAACTGAATAGCGGTCATGAGAAATATATCCTAATAACTATGATAAAAGGGAATACATAAGAAGGCATAAATGGCAATATTCTAGCATGGCTGACCCATGTCGTCACCACATTGTGTATTTTATAGTCAGCACGCTTTATTTGAGTCGTTTGCAACGATTGTGGCGTGCAATTTTATTATAGCCAATCAGTAACACTGCTATCAGTGACCATGCTAATAGTAGCGTCAACATCATTCTGTGAAACATCATTTTGTTCAATGTTAACTTGTTTAGTCTTAACCTTCTACATAACGCACCGCTTCATCAAGTGAAACACTGACTAAAGTCGAAATACCTGCGTTTGGCATGGTAATACCTTTTAGCTCATCAGCAATCTGCATCGTCAGCTTATTATGGCTGATAAAAATAAACTGCAAATCGTCTGCCAACTCATGAATCAGACTGGTAAAGCGAGCAACGTTGGCATCATCAAGTGGCGCATCAACTTCATCAAGTACACAAAACGGCGCTGGATGCTGCTTAAATATCGCAAAAATTAAGCTTAGCGCAGTCAAAGTTTTCTCACCGCCTGAGAGTACGGCCAAGCGACTATTACGCTTGCCCTTTGGTTGCGCCATCAAGGTTAACCCTGCCCGCCACTGTTCTGACTTTAGTGCATTAGCAGGCATGTCGTCAGTATTTAACGTTAGGCTGGCCTGTCCACCGCCAAAGACTTTGGCAAACAAATTGGCAAGCTCGTTATTGACCGCATCAAGCGTCTGCATAAATAGCGTTTTGGTGGTCTCATCAATAGAGGCAATCGCTTCCGTCAGCGTCTGCATACTCGCAGCAATATCGGCTGTTTGCTGCGCAAGTGGCTCTAAACGCTCATTAACTTCCGCAAGCTCTGCCACTGCGGCAAGATTGACTGCGCCTATTTTGCTTAGTTGCTGTTCAAGCTTATTACGCTCAGATTCTAATTCTGCGATTTTATCTGGGCGTACACGGCGATCATGGGCGATAAAATCTGCTAATAAGTTTGTTACGCTCATTACTTGTTGCTTATGCTGTGGCTGCTGCGACATCTCCGATTGCGCTTGATATTTATGGCTAACTTTATCATAAGCATCTAGCGCTTCTTGGGTATGGCTGCTAGCATCCTCTAGCCGTGCCATGCTTAGAGCCAAATCGGTGGCAAGACGTGCAAGCTCACTTTGTTGTGTTTGCAGAGTATTTTGCAGCGTATCTAGCTCGACCTGCTGCTGACTATACTCTTGTTTAAGCACGTTCAATGCGGTTTCGCGTGTCGTTAATACTACTTGCTGCTCATCGCGTGCTGTCTGTGCAATTTGTAACGCTTCTTGCAAGGCTGGCAGTTTACTTTGCTGCTGCTCATGACGCGCTTTTAGACTTTGTTCGCTTTGTAGCGATTTATCATGTTGCGCAGTTGCCCGCGCAAGACTACTCACGCTATGCTCTAAACGCATCTCGCTTTGTTGAATACGAAGCTGCAATGCTTGCCAAGCGTCATCATCCACCTGACGTGTGCGGGCGAGCTCACTACGCTCGGACTGCAATTGCTGACTTAATGCACGCGCATCGGAGATTTGTGGCGTCAATGCCGCTATATCGCTTTCAATATGTTGCTGCTCATCGTTAAGCGCTTGCTGTTCTTGCTCAAGCTCTTGTTGCTCTTGCTCAAGGGCTTCTTTGTCAGCATTTAGACGCTGGCTGTCTGCTTGTAGACGTTCAGCGTTGGCGCGCTGAGTGGTAAGCTGCTGCTGATATTGATGCTTATCACGGGTCAATTGCTCCGCTTGCGCACGAGTTTCTTCTAAGCTGATCGTTAACGCATCGTAGTTGCGCTGGTTATTAGCGATGGTCTTTTGTTGATCTTGTATTTTGCCTTCAAATTCATCAAGCAACGCTTCTAACGCTTGCAAACGACTACGCTGCTGTAAGCGCTGGCTTAAAAATTGACTATTGCTCTCATTTTGACCATTTTGCGCGCCAGCAAACTTGCTTAGATTCATCGTACCCTGACGACTGATAAGCCAACCGTCAGAGGTTAGCAGAATTGCTGATGATGGTAATATTTTCAGAATATCAGCGAGCGCGTCAAGAGTCTGATTATTAGTGACCTCAGATTGTGCGACATATAAATAACATTGCTGCCAAAGCGCTAAGTTAGGTGCAGTAATCAGCTGTGATAAAGGCAGTATTGTATCAGTCAAACCGTCAGGCAATTCGCTAACAATTGGCTTTGCGTTTACATCACTTTGCTTAGCAGATAGCCACAGGCTATGACCATTTTCTATTGAAAAATTGTCCTGTTTATTAATCTGTTCGTTTTGCGCATTCTGATAAGTGAACAAATCCGTTAAGTCATGCTCAAGCGCTTGCCATAAGCTATTTGTTTGCTCAGAGTCATCACTCGCGTTATCAACGCTTGGTTGATTGGCTTGCTTAGGAATCAGCACATGACTATTCAACCATAATGCCAATACGCTATCGAGTAACTCGGCATGCTGTTGCCCTTTTGCGCTGAGTTCAATCTGCTCACGTAAGGTAGTAATTGCCAATTCGTTATACTCGCTGGCTATTTCGCCCTCTAAATCACTTTTAGCATTAGCAGTCTTTGTATTAACGAGCGGTTGCGATTTTGGTAGTGGTTTAGGATGCAATATCTGATGTAGAGTATCGTACTCACCTGCCAAAACTGCGTGACGTTTTTCATCCTCGCTCAACTCGCGTTGCTGCATGTTCAAGCGTTGTTGTAAATCATGGGCTTGCGGTTGTAGTTCAGACAGTCGTTCATCAACGCTATCTTGTTGACGCTCAATCTGCTGCAACTGCTTATTCAGCTCAGTCACTTGCATCTCTAATGGGCGCTGCAAATTGTTCGCATCAGCCTGCTCTTGCCCATCACCATCAGCCCTGTCAGCATTGGCAGCTGGTGCTAGTGACTGTTGTAGTTGCTGCCATAGTTTCTGCCAGTTTTGCTGGCGACGCTGCCATTTCTCATGATTTTGCTGATGACGTTTTTGCGCTTGGCTATTAATCGCTTGCTGCTGCTCAAGCGTACGCGCATTATCTTGCCGGCGTGACAGCTTGTTTTGCGCGTCATGCCATGCGCGCTGTAATGGTTGCTCATTGCGTTTATACGTGTCACGTTTATTTGTCAGTTCAATTAGCTGCGGACGCAATTCTTCTAGCACGTTTTGCTGCGTAGCTTGCTCAGCTTTTAAACGCTCAATCTCATCGACTGCTTGCTCACGCTGCTGCTCTAAACTGACTAGTTGCTGTTCAATAACGGTTAGCTGCGACTTTGCATCACTTAGCTGGTGCTCAGCTTGTTGATAGCTTAGCTGCTGCTGATAATGGCTGCTTTGGGCATCGTCTTTTAGCCACTGTTCTTGATTGATATGGGCAGCAAGCTTATCTTGTTTGGCTTTTAAAGTCTCATAGCTGGCTTGTAATGTGGCGACCTCACTAGCGCTACGCTCATGAGATATTTTTTGCTGCTGCTGATTATGCTTGGCCTGATACAGTTGCTGAATGGCAAGTTTCTGCTTGATATCAGCAAGTGTTAACGCTAGCTCTTCGTAACGCTGAGCGCTTTCTGCTTGCTTAGATAACCGTTTTTGTTGGCTAATCAGCTCGCTTTGCATATCATGCAGACGTGCTAAATTATCTTTAGTTTTCTCTAGCTTTTTTTGCGTTTCTTCGCGGCGCGCTTGATAACGCGAAACCCCTGCCGCCTCTTCGATAAACTCTCGCAGCTGCATGGGGCTAGATTCAACAATTCGCCCAATCATACCTTGTTCGATAACCGCATAACTGCGCGCGCCAAGCCCAGTTCCCAAGAACACATCAACTACATCACGGCGACGGCAGCGCGTGCCATTAATAAAGTAGTCTGAGCGTCCCTCTTTATTTACCTGTCGGCGGACTGACAGCTCTTGATATAAATTAAACTCATGGCGAATACCCGTCTGCTCGTCTTGCGTATGCTCAAAAGTCAGCTCGACACTGGCAACACTTTTGGCGGATTTATCTTGCGTTCCTGCAAAGATAACATCACTCATTGCCCCGCCACGTAACTGCTTGGCGGAAGTTTCGCCTAGCACCCAGCGAATGGCATCGATGACGTTGGATTTGCCACAGCCGTTTGGCCCGACAATGGCGGTGATGCCATGACGGAAGGTAAAAGTTGTTGGATTGGCAAAGGATTTAAAGCCTGCCAATTTTAAAGATTTTAAACGCATGAATAATCAATAAACTTAGCGAAAACAGGCGGCTATTCTACCTGAAATTGTGACGAGTTTTTAGAGTTTGTGAGGAATGCTATAATATGGCTGAAAATCTATATAATTCATCTAAACACTAAAAATTAAGAGCATTAATATGACTGATTATAATCCGCAAGAATTACAACAAAAATATGAAGAATGGTGTGAGCTACATCGTAAACAGCTTGAGGCGCAACAGCAGTTCTTAAAAGCTGAAACATTGCAAAACGAATTAAAAGATTACTATCTAAATCCGCAATGGATGACAGATCGTGAAGCGGATCTGCCAATTGAACATTCAGGTAAAGAGCACTCTATCTTTAGTGAAGATGCGCTATGGAGTATGCTCAGCGACCATGATGAGTTAGCAAGAAAGTGGATGCGTTTGGGGCTAGATGCGATTGATAAGAAGTAACTTAAATCACCCCAATCCCACTTAACAATAACTGACCACCAGCAAATAATAACAATATGCCAAAGGCACGCTTAAGCGTCAGCGCAGGTAATACATGGGCAAGCTTGGCACCGACTTTTGCCATAGCGAAGCTAACGACTGAAATACATAAAAACCCTGTGATATGGACAAAGCCTATCGTACCTTCAGGTAGGTTGACCACATCTTGACCGAACCATGCAAATCCTGCTGCGCCAGCCAATGCAATTGGCAGGCCACAAGCCGCTGAAGTGCCCACCGCTTGCTTCATCGGTAGTCCCGCCCAATTTAAAAACGGTACGGTCAAACTGCCACCACCAATCCCAAAAATAGACGATGCCATACCAATACCTGCTCCTGCGCCAAACTGTACACTAGCAGGCGGTAACGGCTTACCTAACTGCTCTTTGTTAGAGAAGAACAACATCTTTAAAGCGACCAATAACGCGCCGACACCGATGATAGCTTGCAATACCTTACCGTCAATCATGTCAGCAACCCCTGCACCAACGAGGCTGCCTATGACCAAACCTAATGCCATTTTTCGCCACACTTCCCAGCGTACACCGCCGCGCTTATTATGCGCCGTGAGTGAGCTAATAGAAGTCACTACGATGGTCGCAAGTGAGGTACCAACTGCCAAATGGGTCACCACTTCAGGAGGAAAATGATACGCAGTAAAAATCCATACCAATGCTGGCACGATAATCATGCCGCCACCGACGCCAAATAAACCTGCGCTGACCCCAGCAAACGCCCCTGCAATGACAAACCACACATACAACATCATAGTACTACCTTTTATAATGGTTATTTTTAGATGATAATAACCAGCGCCTGCGCGTCATTAGCATCTAAGTCGTGACAATTCTGCCGATGGCTGTCATTCTTAACAATGGCCTTAGTATATCAAATGCTATCTTAAAGACTCTATCAAACAGTATATGAACTACAGCGACTAAATTTATGCCGTTATCTATATCTATGCCGTCACCAGCCAATCCTTTCGTTCATTTAGCTGAGCTTACGCATCGTCATGTGCTCAGCAGCGCCTCTACCAATAGTGAGCTGATAGACGCTGTGCAAGATGGCACGCTGGATGCTACTAAGTTGCAGCTACTAACAGCTGAAACCCAGAGTGCAGGACGCGGACAGCGAGGTCGCTCATGGCAATCACCGCGCGGTAATGTCTATCTGTCGTTATACCACCCAGTACACATGCCCATTAGCGGTTTGTTATCGTTAATCATCGGCGTTGAGCTGGCAAAAACGCCTGTTATCCAAACATTGAATGAGAAATTACGCGCGCAAGGTTTAACCCCTATCGGCGTAAAATGGGCCAATGATCTGGGCTTTTATCAAAATTCTTCTGAATCAGATAAAGCTGAACCAGACACGCAAATTATTCAATTCAATAAGCTTGCTGGTATTTTAATTGAACCAGTTTGGAAGGCAGGAAAATTGGTTGGTGTGGTCATGGGCGTTGGACTTAATGTACAGGCTGCGCCAAAGCTAACCGCGCAGACTTGCGAAGGTATGAGCTATCAAGCCATTAGCTTACAAGATATTTATGGAATACTAGCGTCAGATAACGCGAACAGTCTACCAACCTTACAGACGCTTTATCAGCAAATTAGTGAAGCGTTACTGGCGGCTATGACACGCTTTGAGCATTTTGATATCGAAAGGCCCACTGGGCATACCTATTATCTGGATAGCTTTTTGCAAGAGTTTGCGACGATGGATGCATTGGCGGGTCTGCGATTACGTGTCAGCCAAGACCATGATGATAAAGCGCATGTCATCACTGGTGACGCCTGCAGTATTGATACAAACGGCTGTTTGCAATTGCGTGAAGATAACGGTAAGATTTCTGCGCTTTTTACCGGTCGTATTGATGTGATTTGTGAGGCTTAAATCACATACTTAACGAGCACCATATAAAGGGATTTTTATGCTCTGGTTAGATCTTGGTAATACCCGTCTAAAATACTGGCTCACCGATGATATCGGGCAAATAGTCGCGCACGATGCCAAACAACACTTGCAAGCGCCTGCCGAATTACTCATGGGTCTGACCGATCGTTTTGAGCGTTATGCGCCCGACTTTATCGGTATCTCGTCGGTACTGGGTGACGAGCTCAACGTAAAAGTATCAGAGACTTTGAGTCGTCTAGATATTCCGTTTGAGTTTGTCCATGTTGATGCTGAACACCCATTGATGCGTAGCGCCTACAATGACGAGCAGCTCGGCTGCGATCGTTGGCTACAGATGCTGGGCGCAGTTGATAAGAAAAAGCGCCAGTGCGTGATTGGTTGCGGTACAGCGGTGACGATTGATTTGATTGATCACGCGGAGCATTTAGGCGGTTATATTTTCCCCAGTATTTACCTGCAACGTGAATCACTATTTTCAGGCACCAAGCAAATTACCATCTCTAATGGTACTTTTGATAGCGTCAGTCAGGGAGTTACCACGCAAGATGCGGTCCATCGTGGGATATTATTGTCCATCGTTGGGGCGATCAATGAGATTAGCCATCGTCATCCCAACTTTGAGCTCATCATGACTGGTGGTGATGCTCATATCATCGCGCAACATGTCAATCGCCCAGTGCGCCTGCGCGATGATTTATTGTTAAATGGTCTGGCACGTTATTTTGATCATAGTAAACAGATATAGTGTTTTGAGCGTTTGTATAAATAAAAAAAGCAGTACGTTTTAAGCGTACTGCTTTTTTTGGTTTAAATACGTCTAACTTCTCTATTACTACCTATGGCACTGTAAAAATGATAGGTAAGCTAAAACTTGCCCTTACGGCTTTTCCTTTAACCATGACTGGTTTCATTCTGCCGCTTCTTACCTGTCGAATAGCATTCTCATCCAAGCATTGATTACCGCTGCTTTTTTTGACTTGTACTCTAGTAATTTTGCCTTGTTTATCAACCGATCCATCTAACAAGAGAGTGAGCTTATCGCCGGTACTCACAGTGTTTATACAATGAGATTCGATTCTCAAAATAGGTCTTACTACCCAATTTGCATTGCTAATAGAAATTTGAGTAACGGGTTCAAAATTAGACAAATCAACCAACTCTGCCTGTGCAGGCATCGTACTTACTGACAGCGTAAATAATGTAAATAAGGTGACTAACAGGCCATAAGCACTGATAGATTTTATACTGGTTAGAAAGTGAAAAACTGTATCGTTAGAAGCTATGTGATTAACAGCTAACTTAATATTTAATTTACGAGTCATTATAAAAGTCTTTTATCCAAATCATTAAAAAGTGCCACGCTATGAGACATATAACGTAGCACATTTTTAGATCTTAGAGCAGAAAAATTCGATAAAAGTTAACTTTTAATTCGCCATTAAACTTTACTTAGTCTCGTTAAACAACTCACGACCAACCAGCATACGGCGAATCTCGCTGGTACCTGCACCGATTTCATAGAGTTTGGCATCACGCCAGAAACGACCTAGCGGATACTCATTGGTATAGCCATTACCGCCAAAGATTTGAATGCCTTCACCTGCCATCCAAGTGGCTTTTTCGGCACACCATAAAATCACACTGGCGCAATCTTTACGCACTTCTCGACTATGACCAGCACCGCGTTGATCTAACATGTCGAGATTTTTACCAACGGTGTATAAGAAGCTACGCCCCGCCTGCAAGATGGTATACATGTCCGCGACTTTACCTTGGATAAGCTGAAACTCACCAATCGCTTGACCAAATTGCTTGCGATCATGGATATAAGGAACGACATTATCCATCACTGCCTGCATGATTCCGATAGGACCAGCTGCTAATACCGCGCGCTCGTAATCTAGACCACTCATCAGTACCTTAACGCCTTCGTTGAGGCCGCCTAAAATATTCTCTTTAGGGACTTCAACATTGTTAAAGGTCATCTCACCTGTATGGCTACCGCGCATGCCTAATTTGTCTAGCTTTTGCGCGGTACCAAAACCTTCCATGCCTTTTTCAACGATAAATGCCGTCATGCCTTTCGCACCCATTTCTGGATTGGTCTTAGCATAAACCACCATTACGTCCGCATCAGGACCATTGGTAATCCACATTTTGCTGCCGTTTAAAATGTAGCCACCGTCTTTTTCTTCGGCTTTTAGCTTCATGCTGACCACATCTGAGCCAGCGCCCGTTTCACTCATCGCTAGCGCACCAATGAATTCACCGCTAATGAGTTTCGGCAGATATTTTTGCTTTTGTTCCTCTGAACCATTGCGTTTAATTTGGTTGATACACAGATTAGAGTGCGCACCGTAGCTCAGCGCCACGGACGCAGAAGCGCGGCTAATCTCTTCCATTGCGACCATATGAGCGACGTAGCCCATATCAGAACCGCCGTACTCTTCAGGAACAGTGATACCATGCAAACCTAAGTCACCCATCTTTTGCCACAAATCCATTGGGAATTCATCGCTGCTGTCAATCTCAGCCGCACGCGGGGCAATTTCTTTCGCTGCAAACTGCTGTACCACATCACGTAACGCGTCGATATCTTCGCCAAGCTGAAAATTCAATCCAGGTAAACTCATAACTATTCCTTGTATTTTGATGTTTTAAATATTAAATATTAATTCGTCTTTAAAGCCATTATATTTTTAGCGCATTTAATTAGGACTGACGCTTATTGATCAACGCACGGGCCACGCTTGACCCATTGCGGCGACCTAGAAACTCACTGATACGCTCGCCAGCTACGACCAGTCTATCCAAGTCAATACCAGTACTGATACCCATGCCATGCAGCATATAGACAACGTCTTCGGTAGCGACATTACCCGTTGCGCCTTTGGCATATGGACAACCGCCAAGCCCAGCCACTGAGGTATCGAATTCGCTGACGCCCATCTGTAGTGCGGCTAAGGTATTACTGACTGCTTGACCATAAGTATCATGGAAATGGCCTGATAGCATAGCGATGTCGGCATATTCTAAAGCGGCTTGTAGCGCGCGCTGTACTTTCAGCGGCGTACCTACCCCAATCGTATCGGCAATACCAATCTGTTCTGAACCAATCTCAACCAAACGCTTAGTCACATAAGCCACTTGGCTAGGGTCAATCTCGCCTTCATAAGGGCAACCGACCGTGCAAGAGATAACACCGCGCACTTTGATGCCCTGCTCTTTTGCGGCAGCGGCAACGGGTGCAAAACGTTCAATACTTTCATCAATACTGCAATTGATGTTTTTTTGACTAAAGGTTTCACTGGCTGAGCCAAAAATTACTATTTCATCAGGACGATGTACAATGGCATTTTCAAAACCGCGCATATTTGGCACGAGTACCGAATACATAACGTCATCATGCCTATTATCTGCAAGCGCGGTCATTAGCTCACTGTTGTCGCCCATTTGCGGCACCCATTTTGGCGAGACAAAGCTGGTCGCCTCAAGCTTCTTGACGCCTGCTGCGATTAAATCGTTGATAAGCGTTTGCTTAACCGCCGTCGGTACCGTCATGGCTTCGTTTTGTAGGCCATCACGTGGGCTGACATCCACGATGGTGACATGGTCTGGATACGAATGGCTCATGGTTATTATCCTTTTATTGTTCTTATACTTCAGTTCTTAAGCTTCGCTAGCTTCTGTGTCGATGCGCAGTAACTCATCACCATCAGCAACCGAGTCACCCGCCGCAAATAACAATTCTGCCACCACGCCGTCAGTTGGTGCGGTAATGGTATGTTCAATTTTCATCGCTTCAATAACGGCAAGTGGCTCGCCTTTTTTCACGCTATCGCCGACAGCCACTTTGAAGGCAACGACCTGCCCTGGCATTGGTGACTTCAAACTACCGACCGCTGCAGACTCTTCGCCCACATGTGCCATAATATCAATCAGCGTAATCTCGTCCCGACCGCTATCTGTGAACACATAAACGGTCTCATTATGTACCCAACTTTGAGCACTAATACGTGCGCCTTCTAGCCATAAAGTATGATTGTGTGCGTCACTGCTGGCGTAGCTGACTTCACCTTCATAAACACTCTCTGTCTGAGCGGCCACATTGACATTATCTTGAGTGTCGTTACTCGCGATCTCTTTTTCAATGGCCAACGTAAAGCTGCTGAGAGTATCGCTACCCTTTTTGCTGTCAGCATCATTCGCATTGTGCCAATTACTAATACGGGCGCTATAAGCTTGTTCATCATAAACCAAGCTAAACGATCTTGTGTAATCGCTATAAGCACGGAAACCAGTAGGTTTACTAAATGGATCTGCATCTGCGTCTTGTACAATCCCTTCACTCGCAAGCTGCTGAGTAATGGCAGTCACAGCAAGCGTCGATAACTCAAGCGGATGCTGGTTAAACAGCTCGTCTGCCTCACGCTCTATCAATGCGGTATCGAGGTTGGCTTTACTAAACGACTCAGTATTGAGAATGTAGCGCAAAAATGCCACGTTAGTTGGCAAGCCAACGATGCGCGTTTGTCCCAATGCGCGATCAAGTTTCGCCAATGCTTGCTCGCGAGTGGGCGCATGAACGATAAGCTTGGCAATCATAGAGTCGTAGAACGGGCTAATGACATCACCCTCGCGTACCCCATCATCGATACGCACGCCTGCGCTGTCGTTATTAATAACAAAGGTGCTGTGCTCAGGCTTTCGATAGGTAAATAAAGTACCTGTCGCAGGTAAAAAACCATTGTCAGGGTTTTCAGCACAGATACGCGCTTCAATCGCATGACCATTAATCGCCAGCTCATCTTGCTGCTTAGGTAATGGCTGACCGGCGGCGACCAAGAGTTGCCACTCGACCAAATCGACACCCGTAATGGCTTCACTAACCGGATGCTCAACTTGCAGACGGGTATTCATTTCCATGAAATAAAAATTCATAGAGCCTTCGCGCTGCTCAACGATAAATTCAACCGTGCCTGCACCGAAATAATTGACCGCACGCGCCGCTTCAATAGCTGCTGTGCCCATCGCCTCACGCATTGTAGCGTCAACACCTGGAGCTGGCGCTTCCTCTAATACCTTTTGATGGCGGCGTTGTACCGAGCAATCACGCTCAAACAGATGCACATAGTTGCCATGCGTATCACCAAATACTTGAATTTCGATATGGCGTGGCTTTAGCGCGTACTTTTCAATCAATACTTGGTCATTGCCAAAACTGGTAATGGCTTCGCGGCGACAGGAGTCTAATAGACCAATAAAATCGCTACTTTTTTCCACGATACGCATGCCTTTACCGCCACCACCCGCACTGGCTTTAATCAGTACTGGATAGCCAATGCTGTCCGCTTGCTGTTTTAAAAACTCGGCATCTTGATTGTCACCATGATAACCTGGTATCAGTGGCACGCCAGCCGCTTCCATCAAACGCTTGGACTCAGACTTGCCGCCCATCGCGCGAATCGCATCAGCGGATGGACCAATAAAGACCAGTCCTGCATCCTGACAGGCTTGCGCAAAATCCGCATTTTCACTTAAAAACCCATAACCTGGGTGAATTGCTTCTGCACCAGTCTGTTTAGCAATCGCAATGATAGCATCGCCTTTAAGATAGCTGTCTTTGGGAGACGATCCGCCCAAATAAACCGCTTCGTCACAGACAGCGACATGCTTAGCTTCACGGTCAGCATCAGAATAAACAGCGACGGTGTTTACACCCAGACGCTTGGCAGTTGCTGCAACACGGCAGGCAATTTCACCACGGTTGGCGATTAGAATTTTAGAAAACATAACTATCCCTGTGTCTTGTCGTTTTTATCGTTTTTAACATTCGTTTGTGACATTAATAAATAATGATAAATAATAAAATATAGGTTGATGTTCACGTGTGACTGTTTTAAAAAAAATGACATCTGCTGTTAACTTAACGTCAATTTAACAAAAGTCTCTTCTATTATTAATCTGCGGTCAGCCAGTCAGGCTTGCGCTTCTGTAAAAATGCTTGCACCCCTTCCTTACCTTGCTCTGATGAACGGATATCAGCGATGCCTTTTACCGTAGCGGCAATCAATTCATCGGTAATGGGTGCGCCCGTGACTTCATGCAACAAACGTTTGCAGGTTTTGACCGCGTCGGGGCTGTTTTTGACCACTTTATCGCAAAACGCCGCAACGGCATCGTCAAGCGACTCTTCGCTGACGCGTTCATGGACAAAGCCCAACTGACGCGCCTTTTTAGCATCGAATACTTCTGCACTTAAAAAATAGCGCTGCGAAGCTCGTGCGCCCAATGCCTTTATCACATAAGGGCTAATCGTTGCAGGCGCTAACCCTAAACGCACTTCACTCAAGCAGAAATTGGCGATTCTCACCGCGATTGCTACATCACAAACGGCGACTAAACCCATACCACCTGCATAGACATCACCTTGTATAGCAGCTATCGTTGGCTTAGGACATTCATAAATGGTCTTAAGCATTTGCGCGAGCTTATCCGCATCGGCTAGATTCTCTTCATAGCTATAATCTGCCATCGCGCGCATCCAGTTCAGATCCGCGCCAGCACAGAAGGCTTTACCAGCAGCCGCTAAGACGATGACGCGTACTTGCTCATCATTACCAAGCGTCTTAAAAGCATGGGTCAACTCAGCAATCATTTCATCGTTAAAGGCATTACGTATCTCAGGACGATTTAATGTTACCGTAGCCACGTGCTGCTCAATATCGACCAATAGGCTTTTATAATTATTCATATAGGTTTTTCTCAATGTTTTGTGATAACTTTTGCATGTCTTTTTTTACAGATAGTTTTGCGTAATGTTCTTTTTTACTTCTAACACCGTCATTCTATCTTCGAAAAGAAATGGGTGACTGGTAGAAATTTTCGCAGCCTCTGTCGGCATAGGTACAGCACGCAAGAAAATTTTTTTTACCAGTCACGTACTGACCTTAGTAACACAGCTTTCATTTTAAACTAAAGCATTCTCTCAACGAAAATATAATACTAATCTACATTCTAAAGACACCAAAAGCTGTCTCTTCAATCGGTGCATTGTGAGCCGCACTAAGCGCTAATGCTAGTACATTACGGGTATCGGCAGGATCAATAACCCCATCATCCCAGAGACGTGCCGTTGCATAATATGGATGACCTTGCTTTTCATACATATCGAGAATTGGGGCTTTAAATGCTGCTTCGTCCTCGCTACTCCATTCCTCGCCTTTACGGTCGAAATTATCACGCTTGACGGTCGCCAGTACTGAGGCTGCTTGCTCACCGCCCATTACAGAGATACGCGCATTTGGCCACATCCATAAGAAACGTGGGCTATAAGCACGGCCGCACATGCCGTAGTTACCGGCACCGAATGAGCCGCCAACGATGACGGTAAATTTCGGCACTTTCGCGTTAGCAACCGCCATCACCATTTTGGCGCCATGACGAGCAATCCCTTCGTTTTCGTATTTTCGACCAACCATAAAACCAGTTATGTTTTGCAGGAATATCAACGGGATTTTACGCTTACAGCACAGCTCAATGAAATGTGTGCCTTTTTGCGCCGACTCACTAAACAAGATGCCATTGTTAGCGATGATGCCAACTGGCATACCTTCGATATGAGCAAAACCACAAACCAGCGTGGTACCAAAGCGTGCTTTGAATTCATCAAAGGCGCTGTCATCGACGATACGAGCGATGATTTCTTTGATATCAAATGGCTTACGCTTATCTGTTGGAATAACGCCGTATAGCTCTTTGGCATCATAGCGTGGTGGACGTGGTTTGATTTGATTCGGAATTTTCTTGGCAGGACGATTGAGATGACTGACGATATTACGCGCAATCGATAGTGCATGAGTATCGTTTTGCGCCAAATGATCGACGACTCCTGACAGACGCGTATGTACATCGCCGCCGCCTAAGTCCTCGGCAGTGACCTCTTCGCCGGTTGCTGCCTTTACGAGTGGCGGGCCACCCAAAAAGATGGTGCCTTGGTCTTTAACAATAATAGACTCATCACTCATCGCTGGTACGTATGCACCGCCCGCCGTACAGCTGCCCATGACCACGGCAATCTGTGGAATGCCTGCAGCACTCATGTTGGCTTGATTAAAAAAGATACGGCCGAAGTGCTCTTTGTCAGGGAATACGTCATCTTGGTTGGGTAAGTTAGCACCGCCTGAATCCACCAAATATACGCAAGGTAGGTTGTTTTCTTGGGCAATTTCTTGTGCACGTAGGTGTTTTTTGACCGTCATTGGGTAGTAAGTGCCGCCTTTTACCGTGGCATCATTACAGACAATCATACACTCAGTGCCGTTAATACGGCCGATACCCGCAATCACGCCAGCAGCGGGAATCTCTTCGCCATACATATCGTGCGCCGCCATCGGAGCGACTTCTAAAAATGGCGTACCGACATCAAGCAAACGCTCGACACGCTCACGAGGTAGTAGCTTACCACGTGCTAGATGCTTAGCTCGCGCACGCTCTGAACCGCCTTGAACGACTTTACGCAAGTGCACATATAGGTCATCGACTACCGCTTGCATGGCGGCACTGTTTTGCTGAAATTCAGCAGCGTTTGGACTCAGTTTACTGGTTATGATAGCGCTCATGATATCCCTTTTCTTTGATACGTAAATGCGAGTAGCTTTTTATATTATGCGAGTTATTTTAACTGGTGTTTATTTTAAGCGTTACTCACATGATTAATCCGTGATGTTTAAAACCTAAATGTTTCAGACCTAATAAGCAAGCTTACTATAAGCCTAGCTCTTCTTTCATCTGTTCGATAATTTTATATTTTTGAATTTTGCCAGTGATGGTCATCGGGTATTCGGTCACGAAGCGATAGTAGGTCGGCACTTTATAATGAGCGATATGCTCGCTACAGAACTGGCGCACTTCTTCTTCAGTCAGGCAATCTGGCTCTTTAGGAATAATCCATGCCGCAAGCACCTCACCATAACGCTCATCTGGGATGCCAACGATTTGCACATCACGAATTTTTGGATGGCGATATAAATAGTTTTCAATCTCGACAGGATAAATATTTTCACCGCCGCGAATAACCATGTCTTTACTACGACCAACGATTTTGACATAGCCATCTTCGTCCATGGTGGCCAAATCACCGGTATGCATCCAGCCATCTTGAATGGCTTCGCGGGTTTTAAAGCGGCTGCCCCAATAGCCTTTCATCACTGAGTAACCACGGGTCAGGAGCTCGCCAGTTTCGCCTAAGGGTACAATCTCACCCGTTTCAGTATCAACGACTTTTACTTCAAGCGCAGGTTGCACCAAACCAACGGTCGATACTTGCTTCTCAAGCGGCGTATGCTCATTGGTCTGGCAGGAAACGGGACTGGTCTCAGTCATGCCATAAGCAATGGTGACCTCACTCATATGCATCTTATCAATGACACGGCGCATGACTTCAATCGGACAGCTAGAGCCGGCCATAATGCCAGTACGCAAAGTCGATAAATCAAAATTTTCAAACTCAGGATGGTCAAGCTCGGCGATAAACATCGTCGGTACGCCATGCAGACCAGTACATTTCTCTTCTTCGACTGCTTGCAGGACTGATAACGGCTCAAAGCCATCGTTCGGATAAACGATACAGCCGCCATGCGTCAGAATCGCTAAATTACCGAGCACCATACCGAAGCAATGATATAAAGGTACTGGAATACACAGCCTGTCTTCTTCAGTGAGATTCATGGCCTCACCGATAAAGTAGCCGTTATTTAAGATATTGCGATGGCTTAACGTCGCGCCTTTTGGCGTCCCTGTCGTGCCACTGGTAAATTGGACGTTAATAGCATCGGTGTTTTTAAGCTGGGCTTGACGCTCGGCAACCCGTGGATCGTTGGCATCGCCTTCCGCCATCCAAGCAGAGAACTTCTGCATAAAACCAAACGCTTCATCAGAGTTTGGTTCATCAATCCAAATGATACGCTCAATGGTTGGAATCTCGACCAAATCAAGCTGAGTATAATCTTTATGATAAATCTCGGGACACAGCTCACGGATGAGACCTGCATAGTCGCTGCTTTTGAAATGGCGCATGAGCACGAGTGCTGAGCAGCCGAGTTTATTTAACGCATATTGCAGCTCAAAGGTACGATAGGCAGGATTGATATTGACGAGGATAACGCCGACTTTCGCGGTCGCTAATTGCATCAAAAGCCATTCAGCATTGTTGTGCGACCAGATACCGATGCGATCACCAATCTCAAGTCCCATCTCAATCATACTACTAGCCAGCTGATTGACATGCTGTTGTAACTCACGATACGTCCAGCGGATATTTTGATGGCGCACGACCAGTGCTTCGCGCTCTGGATATTTTGATACAATCGCATCAAAGAAATCACCAATGGTCGCTTCAATCAGCGGCACATCAGGACCTTTATCATAACTTTGGGTAAGTGGCGCATTTGCTGAGCGCGCGCCCATATTGATGCTGGGGATATTATTTAGAATGGTATCAAAATCAGGATTTTTAGTCATAACGAGTCCTTTCGTTTTACTTTATACGGTGCTAATGAGTTGCGTGTGATTAGAGCTTTTTCCGTTGTACAGCTCTTACCTAGCATGTCGCTACTATACCGTTATCAATGAAAGGCTGTCAATAATAGTAATACACTACGTATCATTTAAAAAGAATATATAAAATTAACGTATCATTGATTACCAAATGACCATTCTTTTATATGAATTACATTAGAAAAGCCAGCCTTATACCATAATAGTATAAAGCTGGCTTTTCCAGTTATTATTAATAGTACACGCTTATTCTAGGAGCAGTTCTTCTATCATTTGCTCAACAATTTTATATTTTTGAATTTTACCAGTCACGGTCATTGGATAGTCAGTCACAAAGCGAAAATAGGTCGGCACTTTATAATGAGCGATATGGTCACGACAAAATTGACGCACTTCTTCTTCGTTTAAGCTACCCGGCTCTTTTGGAATAATCCACGCCGCCAATACTTCACCATACTTTTTATCAGGAACACCAACGATTTGCACATCACGAATTTTTGGATGGCGATAGAGATAGTTCTCAACTTCTACTGGATAAATATTTTCGCCGCCACGAATGATCATATCTTTACTACGCCCAACCACAGTGATATAACCATCTTCGTCCATCATTGCCAAATCACCCGTGTACATCCAACCATCCTGAATGGCTTTTCGGGTTTTAAAGCGGCTACCCCAATAGCCTTTCATGACCGCGTAGCCGTATGTCAGTAATTCGCCTGTTTCTCCAATCGGGACGACATCACCCGTTTCGGTATCGACGATTTTGACCTCAAGCGCTGGCAGCACCATCCCTACTGTCGATACTCTCTTTTCAAGGGGCGTTTGCGAGCTGGTCTGACAAGAGGCTGGACTGGTCTCAGTCATTCCATAAGCAATCGTGACCTCGCTCATGTGCATCTTATCCATGACACGGCGCATGACCTCGATAGGACAGCTCAAGCCGCCCATAATACCCGTGCGCAAACTGGACAAATCAAAGCTATCAAATTCTGGATGATCGAGCTCCGCGATAAACATCGTCGGTACACCAAGCAAAGCGGTACATTTCTCCTCTTCGACCGTCTGCAATACCGTTAGCGGATCAAAACCATCGTTAGGATAAACCGCGCAACCACCGTGAGTTAAAATAGCTAAGTTGCTGCCCACCATGCCAAAGCAGTGATAGAGTGGCAATGGGATACACAACCTATCCTCCTCTGTCAGCCTCATTCCTTCGCCCATAAAATAGCCGTTATTTAGGATATTGCGATGCGTTAAGGTGGCGCCTTTGGGTGTGCCGGTCGTGCCACTAGTGAACTGCACACTAATAGCGTCAGTATTCTTAAGCTGGGCTTGGCGTTCCGCTACGCGAGGGTCGTTTGCATCTCCCTCTGCCATCCACGTAGAGAACTTCTGCATAAAATTAAAGTCCTCATCGCTTTCTGGTTCATCAATCCAAATAATGCGCTCGATGGTAGGAATCTCGACCAAATCAAGCTGAGTATAGTCTTTATGATAAATTTCAGGACATAGCTCGCGAATCATCTGCGTATAATCACTGGTTTTAAAATGACGCATCAATACTAAGGCCGAGCAGCCCAGTTTATTCAGCGCATATTGCAGCTCAAACGTTCGATAAGCAGGATTGATATTGACTAAGATGACGCCAATTTTTGCTGTTGCTAATTGCATCAGCAACCATTCAGCATTGTTATGCGACCAAATAGTGATACGATCACCTATCTCAAGTCCCATCTCAATCATGGCACTGGCTAACTGATTGACTTTTTCCTGTAGCTCACGGTAAGTCCAACGGATATTTTGATGGCGAGAAACCAAGGCTTCACGCTCAGGATATTTATCGACAATCGCATCAAAAAAATCTCCGATGGTCGCCTCAATTAGCGGTACATCAAGTCCTTTGTCATGGCTTTGGGTGAGTGGCGCATTCGCTGAGCGCGCACCTATATTAACTTTGGGAACATTATTGAGAATACTGTCATTAAGAATCTTGTCATTGAGAATATTGTCGAAATCGGCAAGCTGAGTCATAACGAGTCCTTTCGTTTTACGGTTGAGGTTTTTTTAGCAGTGCTATAAAAATAGACTACCAAAGTAAATGTGATATTTTTCCTTGAACAGTTTTTAACGCATCCTCTTTATCGCTATAGATTTATCACCACAGATTGTGATTAAACTAAACTAAGTTCTAACCAATAATACAGTGCTTTAAATTAAAGAATATCAATAATAATACGATATGTATCGATATTAGACTGAAGCGTTCTTAAGTCTAATATCGATACAAGAGATGTGGTACATGTGAATAAAAAAAGCCAGCGCTGCCTTAGGATGGCAACACTGACTTAACGTTAGAAGCTTTTCTTTTAACCATTACGATTTAAGTATAACGGGCGCTTTAATCGTTACTGTCGCACTGACTTCATTGTTATCATCTAACAAATTCATGATTAACTCTTCATCCGTTTCAGTAGTTATCTGCCAATTACCTGCCGCTTGCGGTACGCCAGTAACCATGACAGAGATGGCTTTATTTTTTAGACGAATCATCGGAGGCTTATGCTCATAGCCGTCGTGGTCATGACCTAAAATATCATCGGCAATGGTCGCAGCTTGCGCACGCAGCGGTGCAACATAACGACAAGCGACGCCATTGATAGACATGCAATCACCAATGGCGTAAATACTAGAAGTATTAGTACGCAACGTTGTCGCATCAACCACGATACCGGTACGTCGATTGAATTCAACGCCAGCAGCAGCAGGCAATTTATCATCAACCGTCAGCCCGGTACTGGCAATCACGTGATCGACGATTAATGGTTCGGACTGCGAAGACACTGTGTTTTGTGCATCTAATGGCTCATAGCTGACTTGTAACTTTCCAATATTGTTGCCATCACTTATTCGAATAACTTCAGTTATCTGATAGCCGCCCAAAAAGTTAATCCCTTGTGATTTGACCGCTTGAGCAATACGTGCCGTCGCTTTTGACGGTAGCATTTGTGAAAGCGGTGCATCATTTAAATCAATCAGCGTTACTTGATGACCAGCCTTGAGTAAATCCTCGGCGATTTCTGTCCCAACCATGCCCGCCCCTACAATGGCAACGTGCTGACTGCCGCTTGCTAGCTTTTCTTGCAGCTGACCAAAACGCTCAATATGATTGACGTGCCAGACCAAATCCTCAGGCAAGCTTTTTGGGAAAATAGGATGTGCGCCCATTGCCAGTACCATCTTGTCATAGCTTATCGCTGTCGATGTCTCCGACTGCGTGCTAGATGCAATCTGCAATGTTTGACTCACAGGATCAATATTTATCACATGCGTATTAGCCAGCAACGTCACTTGCGCAGCCTCTGCGGCATCACTACCTGTAGCCCGCACCAAATCGGCGGCGCTTTTCTTCTGGCTAATCGCCATCGTTAGCATTGGTTTATGATAACGATCACCATTATCAGCAGTAATTAAAGTAATCGGAATGTCTTTATCTTTAGTCCGGATCGCATCAATCACGTGCCAGCCAGCCAATCCTGCGCCAACAATGACAATACCTGCCGATGGATTGCTCGCCACTACTGATGAATTTTCTACACTCATATTAGCTCCAATATCGTTTATAAATTATTTTAATTTTTGACATATTGGCTGCTATTGTATCAGTAAACAGCCATTCACTCATATATAGTCAGTCCTATATAAATCTACTGATATGCTGTGGGCACAAAAAAAGCGCCTATTAATAGACGCTATTGATAAATATTACTTATAAAAGCTTCAAATAACAAAGTAGCTGTTTTTAGTAGCCATCTCTAATGATTGAGAATCTTTGACAAGAACATCTGCGCGCGCTCACTTTTTGCGCCTTCAAAAAACTCATCTTTACTACAGTTTTCGACGATATGACCTTCATCCATAAAGATAATCCGGTTGGCAACCTGACTGGCAAAGCCCATTTCATGGGTCACACACATCATGGTCATACCATCACGGGTCAGCTCTACCATCACATCGAGCACCTCTTGAATCATCTCTGGATCAAGCGCAGAGGTTGGCTCATCGAATAGCATGGCTACCGGATCCATCGCCAAGGCCCGCGCAATCGCCACCCGCTGCTGCTGACCGCCAGATAGCTCCGCAGGATATTTCGCGGCTTGTACCGTCAGTCCGACGCGGTCAAGATAGGCCATGGCTTTTTGTTTGGCCTCGCTCTCTTTACGACCCAATACCTTAATCTGCGCGACCGTCAGATTATCGATAATGGTCAAATGCGGAAACAGCTCAAAATGCTGGAATACCATTCCCACACTGCTACGCAGCTTAGGTAAATTAGTCTTAGGTGCGCCAACAGAGATACCATTAACGATAATTTGTCCTTTTTGGAAAGGCTCAAGTCCATTAACCGTTTTAATCAAGGTGGATTTCCCACTACCTGATGGACCACAGACCACGACGACATCGCCTTTATGGACATGAGCGGTACAGTCAGTCAGCACTTGAAAGTCGCCATACCACTTACTGACACTGTCTATTTCAATGACCATCTCATCAGTCGCATGACCATTATTTGTGACCAGTCCGCCAAAGTCATTTGTATAAGTGTCAGCACTATTTATCACTGGCTCATTCATCACTGGCTCCTAACCACATTATGTTCGGTAATCATTATTAAATAAAAGTACTTTAGTAAAAGTATCAGACTCAACCTATTCAACTAAAAAGCTTTGATTAAAACGCTTAAAACCTTAAGCGCTTTTGTAATTGCTGCACGCCGATAGAGGCGCTCAAGCTGATGATAAAGTAAATTGCTCCAGCACCTAAGATATAAGGCGTCAATAGACCCATCAACTCACCACGAACGTAAGCGGCGCGGAAAAAATCCGTCAAACCAATGGCAAAAACTAGCGTCGTATCTTGGAATAAGATAATACACTGCTGCAAAATCAGTGGCAGCATCTTGCGAAATGCTTGTGGCAAAATCACAAGGCGCATGGTCTGCCCATAAGTCATGCCCAAGGCTTTAGCGGCATTAACCTGTCCACTACCAATCGACTGGATACCAGCACGCACCACTTCTGAAAAGTAAGCGGCCTCAAACATCATAAAGGCGACGACACAAGAAGCAAAAGCGGCATCAAGCTGTAGGTACTTACCTGCTACCCAAAAATAAATCATCGGTACGGCAAAATAAAACCACAGCAGCACCAATAACAATGGTACAGAGCGGAAGTAATTAACGTATAACTTTGCTGGTATTTCAAGCGCTTTGATACCTGACAAGCGCATCAATGCCAATACCGTGCCTAAACTGATGCCACCAACAATCGCCAAAAACAGTACTTTTAAAGTCATGAGCATACCGCCCATGAGACCAGGATAAGCAGTAGCAAGTTCGGTCATCATACTCATTTCTGACTCCCTGCAATAAGCCCCGGCACACGCAGTTTGCGTTCAATAAAGCCCATAATGGCAATCAATGACAGGTTAAATACTAAATAGATAATCGTCGCATACGTATAAATCTCAATACTATTTTGCGTATACTCGCTGATGGTTTTGGTTTGGCTAATCAGCTCCATCACCCCCACTAAGGAAGCGACAGACGCGTTCTTAAAACAGTTGGTCAGCTCTGAGCTCAGCGGGGGCAAAATGATGCGGAAGGCTTGCGGTAACAGCACTTCTTTATAGACTTGTGGAATACTAAAACCCAGCGCGTAAGCGGCATTGATCTGCCCTTGGGGTAATGACTCGATACCTGTCCGTACCTGTTCGACGATACGAGCGGCGGTAAACAAACCAAGACCAATACTGGCTGAAAGCATGGCTGAAGTGTTGGGCGATAGGTCCCGATACCACCAGTCCTGTATCGCTGGTGTCAACCAGCCGGGGGCGATATAGAACCAAAAAAATAGCTGGACAAGCAAAGGAATATTACGAAAAAACGTCACATACGCCGTACCGATCGTCCGCGCGGTCTTATTGGGTAAGGTGCGCATGATACCAAAGACGGTACCGACGACCATGGCGATTGTCCAAGCAATACTACCAATCAATAGCAGCCAGCCAAGACCCGTCATCATCCAATGGATATAAAGCTCGCTACCGATACCGGTATGCTCAAAGAGCACACCCCAGTTCCAGCTATAATTCATGGTTGGCTCTCCGAGCAGCGATTGATAAGCCGACGCGCCAGATGGGTTTTACCTATGACTCTGAGCACGTCAGCAAGCTATGTGGTGGGACAAGTAACGTTATTGCGCAGTCGCAGCTTTAGGCTGAGCGCTATCATGCGGATTGGCAATCAAAGCTTTTAAGTTGTCTGACATCTCAAAGTTTAGATTGACGTTTTTCGGTGGAATTGGGTTCAAGAACCATTTGTCATAGATGCTATTAATCTCACCAGAACTATAAACATTGGCAAGCGCTTCATCGACCACAGCTTTGAACTCAGGATCATCTTTACGCATCATACAACCATAGATCTCAAACGATTGTGGCTCACCGACGATGACCCATTCATCAGGATTTTTTGCTTTGGCTTTTTCGCCAGCCAGCAAGACATCGTCCATCATAAAGGCATCCGCACGGCCGTTTTCTAGCATTAAGAAGCCTTCGCCATGATCTTTTGCTGAGATAATATTGGTATTCATTTTATTATCATCATTGTACTGACGGATGTAACGCTCTGAGGTCGTACCCGATGTGGTGACTAGGGTTTTATCCTTTAAGTCAGCAAAATCATTGATACCTGAATCTTTTTTGGTCAATAGACGAGTGCCGATTTCGAAGAAACCATTGGAGAACGCTACCTGTTTTTGGCGCTCTTCGTTGTTGGTCGTTGAGCCACATTCGAAATCTACCGTACCGTTTTGTACCAATGGGATACGGGTTTGTGAGGTGATCAGGTTATAACGAATTTTTAGATCGGGCATGTTTAACTTTTGCTTGACTGCTTCCACCACTTTCATTTCTAAATCATGGGCATAGCCGATAGGCTGATTAGGATCATCAGCGATATAGGAGAATGGAATAGAGGAGTCACGGTGACCGACGACGATAGTGCCTGAATCTTTGATTTTTTGTAGCGTACCGTTAGGATTTGCTGCCGCTTCTGTGGCGGTCGCATCGCCTGCTGCTGACTCGTCAGTGGTTTGGTTGCTATTATTACAGCCCGTTAGGGCTAATGCCATAAACGCAACCAGAGTCAACGGTTTGGAGAATAAGTAGGTCATGAGATACATCCTTTTATCACAATATTGAAAGGATACTTGAGCGACATGAAGCTTATTGATTTGACAGTATCGCCCTGCATCCGTGCAGTTGTTGCTGTTATTTATCATAATGCAACTTAATGTTACTGTACAACAAATTTGCGGGTGGTGGTAAACTTTTTTTAATGAAACGACGACTTTCATTTTTAAGTGCTATACCAAGACGCAACGATTGAATGAAAGCCAGCCATTGCAAGAAATATCGACAGATACATCGAGGTACACAATGACAGACATGTTGATAAACATCAGGTTAATTAATAATGACATTTATGCTAAATAAATGTCTTCAGACTTTAAAGCAATCGAGTAAATACGATTGATAAATCCTGAGCAATCCCCATAAAGCTAACAACTTCTTAATACTACAAATGACTTATGACCCAAGATACTCAAGTCCCAAATGTGGACAACCAAACTGCTGGCAACCCTACTGATAACGATATCCGCCAACGCTTTTTTATCGAAGACTCGCCCGTACGCGGTGACGTGGTGCGCCTATCACGCAGCTATGCGAGCACCATTGCTCAAAAGCCTTATCCTGAAGCGCTAAAACGCTTATTGGGTGAAATGCTGACAGCGGCAAGTTTGCTGATCAGTACCGTTAAAATCAATGGTCGTCTATCGATTCAACTGCAATCATCAGACAGCGATAGCCTGCTCAATTGGGCAATGGCAGAATGTGATCAAGACGGTATCATCCGCGCCCTTGCCAGCTGGAAAGGCGACACCGATGAACAAGTGCAAGCTTGGAATGATATGACCCATGCCAAAGAAGCCTTTGCTGAGTTGGGCGCGACGGGACAAGGCGTATTGTTTATCAATATCCAGCCTGATGGCGGCGAGCCGTACCAAGGTATCGTCGAGCGCAGTCATGACAACTTGGCTGACTGCTTAGCGCATTATCAAAAGCAATCTGCGCAGATTCCAACGCTGATTAACTTGGCGTCTGATGGCCTACAGGCAGGTGGTATTTTAGTACAGATGCTACCGCGTACGGCTGAGGAAACCTATGAGGTCGAGCAAAACGAAGACGCGGGCATCGATGATGATTTGTGGACACGTTTAAGTGTGCTAACTCGTACAGTAAAAGCAGAAGAATTGACCACGCTGGATGCCAACGAGATTATTTATCGCTTATATAACGAAGAAAACGTCGTAGCGCCCGATCCTGTTGCTTTGGCATTTGGTTGTACCTGCTCACGCGAGAAGTGTGAAATGGCGATTGAGCAAATCGGTGAAGCAGAAGCCTTAGAGATCGTCGAAGAGCAAGGCGGTACGTTTGAGATGGATTGCGGCTTTTGCGGTGAAGTTTATAAATTTAATAAAGACGATGTCGCAGCGGTATTTGCTGACTAGTTTTTATTACTATAAATTAGTATTTATAGTAAACCCCTCAAGTATGCTGCTTGAGGGGTTTTTGTTTAGTCTAAATCAAGGTTATATTTACAAGTTATCAAATTCAACTGTGTATAGCCAAGTTTTAGCAACACCAGTTGAAGTCTCTTTTTGATAATTCTTTGTAAAAGGATATATTAAACTTACAGCTTCATTTTCATAACGTGACATCCAAGCTAATCCTGCTCCTAATGCTTGTGGCTTAGTAGAGAGTGGACAAATATACACGTGCCTATACTTGCGTAAGCACTTATTGTCGTCTATATAATTAATTAAAGCAGAGGCTGTCTCAAATGGATCCCATGCCGGAGCAAACAATGGATCTTTAGGTTTCTCACCCATGGAGTCATAAGCCTCAACAGTGCATAAAATATTCTCTTGGTACATATCAGGTTGTAAGGAAGGAAAACCAAAAAGCATCACAACATCAGCATTTTCACTATATTGAACAGCTCTCCCTATCAAATTTTTATCGTATCCTGCTAAAATAATGATCAAATCTCTTTTATCATTAGCATTATTACTACCTTGGAAACCTGTTATTTGTCTAGTTTCATATACAGATCCCGAAGAGAATTCTGTTTTCTCCTTACTCTTGTATATACTTGGTTCGCTGTAAATAAAATCTACTGACTTAAAATTCTCGTTTTTTAAATACCTCAGTAGGAGAATTAGTTGTGGTCTCATAAATCCTGTTATATCAATACATACGCGTTGATCAATATACTGACTCAGATTTAAAGAGCTATCTAGAGATTGCAACTGTTCTAGTTCATTTTTTCCTTTTACCACTATTACATTTGAATTTGGTATTTCAGCTGTCGAAAAGTCGTACTCTGGCTGTATTAGCCAAAATTTAGACGTAGCAGTAATATCTCTGAAAACGTCTTTAACTCGGTCACTATTATTAAATGAAGATAGAAATAAGTCCCAATTAATATCGTTATTTAATTCTAATTCATCTCGATAAAAAAAAGAAAAATCCATTCTAAAAATCCAATAGCTGTTGTGTTAATACTTCAGAAATACTAGTGGTCGAGAATGGAGCATTCCTAGAGTTTTCAAATTCATTTTTAAACTTATTGAATAGCTCATCCTTAGTAGAGTCTATGAGCAGTTCAGCATTGTTAGTTGTTAGTGATAAAGATCCTCTTCTACTAATTGGAAGCCCCCATCTAGGGCAGAGCAGCCCATTTAAATGATACTTATCCGAGATATTCTGTGAATTTTTATCCTGTCGTTTATCATCGTGAGAAATAATAACTCGTATTCTCTCTGCCCACCTAATTATATTGACAAAATCAGGACTTAACTGAGACATATTAATTGAGAAACTAATTGCAGAACATTCAACTGGTTTATCTGCATACATCTCAATTCTAAATATCTCACATAGTTTATTAATAAATAATGCTACCTCTTTACCTAACTCACCTTCACTCACGCTATCATTGTAAAACCAGTCTGCAGCTTCTTTCAGAGATAATATTTGGGATTTGGCACTAATTTTAAAATTAGGATCAAACGGTTTTCTTCCAGCAAATACTTCGTACTGATATATATGCCTAAGCAAGGTAATAATATGCCTAGGAAACCCTTTAGTGATTAATAGTAAATTAGGCAAACCTACGTATTGATATGAATTATTTCCATGCTTTTCCCTCAAAATAGCGCCTATATAGTTAGTTCTGTATTTATCAAGCTTAACCTTTATATCACCTTTTCCTGTCGCTTCAAACTCATCTAAGTTTACTTTTATTTTATCAGAAACTTTTAAGAGCTCTTCTTCAGTGGGCTTGCACTTAGACCATCTTTGACTGAATAGATGAATTGCAGCCTTTTCCACGACTGGATTTTTCTCAACATATAGATTTTTTTTGATGTATTCACTACTCTCTTTTCCTAACTTTCTATTACACTTATTGACAAATTTAACTAAAGTTTTTTCAGAATAATTTTTGTCTTGTTGTACAAGATATTCTATATTAGGATTTTCAAATAGATTGAATAAATATTCTTTCCTCTTGCTAGCTAATTCTTCTTCGCTTAATTTGCTATTGACCAACAAAACATCCTCTGCGAGACCAGAAGAAACCAGTCTGTTTACTATTAATTTTATCGCAAAATTTTCATAATTGGAGTTTTCTTCTGATAATATGCTATCAAGTCGCAAAACATCGAACTCATGGCCCTCTTTATTACTCTCGTTAGACCCCATTATTTCATAAGTTTTCATACCATGTTTTCTAACACCAATACGAAAAGTTACCGGATCTTTTTTCTCTCGGATTAAAGTATTAATATATTTCTGCTGGTTAAAACTTATATTCTCTAACTCATCTGCTAGATAAAGAAAATTGACATTTTTAAAATAAGAAGAATATTTTCTTAGAGCTATTGGTATTCCAAAAATAAGATCACCATAATTAGTCAAAATTTCAACATTTATACTTGTCTTGAATAATGAATTGTTTATTTCATAGTCTATTTTCCGAGAAATTTCGTCAATACAATATTTTAACTCTACTATATTCTTAATACCTTGCATATCATCATTTTTTTGGAATATATCTATTATATCTTTACAAAACTGCATTTCATTATCGAAAAAATTATTTTCTTCTTTTAATCTGACCAATGAGTCAAGAAACAATCCTGCCAACCATAAATCAAATGAATATGAAAACAATCTATCAATCTGATCTTGTGGTATGTTTAAATTATCAAATCGGGAACCGTGTAAACTACTAGATTGAAAATAAATACCATAATACCCATCACTTTTAATACCATTTAATTCATTTTCTTTATTTCTAAGTAACTGTGCACTAGAAGAAAAATACCTCATTAGATGCGTTTTTCCGCTACCTTTACCACCAATAATGTACTTAGCTACCAAGGATTTTGCCGAAAAATACTCTAACAACCCCTTCGCCTCACTTAAATCTACCCAATTTTTATTTACTTCATCATCATTCAAATCGTTTGCTTTAATTGTAGTAAAAGGATTTTTATTCATTTCCATATTTTACCCCATTTAGCTTAATTTACTATATCTTTTGAATATTGGTTGCCACTGTTTACGTACTGACCAAAAAATAGGCAATGTATTGTTTGGAGTATTATGAGTGAATCCAAGTAATAATTGGCTATCATTATATCCCAAAGCATCAACATGATTTCTTGATATTTTTTTTCCGTAAGTTCTACTCATTTTTTCAAGATATGACTTATCAATGGAAGGGTTTACTGTAGTAGGAAAGCACCGAGAATCTGTAGAAAAACATTTAAATGTATCATTCAACTCAAAAATACATGCAACATCATTAAAGTCTACTTTTTCCTTAATTTTATTAATTGCTTCTTTTGTAGCAAATAATGCTACATACTGAATCACTGCTTCACTATTCTGAGCTTTAATCGTCTTAATAGTTTCAGCAGTACGCTTGATAACCTGTGTACCTGTACCACTCAGATCGTCTAGAAAAACATACCTATTAATTGACATATCCTGTATAGTTACGCCAACGACACCATTCTCATTGTTAGTAAAATTAAATATTTCGCTTTGATTTATAAATAATTTACTCGATAAATTATTCTCTTGTCGAAAATAATATAATAAATGTGTTCCACTTTCAGCAGGATTACCTACGCCAATAAATCTAACCTTCCTCAAACTATTCAAATATTGACTGTTGATTAATTGGAAATTATTTGAATTACTATTACTCTTTCTTATAGATTTAATTAAGGGATGCTTAACTTTATCTCTAAATACTGATTTAAGCATTTCTCTTATCTCACGATTACCGAAATACATGAAACAACTTAGCAAATACAGTGCATGTAGTTTTTGTTTGTCTATATCAGTATCAAAGTTAGTGATTGTAAAATTATCTAACCATTTATCAATATCCACATTATCAACTTTGTTCTCCCATATATTTTCTGAAAGTTTCTTTATCTTAACTGTGAGACTATCCTCAAAATTTAATTCATTCATTTTTTAAAAACCAAAATCCATTCTGAGTTCATAACACTAGAGGTTTTATTTCTTTTAGTCATTAATCCTCTAGAGTGAATATCATCAACTAAGACTAACTCGGTTGAGAAACCAACTTTCTCTGCTATTAGTTGAATATACTTTTGTGTTTCAAAATCGAGACCACAAACCTTATTATTTCCCATTACTATTACACAATAACAATTTTTATTAAGAACATTATACATCTCTCTTATCGATAGCTCCATCTCGATAATATAGTTACCATTTATATGTGCTCTTAAAGGGTTTATAGTCCATATCGACTGGAGCATTTCATCTATTATTCGGATTCCAGTATTCGCTAAGGATTTATATTCACCCTTACTATAGTGCTCTCTACCAATATTTAACTTTTCAAAATCACGTAAATTTTTATCTTCACAAAAACCAAGCCAACCTAGGCTTAGAGAAGAGGAGCGAATATATTTCTGTGCACCAGCATAAGGCGGTGATGTTATAATAAAATCTACTTTTTCTTTATCAAAAACTTCGGATTTTGATAGGTTCTTCGCGTCACTACTAATAATTTTAGCTTTATGCAAAATAGATTTCTCATAAAGCTTTTCCATTCTTAGAATATTATTTCTTACTTGCCTCCTAAATACTGAAAACACATCAATGCTTTCTAACAGTTTCAGTTTTTCCCTGAGTTTTTCTTGCATCTCTACTGATTTATATTTATCTGGATTTATTCTTACTGGAACATTCATGTTTTGGTCAGAATAACTACATTTTTTTATAATCGATGAGAAAGTTACCAAAAAGAAATCTCTTACCTCTTGCGACTCTATTTTTTCGATTGCTTTTAATAAACGTGATAGATCATGTTGTGTTCCTTTGGAAAACCATAGATCAACGTTTACAACATTACGTAAGTCGTATTTTCTATATCGCCTTGCATTAGTTATAATTTTTTCAGTTACACTTAAAAGTAATTCTGGATTTAAAGATGTAGTTTTCACCTTACTAATCAGGGTAGCTAAGGGGTTAGCATCACAACCGTAAGCATTGTAATTATGTAGTATGGCCTCTAATAAAACTGTACCCGACCCACAGAATGGATCTAAAACTATTCTGTTTGTACCATTAAGCATTCGTTTAGAGTTTAAGAAAAATATAGGAATGTGCTTAATCAATTTAGCTGGATATGGATGTATATAATGTGTGTAGGAATCAGCATATGGTACCCAATATACTAACTTCCTGAAATCAACTTGAATTGGGGTTTTATCTTCAGAATATGCTTCTATCAACTTATCAAGAATATAGTCAATATACGTTGGAATGTCGGCACTTTCTAAACAAGAGTCTTCAATCAAACAATCAGCATCAATAACTTTCATATAACTATCAAACACTCTCTTTTACTTATCTGGTTAGGTTATTAATAATGTTAGCCAGTGTTTTAGAAAATCGACTTTAACTAAAACACATAATATCATATTAGTTAAGCGACTTGAGGTATTACTATAGCTCTGAATAAACATCTTATTACAGAAACTTAAGTTCTCATTAACACTTAAGATACTATCAGAGCTCACAATGAATTGAAAAATAAAATTCCCTACACCGCCACAGCCAAACTTCTAGGATAAGAATATATGCGCGTTCTACCAGCATAATCGCTTTTTCCATTATCAAGCAACCATTCAACGACTTGCTCACGCACCCTTCTACTATGAATTAAGTTCATATGATTGACGCCATAAAACACCGCTTTATGACCATCTGGGACAAATAACGCATGCTCGGCATCATCCTCGCCTAGCGCTGATGCGACCGATACCAAGCTATCGCCAAGTAAATCTGTCATCTTTGAATCATAATGAGTCTCGACCAAGGCACTAGCGACAAAATATGTTTTGATACCACTTGGCAGCCGTGCAGGATGGCGGAAATCTTGTGGTAGCACGCTACGACCTTCTAGAGACTTCCAATCAGCATCCCGAATGCTACCATGACGCAGATCAATAATACCGGCACTTCGCATATCGCCTAACTTGGCAAGTGAGCCTGCAAAGGGTAGCTTGGCGATAATATCTTGGACGTGGTTGCCGATGCGCTCAAGGACAGCCCCATGATGCGGCGAGCCTAACGTGATAAGATTGCCCACCCGTTTGACCCAATCCAAGCGTTCTTGCTGACCATAAAACAGTGCACTACGAGCGACCAAGCCGCCCATACTGTGCCCGACCAGATCTATCTGACTGATGTTTGGATTGTTATCCACTAAGTCTTTTAGCAATTGCGAAAATTTACGACCACTGCGTGAGATGCGTCGGCCAGTATTATAGTCCAGCAACAGCACAGTAGTGTCTGGCTGGGTGTTCTTGATGGCATCATCGATACCATTACCTTCTCGCGATTGCCAGCTCAAGTGGCTCATACACAAACCATGACACAAAATGGTGACACGCCCTGATAGCGCGTCACGTTGCAGATTGCCGTCTCTGTCGTATAGCACCATCGGCACCGCAAGCGCATTACCATTATTCACGAGGTGATCGCCCATGACACCATTGAGGACATTGACCAGCTTTTTTAACGAATCTGGTAGTGGTCGCGCACTTTTTTGACTAATGATGTTTTTGTAGATACGCAGCACCGATGCGAGATTATTGCCCACCATCAGCATGATATGGCGTATCGTGCCATAGATGCGTCCGGTGATACCACGTTGCCAATTGTTAACATTGCCTTCGTTAAAACGCCCCAAAGGACGCAAGATAACTTCGCGGTGGATGGCTTCTACAATCTCAGTGACCTCAACCACCCCCATCGTCGCCAGCTGTGCTAAGCCCTCAAAAAAATCAGCCAACGAGATAGGCTCACGCGACGTTGTCGCATTATTATCATCTGCCAATAGTTTGACCAACTCATCGACATCGATGGCTTCAAGCTGGTCTATTTGCTCGTACAAATCACCATGCAGCGGCATGCTATCGTCTGAGACGAAATGCGCCTCAAGTTCATGGCGGTTGCGGGCATCGCTGTTAGCGCTATCAGGGATAACACTATCAGCATAAGATAAATTTGGACGATTCATAATATTGAAATATTCAGCAAAGGAGATAGTTTTACATATTATCCTTTAAATGAGCTAAATAGAAGGGAATGATTTGCCTTTCGAGTATGTTTGTTGGTAAATAACTTAATAATTTTATAGAGATAGGCCTTAGACGATGTCATTGGTCTCATAAAACAAAAAAATCCCAAGCCATTACTTGGGATTTTTTTGACTGATTAATTTTTTATAAATCTGCCATATAGTGTTAATTGCTTATATAAATGACTCGGCCAGTATGACATCGCCATCCTCGCGCGTAATCATAACTGTAGCTGAGCGTGGTGTCTTGCCGCCAGCGATGGCGCCCCAAGTATTACCAGGATGCTGAATATTGATAAATAACGTTTTGAAGTCTGGGGTCATGGTAATACCCGTCACTTCGCAGCCTTCGGGACCAACGAAAAAACGTTTGATATTATCATCACTAGCAAGCATGCCGACTGGCGTTTGTTGACCAGCCGAGGTGGTGGTAAGCGCACCATCACTCACCTTGCCCGGTAGCGCCGCCAGTAACATGCAGTTCGTGGTATCGGTATAAGCGCCGTCATCGGTCTGAATCCACAACACGCCACGTGGGTCAAAGTATAAGCCATCTGGCGAAGACAAATCATTGCTGGCATTTAACTGCGATAAGTTTTCTGCGGACAAACCACTAGGCGCAGCAAACAGATAAATATCCCATTCAAAGGTCGTTGCCGCATGATCGCCGCCCGCTTCTGCCCAGCGGATGATATGCCCATTGTCATTGCCACGTGCTTTGCCACCTGCTTCATAGCTGCGCGGATTGGACGCTGAAACGGGCTGGTCGTCACGCTCGCCGCGATATTTATTATTGGTCAAGGTCACGTACACCTCGCCAGTCATGGGGCTGACTGACACCCATTCAGGTCGATCCATCTTGGTTGCACCTAGCGCGTCAGCAGCAGCACGGGCAAAGATTAAAACCTCATCCTGTCCATTAAAAGGCAAGTCGCGATTAGAAGCGTCCAGTCCATTTTGACCATGAATCAGTGCCTTCCATTCGCCTCGACCATTTTCATTAAAGGTCGCGACGTAGAGCGTGCCCTCATTCATATACTTGTCGCCAGCTTTTAGGCCGCCACCGATATCAGTATTTGACCATGTGGCTTTGGAGACGAATTTATAGATATACTCACCGCGTGCATCATCGCCCATATAAAAGACCACGGGCTTGCCTTGCTCAACAGGCGCGTAGGCACAGTTTTCATGCGCGAAACGCCCTAGTGCGGTACGCTTTTGTGGTACGGATTGCGGCTCAAATGGGTCGATTTCTGTGATATAACCAAAGGTATTAAAGCCATTACGATAATCATCGGCAGCGCTTGCTCCAACGGCAGTCATGTCCCAACGTGAGAATTCGTCAGGGATTTTGGCGTCTTTGGCCTCAGGTGTGTGCCATAAATATTCAAAGCCAGCAAAGTTCTCTGTTGCCCCATAGCGCTTACGACCATAGTTATGTTCAGCACTCAATTGACTGGCATCTTGTCCACGCGCGAATACCCCTAGGAAGTTCTCTTCGGTGGTCAGATACGTGCCCCAAGGTGACAGCCCTGCACCACAATTATTATTGATGCCGCGAGTCTGAAAACCGGTCGGGTCAAATTTGGTCTTAACCAAATCAGAACCAGCAACAGGCCCCGCCAATTGCGTCGTGGTACTACTGGTAATACGGCGATTGTATTTTGAATCAGTCACCATCTCATAGCCTATCCCATTGGCGCGTCGACTCATCTCAACCACCGCAACGCCATGGCAATTAACCTCTCGGCGTACATCGCTCGCGAGGCGACGGTTCTGGAATATCGGCGCAGCATCATTATCTTGAGTCACATAGTAGCCAAACGGGCTAAGCTCGCTACTATTCACGTACTCATGGTTCATGACCAGCAGACCATTGTCTGACGCTTTGGCATCATATGCGCCGCCTTTTTTGCCAAAGAACCACATACCATCATGGTTGTCACCCATGCGCCATTCGAACGACTCGGCAGACTGCTCACGATTGTCTTTCCAATCATCGATACCAGACATGAGCGGCGTACCCAGTGGTAATATCATCTCCGCTTTGTAGCCTTCAGCCACGCTCATCGTTTCGGCAGTCGAATGCGCTACTGCGGTAAACTTCAAGGCTTCCGGACGCTTAAGATCGCCCTGTGCAGGAATAGCAGCATTGTTGCCTGCGCTATTATTGATGGTATTGCTGTCATCGTCGTCACTACAGCCGACCAACGGCAGCGCACCAAAAAAAGCAGCAGCCGTCAATCCCGTGCCACCTTTTAAGATACTGCGGCGGTTCAAGCGGCGGCTAATAATGGTTTGAAAGTCAATATTATTAGTAGGATTAGAGTCTTCAACAACTTCATGGGCAAGCAGTTGCTTATTATTCAATACGGTCATTATCAGTCACCTTGCTGTTGGCTGGATTGGCATAAAAAGGCTCGTTGCGGCGGTATTTTGTCCGCCACAACAATACGAATTACGCTTAAGTCTACCGAGCATTTATGACAGTACGTTGAAAGCCAGATGACAGTTTGATGACAATATTTCTGATAAAGAATGGCTGATGGACAGCTTTTATAGACACTGATAAAACAAAAACCCCAAGCGTTAACTTGGGATTTTTGATACTTCATACTTGAGACTAATTTTAGCAAGTTTATTGTACTTGCGCCTGCCATTCATGTGCGCCCAACTTTAGCATGAGCTTATCACCTGCATGCAATATCCCAACGCCGCTTGGCGTACCAGTCATGATGACATCGCCTGCTTGTAAGCTAAACGCATGACTGATATTGGCCAATAATTCATAAACCGGAAACAACATCAAAGCGCTCTCGCCATCTTGCTTAAGCGTGTCATTGATGGTCAGTTGGTAGTGCACATCGGTAAAGTCACCGAACGCTTGCGGATCGAGCCAGTCAGCGAGTACACAAGCACCGTCGAAACACTTGGCACGCTCCCATGGATGACCTTTTTCTTTTAACTCAGTTTGCAAGTCACGCAAGGTCAAATCTAGTCCTAAGGTCACGCCACCAATCGCCTGCTGAGCTTGCCCAATGGTCGCAGCCGACAGGTCAGCTGACAGCTGAACGCATAGCTCTGCTTCGTAATGGGTCTCACCAAATACTTCTGGATTTGGGCGGATAACGCCTTGACGAATAGAGACCACCGCAGAGGCGGGTTTCATAAATAGCATGGGCGCGGCTGGCACCTCATTACCCAATTCGTGAGCATGAGCGGCATAGTTACGACCGACGCAGACGACCTTTCCGATGGGTGCGCGTAAGCTCTGATTGGCACTCGCAGCGCCGTCATCATCATTGACATTTGCGGCAATGGCATCGACTAGTGACATATGTGGTGATTGGCTCATACTAGATTCTCACAGCAAAATTATGGAAATTTTTATTGGCAAATTTAGCATTATCCAATATGACTTTAGCGATAAATCACTTTAATAATAAATCATTAAGGAATCGTATTGGTCATCACATCTGGTGGCACATAGCTGGCATGACGGTTCATTCTTTTTTCAAACAGTCTAAAGCTAAATAAGATCACCCACGATAACAACAAATAGACGATACCGGCTGCAAAGAACAATTCCATCAAGGTATAAGTACGGGCACTAATCGTACGAGCAACGCCCGTGATATCCATCAAAGCAATGGTTGACGCCAGAGCGCTGCCCTTTAGCATAAAGATAACTTCGTTACTGTAAGCGGGAATCACAATGCCAAAAGCACGCGGTAAGGTAATACGAGTCAGCTTCTGCCATTTTGACATCCCAATCGCATCAGCAGCTTCGAGCTCGCCCACGGGAATGTTTTGAATCGCGCCGCGAATGATTTCTGCCAAATAAGCGCTGGTATTGAGCGTGAAGGCAATGATGGCACACCAATAGGCTTGGCTCAGCACTGGCTCCCATAAGAATGAATCACGTACCGCTTCGAACTGACCAAGACCATAATAAATCAAAAATATCTGCACCAGTAGTGGCGTGCCACGGAAAAAGAAGATATATAAAAAGGGCAGTATCTGTACCACCCAATTTTTAGACAGTCGTAACAGCGCTAAAATCAGACCAAAGAACAGTCCTATAATACCTGAGATGACCACAAGCTGAACGGTCAAAACCGCGCCGCCTAGTAAGTCAGGGATATGCTCAAAAATAACCTGCCAATTCCAATCCATAGTATCTCTCCTCTATCCTATGGTCGATTGACGTTGAACGGATTGACGACTCAGCTTTTTAGCATAGCGCGCCGCTGGGTTGGCACGCCATTCAAGCCACATCATAAAACCCGTAATCAGCACGGTTAAACCCAGATAGATAATCGCCGCCGCCATATAAAAAGTAAACGGCTGCTGTGTTGACTGCGCCGCGCGCGAAGACTGATACATGATATCTTTGAGACCAACCACCGATACCAATGCCGTGTCCTTGAGCAACACCAAGAATAGATTGCCCAATCCGGGCAGCGCAATCTGCCATACTTGCGGTAGGGTAATACGATAAAAGGTCTGAAAAGGACGCATGCCTATCGCTTGCGCCGCCTCACGTTGGCCTATCGGAATCTCTTGAATCGACATGCGAAAAATTTCAGTCGCATAGGCACCAAAAGCAATCGACAACGCCATGACGCCGCCCCAAAAAGCACTAATTTCGACATAGTCGTTATAGCCGAACTTTTTGAGAATGCTCATCAGCAGTATAGAACCGCCATAATAGATGAACAGCACCAAGAGCAGCTCAGGAATCCCGCGCATCGTGGCGGTATAAACAGTCGCAAGCTTACGTAGCAGCCAGATATTTGACAGCTTAGCTGTGGCACCGAGCAGACCTAAAAACATGCCGATGACTAAACTGGTCATGGCAAGTTGTATGGTGACGGTAGCGCCGCTTAATAGAAGCGCGCCAAATCCTTGTAAATCAAACACAATTATCCACTCAGTCTCTTTATATTAGCAATATTAGCAAAATATGAGTTAAAAGAATCAGCATCAATAGCTGAGCGCTGCCTATAACCGTATTTTATATCAAATTGATACGGACAATCTGTTTAATAGCACGACAACAGATTAATACCATCATAGAAGCGGTAATTGACACAGTAGAAATGAGCGCCGATTTTATCATATTCGCTCGCCGCTATGTTAATACTGACACGTAAAAGCGCGCCCTAAATCGCCACTTATCTCTACAAAAAGAAAATAAATAAGCAAGATTTGACCAAAGTTGACCCTCAATATTGATTCAATCAGCAAGATGTCATCGAAGCGTTCAAATTATTACACAAAAGGTTATAAGGCATTCTATAAAACAATAAAAAAGGACATCACCATTATAGTAATGTCCTCGTTATTAATACTAAAGTTTCAAACCTTACGATAATATTTATATTAAACGGTTATTGCGCGGTGCTATCTACCACTGGCTGCTCAGTATTTTCTAACGTAGCGTCCGTAACTATGCTGTTACTAGCGGCTGGCACGGCAAAGTACTTTTGATTGATTTTGTCATAAGTACCATTGGCCTTTAGATTGGCTAATGACTGATTGATCTTTGCTTGTAGTGCCTCATCATTAGGACGCACCGCTATGGCAAAGTTATCATTAATATCAATCTCATCACCTTTTAGCACATAATTACTGCCTGTGGGTGAGCTAAGCCACTCTAACGCCGGTAGTTTGTCAGATATCATTGCATCAACGCGACCGGAACCCAAATCTAAAAAGGCATTACTCAAGGTATCATAGAGCTTCATATTGGCTTTTGGATACGTATTCTCTAACCACTGCGAAGAGATGGTCGAGCGCTGCGCGGCAATCGAGTGCGCATTGATATCATCGCTGTTGCTTGGCTCAAAGCTGCTGTCTTTTTTGGCCAAAAAAACCAACGTATTACTAAAGTAAGGATTCGTAAAGGCAACTTGTTGCTCACGCTCAGGGGTCACTGACATCGCCGCGACGATGGCATCATATTTACCAGCCTTGAGACCAGGGATAATACCATCCCAGTCTTGGGCAGTAATCTCGCAGGTGACTTGCATATCATCGCAAAGGGCATTGGCCATATCCACATCGAAGCCGCCGAGTGTGCCATCTGCATTGGTATAGTTAAAAGGAGCATAAGCGCCTTCAGTACCGATACGTAGCACCTCCTCTGTCGCCGCAGTTGCGGTCTCAGTGGTCTCATTAGCTGCAGAGTTGCTGTCGTCAGCACTGTTTTGACTGTTGTTACAACCCGCTAAAGTAAAGACAGCAGCCATGCCCAACAGCGGCATAGACCAGCGGCTGGTCGTTACCAGCGTTCTGATTGAGGTACGAGTCATATTGAGGGCTGGGATAAGATAGTGGCTCATGATCATCCTTGATATTTATACAGTAGAAAACAGCTTAGTAAAACAACGCCTGCCTTTTATTAGGGCGTGTCTCATATTAGGACATGCCCTAGGCCAAACTCGTCCTAGTTGGTTGCCGTTTCTGTTTGTTCTTCTTCAGCAATCACTGCATTGGCATCGACATTACCTTCATCAACGACAACCACTTGCTCAACACTACCATTAGCGGCTGTTTTTTGTGCAGCAGCCGTTGTGCTAGTACCAAAATAGCTGCCAGTGATTTGATCATAGGTGCCATTGGCTTTTAGCTCTGCCAATGCTGCGTTAAATTTGGCAACTAGTGGATCGCCTTTACGGAAGGCAATACCCATGGCGTCATCATTGGTGCTGATCTCTTGACCTTTGACTTCGTAGTCTTTGCCCGCTTCCGTTTTTAGCCAGTCAATACCCGTTACTTTATCAGACATCATCGCACGTACACGACCTGAGGTGAGATCTAGATAAGCGTTGTCCTGAGTATCATAAAGCTTGACATCGGCATCGGCATGTTCGTCCTGCAAGTACTGTGACGCAACCGTTGAGCGCTGTGAGGCGACGGGCTGGCCTTTGAGAGCTTCTACGCTGATATCATCACCTTTTTTACCGATTAAGATGATGCCACTGTGGAAGTAAGGGTCGCTAAATTCCACGACTTCTTTACGCTCAGGGGTGATTGACATCCCTGCGATGGCCGCATCAAATTTCTGTGCATTCAGTCCCGGAATCAGACCATCCCAATCTTGGGAGATGACTTCACACTCTGCTTTCATTTGCGCACATAGTGCATCGACCAGCTCAATCTCATAGCCGATCAGTTTGCCATCGGCATCTGTGTAGCTAAAAGGCTTATAGCTTGATTCGGTGGCGATTTTGATGTTCAACGGTGTATCAGTTGCCGCATCAGCTTCGGCACTGTCTGTTGGTGCTGAGCTATTATTACACCCTGCTAGCATTAGCATGGCAGCGCTGAGCGGCGCAAGCCAAAAGGCTTTTTTGGTCATTAATGATGTCATTGAAATGGTCATGTTTGCTATTCCTTAATATATTTACCAGCCGTGTATTAACCCACTATTCGTTGATCGACGCTTATTCGTTAAAGCATATTCATCAACGCTTACTGATCAAAGTTAATTTGCTCAAGACGTGCCAGCTCACCATTACTACGGATTTCGCTAAGCGCTTTGTTAAATTCGTCTCTGAGTGGGTCGCCTTTACGGACAGCAATAGCAATATTATCGTCGTTATCAATCTCATCACCAACGACGCCGAAGCCTTCAGTATTGTCTGCTAACCATGACTTGGCTGAGACTTTTTCAGCCAATACCGCATCGCTACGTCCAGATTTTAGATCCAAATAAGCATTGTCATAATTGTCATAAAGCTTGACGGTGTTGCCGTCTTTGCCTTCATAGTTGTCTTGTAGGTACGCGCCTGGCGTCGTTGAACGTTGACCGCCAAGGGTTAGGTTTTTGATTGCCATCGGATCAAAGCTGCCTTTGGTATCGGTCAGCCATACCATAGTATTGGCAAAATAGGGCTCGCTGAAATCGACTTTTTCTTGGCGTTCAGCGGTGATAGACATACCAGCGACCACAGCATCATACTTTTGTGCCAACAAACCCGGAATGATACCGTCCCAATCTTGGGCAACGATTTCACATTTGGCTTGCATCTGATCACACAGGGCATTGGCAACGTCAATATCAAAACCGGCCAGCGTACCATCGGCATTGGTGTAGTTAAAAGGAGGGTAAGCGCCTTCGGTTGCGATACGAATGGTTTTGCCAGCCGTTTCTGCTGCTGGCGCATCGGCGTTGGTAGCAGCCGTTTCATCAGCAGGTTGACTACAAGCACTCAGCATTAACGCTGCAGTGACGGTCATCGATGACCATAATAGGCGAGAATTCGACATCATACATTCCTTAAGTTCTAATGGGTTTTTTAGGGTTCTGATATTTTGTTCTCTGACTTCCCTGCCAGACAAGCAATATAGATAGCAGAAAATGCAAGCAACCGTTATTAACGACCGCCTGTCAACCTTTTGATAATACCTGAGTAAAATATCAAAAACAAACGTTTTGCATACCGACTGTTATTATTGGGTAATAAATGGTCAACGGTACTTACCAATCAGCAGTTTGCGCAGCATAAGCCCATGTGCAATAAAAGCTTAATCACCATGAGCGACGATGCATTTTATCGGAATGCATCATCATTCTAAATGTCATTGGCTAAATATTATTGGTCAAGCGTCAGTGGTTATAGGTGTTGACGATGCGATGCCATAAAGTCTTTGACACGCTCAGAGGTAGGATTGTCAAAGACTTGTTCGGGCGTACCCATCTCTTCAACGATTCCTTGATGTAAGAATACGACTTGGCTGGAGACTTCACGGGCAAAACGCATCTCATGAGTGACGATTAGCATGGTGCGCCCCTCTTCTGCCAATTCACGCATGACTGCCAGTACTTCATTCACCAGCTCTGGATCTAACGCTGACGTTGGCTCATCAAACAATAATACTCGTGGCTGCATAGCAAGGGCACGGGCAATAGCGACGCGCTGGCGCTGACCACCGGATAAATTGGCAGGATAAGCGTCTTTTTTATCCAGCAGGCCCACTTTATCGAGCAGTTTTTCAGCATCGCTAATGGCTTGATCTTTTTTAATCTTTAAAACTTGCGTTGGCCCTTCGATGATGTTTTGCAAAATCGTTTTGTGTGGCCACAAGTTGAAGTTCTGAAAGACGAAGCCCACCCGCGCACGCAAACTCTCTAATTGCTTGATATCTGCGGCTTGAAGCTCACCTGATTTACTGGGCTTTAACATCAGCTCGTCGTTACCAATGATGATACGACCCTGATTGGGCTTTTCAAGCAGATTAATACAGCGCAATAAGGTAGATTTACCAGAGCCAGACGAGCCTAAAATAGAGATCACATCACCATCATAGGCGGTGAGCGACACCCCTTTTAGTACTGCCAATGAGCCATAGCTTTTATGGACGTCTTGTAAATCTAAGGCGATAGGCCGAGTCGGATTTTTTGCAATATCAAGCATGGTTCAGCAGACTTCCAATAAATATGAGTGAATACGAGAATAAAAAACAGCACTATATATAGTATAAATCAATGCTCTATAGACCGCTTTATATGATAGCGCGATGACTGATGTGCCATAAGAGAGGTATTGTCTCCTATAATGCAGAGAAAACGCAAACTTTGCACAGCATTGGCTCATGAATCAGCCAATAAATGACTGGCACAAAAAAGCCCAGACTGCATTTAAGCGCTGGGCTTTATTTTATCACTTTAGCGTACAAGACGTTGTTTTATCTGAGCATCGAGTCATCATACTTCAACCTGACGTCTTAAGACGATTTTTGACGTACTCATTTAATAGGTTGAGACGTGCTCTTGTTGTTCAGAGCCGTCTAATACGTCGTCATCAGCAGTCGCGACAGCCACATCATCTTTATTGCCCACTGCCATAGCCTCATCGTCGGCACTAGCAATGGCTATATCATTTTCTGTCGCTTTGTCAGCCGTTGAGACACCAGTGGCGCCTTGCTCGACTTCGACTTGGGCGTCAGTCGCGGTACCGGCCTCAGCCGTTGTTGCTTCTTTATCAGCACAAGCGCCTAGCATTAAGGTTGCAGCGGCTAGCGTGGCATACAACCATTTTTTACCCTTGTCATTCTTGTCATTAATGATAGCCATTGTCCTTCTCCATGCTCGTTAATCGATAAATTGATAGTCAACAATTTGTAGACTTAGTAATGACTATACTGACCATCGACACTGGCGTCCTTAGTAATTGCAGCGCAGTTCTGTTAAAAACACGTAATTATCAATTCATTTTGTAATGACACTCATATCGTTTTATTTTAGGTTAGCAATTACAACCACCTCGCTATAAAAAACCTCTATAAGCGCTTTGTAAAGCGGGTTCTGTTCACAAATTCAACTTTACTATCGACCTAATCTGCTCTATGTTAAATGGCATAGCGTTATAACCGCGCTCAAAAGCATTTTTTGTAGACTATTGATGATATTTGGCAGTTTTTCTGCCTTTTTAGGTATTTTTGCAGCTACTTTAGTTATTTTTGTTACTTTTAATCAGTTAATAGAAATAATGATTTAATAAAACTGATCATTTGATAAAAGCGATTATTTGATCAAAGCAGTTATTTGACAAAAGTAACCCTTTGATAAAAATTGAGTGTCTGTCATTACTTAGTCTACGAATCGTTAAATTAGAAATATAAGGAAAAAGATTTATGAGTCAATCGAACACCACAGACGTTACCGCCTATATGCAATCTGTTGGCAAACAAGCGCGCGCCGCATCACGTGCTTTAGCTGCGGCCAATACGGGTGACAAAAATGCCGCTTTGATGTCGATTTATGACGTCCTTCTGAACGCCAAACAGGATATTTTGTCTGCCAATAAAATCGATATGGACAATGGTCGAAAAAACAACTTAGACGCCGCCTTGCTTGACCGTCTAGAGCTAAACGATGCGCGCTTCGACGGTATGCTACAAGGTTTAAAAGACGTATCGGCGTTACCTGATCCTATCGGCGAAGTCACTGACATGACTTACCAGCCATCAGGGATTCATTTGGGCAAAATGCGTGTACCACTCGGCGTGGTCGGTATGATTTATGAGTCGCGTCCTAACGTCACATTGGAAGCCGCCTCTCTTGCTCTAAAGTCGGGCAATGCGATTATATTGCGCGGTGGTTCTGAAGCATTCGAATCCAACCAAGCAATCGCCAAATGTATCTTAGAAGGTCTAAAAAGAGTCGGACTGTCTGAGCACAGTGTGCAAGTACTACAAACGACCGATCGCGCTGCTGTCGGCGAGCTGATTACGATGACAGAATATGTCGATGTAATCGTGCCACGCGGCGGTAAGGGTTTGATTGAGCGTATTAGCCGCGATGCCAAAGTTCCTGTGATTAAGCATCTAGATGGTAACTGCCATACCTTTATTGACAGTGATGCCGATCCTGAGATTGCTATCAAAGTCAGCGTCAATGCCAAAACCCATCGCTATGGTACTTGCAATACCATGGAGACCCTCTTGGTCGATGAATCAGTCGCGGGTGAGCTATTACCAAAAATCGCTGAAGCTATTATTCAAGCCGATGATGCCATGCAACTACGTCTTGATGACAAGTCGCAAGCCATCTTAAGTGACAACGCTAAGCTTGCTGGTCATTTATCTGCCGCAACTGCTGAGGATTGGGATACCGAATACCTTGCGCCTATCTTAGCGATCAAAGTATTATCAGGCATTAATGAGGCCATCGAACACATCAATACTCACGGCAGTCATCATACCGACGTCATCATTACGGATAATTACACCAAGTCGCAGCGTTTTATCCGCGAAGTAGACTCAGCCAGCGTGATGATTAACGCCTCTAGCCGCTTTGCTGATGGTTTTGAATATGGTCTGGGTGCAGAGATTGGCATCTCAACCGACAAAATTCATGCGCGTGGTCCTGTTGGACTAGAAGGTTTGACCTCACAAAAATGGATCGTTTATGGTCATGGTGAGACACGCGCCTAATTTATTGCGCCCCGCCCTATCATCTACCGTCTAAATTAACGTATAATCCAAAAAAAACGTCAGCTTAATTGCTGGCGTTTTTTATGAGTTATAAAAACAGGAAGCTTAGAGGACGACATACTGATGCAAAGTGGCAAAATTAAGCACTGGAATCAAGATAAAGGCTACGGCTTTATCGATGTAGACGATCAAAACGAAGACGTGTTTTTTCATGTGAGTATCGTGCGCTTGTCACAGCCCATCGGTGAAGGTCAGCGCGTTTACTTTAATAGTCAGCGTAATGACAAAAACCAATTACGCGCCACTGAAGTTACTTCTAGGGACTTAAGTATTTTAGAAACCTCAGACATCACACCTGCTGCCCGCTCCTCCAATAATACTGAACGAGACCGCCAGCAGCATAAACGCCACACGACTCAAAATAATAATGTTAAAAAGAGTCGTGGTCATCAAAAGAAAAAAAGCCCGCTCTCGACTTTATTTAGTTTGATTGCGATCATAGCGGTAGCGGTTTATTTCTTTGCCGATCTAAAATCCACCCTTCTTGCTGACAATACTCAGTCGACGCCCATATCACAGACTTCCTCTATAGCAGCGGGTCAAGCACAGACGTCAGCCATTACTGGTGATGCACAGATTGACACTACCATTGCGCTGATAAAGCAAGGCGGGCCGTTTCCCTATCCAAATAAAGATGGCACGACGTTCTATAATCGCGAAGGCCTACTACCTGCTCAGTCGCAAGGCTACTATCACGAATATACCGTCCCTACTCCTAGCGTTTCTCATCGCGGGGCGCGGCGCATTGTCACCGGTGGCAACCCGCCGACCATTTATTATTTGACGGTGGACCATTATGATAGCTTTAGCAAACTGGAGGTGAATTAAGATGAGTGACGCCATTTATTATATTGACTCAGCCAACAGCGAGCTTAACGACATCGCTTCTGTTCCTGCACACGCTATCGACATTCCACTCGATGAGGTGCTTGATAAGCGCGCACTTTTAGTCAGTTTGGCTAAAGCCTGTGATTTTCCTAGCTACTTTTCGCATAACTGGGACAGTGCATGGGACTGCTTAACCGATAGCGAGGTCACGCAGTTAAAGCTTGATTTAACAAGGGTAAAAAACATAAATACTGAAGACTTTACTATATTTAAAAGTATCATCGAAGATGCGTATAGAGATTTTGGTAAGCCGCAGTTATGGATTGTGGTATCGAGTAAAGATAAATAATTTGGGGTGTGTCATCGATGACATGCTTTAGTGCCTTATTGAAAAAACCTAAATGTAAGACAGCACTGATTCTGTCCTACATTCAGGTTAATTTATATTTGTAAAAAGGATCAACTCATGGAAATTACTTTAAATGGATATTACACGCTGATCTTGGCAACGTTCGTGCTATTACTCGGACGTTTTTTGATTAAAAAAATCAAGGTATTAGAGGATTTTAATATTCCAGAGCCTGTCGTGGGTGGCTTGGTCGCCGCGATGATTGTTTACGCGCTTAACTTAATTTGGGGCTACAGTTTCAACTTTCATCAAGGTCTGCAAACAGCGACTATGCTGATGTTTTTTGCCTCTATTGGTCTCAGTGCCGATTTTGGACGACTAAAAGCCGGTGGTTCGCCATTATTTATTTTCACGGTTGTGGTCTCGGTGTTTATCATTTTGCAGGACGTCGTTGGCGTCGCGATGGCGAGCGCACTGGGACTCGATCCTTTGCTTGGACTGGTGACTGGTTCTATCGCGCTCACTGGTGGGCACGGTACGGCAGGGGCTTGGGGCGTGGTATTAGAAGAAGAGTATGGCGTGGTCGGTGCGACGACACTTGGTATCGCTGTTGCCACTTATGGCTTGGTGGCCGGTGGTCTCATTGGTGGACCTGTCGCTCGTCGCTTGATTCAACGTCTTGGTCTAAAACCGACTCCGGCTAATCCAAACCCAAGCGATGTCGAAAAACTGGCTGGCGAACAGTCGTTATACAGCACCAAACATACCGAAGATGGGGATCATAGACAGGAAGAGATGTTTGAAAAACCTGATAACATCCGCCTTATTACCGCCTCATCTACGATTGAATCATTAGCACTGTTTGCGGCGGCCTTAGCTTTCGCCGACATAATGACCATCGTCGCAGAAGGCACTTGGTTCCAACTGCCAACGTTCGTATGGGCGCTAGCGGCTGGGGTAATTATTCGTAACTCGTTAACTATCGTCTTCAACTTTGATATGTTTGACCGTGCTATCGATGTCATTGGTAATGCGTCCTTGAGTCTATTCTTGGCGATGGCGCTGTTATCATTGAAGCTCTGGCAGTTGACTGACTTAGCGGGCCCTGTGCTGATTATTTTGCTGGTGCAAACCTTGATTATGATTATCTATGTTTACTTTATTACCTTTAGAGTCATGGGTAAGGACTACGATGCGGCCGTGCTGTCAGCGGGTCATTGTGGTTTTGGTATGGGCGCAACCCCGACGGCGATTGCCAATATGCAGGCGGTAACGGATCGCTACTTGGCCTCGCCTAAAGCGTTCTTAATTGTGCCGATGGTTGGTGCTTTCTTCGTTGATATCGTCAACGCGACGATCTTGCAGATATTTACCAAGTTGCCGTTTATGTAATTTTATAAGCAATAAAGTCGAATTAACCTGAATAAGGCTGGGCTACGCTATCGTAGCCCAGCCTTTTTATTGGTTATTCAGGCTTCCTTAGATCTAGTTTTACCTTCACTGAAGTAATATTTTTGTTAACACTCAAAGCTTATAGGATATACTGATAACAGAGCATTGAATCTAAACAAAGTTTTATAGAAATCTGGAAAAAACATGGAAAAAGAAATTACATCAATTGGCAGCTTAATTGAAAACTTAAACCAAGATATTGGTGATTACGATGAAGATGTATGGTTTAGAGGTGAGGCTTGCTTTGATTGGAAGTTACTACCTGGAATATTTCGTAGCAGTAAGAAAATAAGCGAAGAAATACTACTAACTAGGTTTAAACAATCCGCATCAATGCTTATAGATACGAGTCCTAAGAGCGATTTTGATTGGATGTTTTTAATGCAGCATTACGGAGTGCAGACTAGATTGCTAGATTGGTCTGAAAGTGCTTTAGCTTCTCTATATTTCGCAATATCTGAAGAAGACCACTTACTCAGTGATGGTACTCTTTGGATGCTTAAGCCCATCGAGTTAAATAAACTTGCAAATATTGAGGATGAAAATAAGTATTATATTCCATCTTTTGATGATGTTCATCTTACAAACTATGGAATCCAAAGCTTAAGAAACTCTCGTATACAGATGAATCCTATTGCGACAATAGCTACTAGAAATAATGCTAGAATTCAAGCTCAACAAGGCGTTTTCACTATTCATCATTTAAAAGATAAGCCACTTGAAGATTACTGCGACATTAACCAACAAATTTTCAAATATAAGATACCTAAAGAGAGTAAGTTGAGATTAAAAAAAGAGTTAGAGCTATTAAGCTTTAATAGATTTTCTCTTTTCCCAGAGCTTTCTAGTATTGGACTATTACTTAAGGATAAGATGAAATGAGTTATATTGAAACAAGCCCTCTGCAAAACACTACAATTTTAAGAGTTTTTTCTGAAAAAGATGAGATTGAAATATCACCAGAGTATCAAAGAAACGGAAGCGTTTGGACTCTCGAGAAGAAAAAGCTTTTGATTGACTCGATTCTTAATGATTACGATATACCTAAAATATATTTTCATAAATTCACTAGAGAAGAAAAAAAAGAAACAGGGAAACAATACTCTATTATTGATGGTAGACAGCGGTTAGAAACTATTTGGTGGTTTATGGATAATGGTTTTCCATTATCTGATGACTTTGAGTATCAAGATGATGAAAGTCTAAAATTAGCTGGAATGACCTATCAAGATATAGCGCAAAAACATCCAAAAATAAAAATAAAATTTGATTCTTTCGTTCTACCTATAATAGGTGTTAGCTCTGATGATATTGACTTAATTGAAGATATGTTTTCTAGACTTAATGAAGCTGTGCCCTTGAATTCTGCTGAAAAAAGAAATGCGTTTGGGGGAGCTATGGTATCGGCCATTCGTGAAATCTCACAACATCCATTATTTATTAAAAAGGTTAAATTCAGAAATTCACGGTATCAACACATGGAAGTCTCTGCAAGATTTCTACTTGTTGAAACTTCAAGTCATGAACACAATAAATTAATTGATACTAAAAAAGTATATCTAGATAGTATGGTCAAAAACTATAAAGAAAGATATGATGAGGTTTCTTGTTTCCAAGCTAACGTAACAAGTGTCTTAGAAAATATGAACACTGTTTTTTCTGATAAAGATGACTTGCTGAGAACTCAAGGTATTATGGTTGTTTATTACTTACTGTTTAAAAAATCCATTCAATTAGGTAAAGACATTCGAAGAGTTGAACTCTATGAGTTTGATAAATCAGTCAAAGATAATAGAAAGCTTGCAGAAATAAAATATGAAGATGCTGACTATGATTTACTTGAATATGACAGGCTTTCTCAGCATGGTACCAATGATGTTTCAAACATTAGAGAAAGGTTGAGAATACTCTCCGAATATCTCAATCTTGATTAACAAAAAAACCGCCTAGCTATGCAGCTAAGCGGTTTTTTCATTTGAAACTTAAAATTCGATAATTAATACTTACTGATTTTTAGCATAAACTGGCAATTCTTTACAGATCGCTTCTACTTTACCGCGTACTTCAGTAGCGACGGCTTCATCACCGCGGCTATCTAACACATCACAAATCCAACCTGCCAAATCACTTGCTTGCGCTTCGTTGAAGCCACGAGTGGTAATCGCTGGCGTACCGATACGGATACCAGACGTCACGAACGGCGATTTTGGATCGTTTGGTACAGCGTTTTTATTCACAGTGATATGCGCATGGCCAAGCCATTTGTCCGCTTCTTTACCCGTCATCTCTTGCTTAACTAGGCTAATAAGCATTAGATGGTTTTCAGTACCACCAGAGATAATTTCATAACCGCGCTCTTGGATAACTTTTGCCATTGCTTGGGCGTTTTTGACCACTTGCTGCTGATAGGTTTTAAAGTTATCTTCTAACGCTTCTTTAAAGCAAACCGCTTTTGCCGCGATAACGTGCATCAACGGGCCGCCTTGGTTGCCTGGGAATACGGCAGAGTTAAGCTTTTTGGCAAGTACTTCATCACGAGCCAAGATCATACCTGAACGCGGGCCACGTAGGGTTTTGTGCGTCGTAGTTGTCACGACATCAGCGAACGGTACTGGACTCGGATAAACGCCACCAGCGATAAGACCAGCCACGTGTGCCATGTCTACGAGTAAATAAGCGCCGACTTCGTCCGCGATTTCACGGAAACGCGCCCAATCGACCACTTGTGAATACGCTGAAAAACCAGCAATAATCATCTTTGGCTTATGCTCTTTTGCCAAACGCTCAACTTCGTCATAATCGATAAGGCCAGTGCCTTCGACCAAACCGTACTGTACGGCGTTGTAGTTCAGGCCTGAGAAGTTAATGTGCGCGCCGTGCGTCAAGTGACCACCTGCGTCTAGGCTCATGCCAAGCACGGTGTCATTGGCGTCTAATAATGCTAAGAAAACAGCCGAGTTTGCTTGGCTACCAGAATGCGGCTGGACGTTGACGTATTCTGCGCCAAACAATTCTTTTGCACGGTCGATGGCCAATTGCTCAACCACATCGACGTGCTCGCAACCACCGTAATAACGCTTACCAGGATAGCCTTCAGCGTATTTGTTGGTCAGGTCAGTGCCTTGTGCTTCCATCACTGCTTGCGAGCAATAGTTTTCTGAAGCGATAAGCTCGATGTGATTTTCTTGACGAACGCTTTCTGCGGCCATGGCTTCAGCAAGTACTGGATCAAACTCTTTGATAGAAATATCTTTAAACATAGTGATGTCCTAGGTAGTGGCTATCGTTAATGGTAGTGTTTATGAAAAAGAAGCGAGTAGTAAAAGGAGGTAAAATAGGCAAGCAAAGGCAATTGGCCTTGTTATTAACTCGTCCATTATAGGCAATAAATTCGACATATAAATGCATCGATATCATCGCTAAAGATTAAGTGTAACATGAAAATTTGTACTGCGAGCGCAAAAAAACCTCACAGCAAGCTGAGCAATTTAAATGGCTATATCACGCAGATAAATAGCCAATAAAATAAAGTATTTACTGGCGGCTCACCCATACGGTTAAAACAATATTTTTATTAATATCCTAACTTATAGTCGATACTAAATAAAACTGACACATTGTTTAATAACGCGAAACTGGTATAAATTTTTCTGGCTTGCTGTGCCTGCGCCGACAGAGGCTGCAAAAAACTTATCCCAGTCCCGCTGTATCTTTTTCATATTGGTCTGACTATATACTACGAGTGTGCTCATTTTAAAAATGAAGCTAAAAACGTTTCGCTAATCAGTATTTTGCGCCCATACCAATCATACAGCGTCTGCCGCTGCCAGCCCTCTGCCGTTTTTTCGATAGAACGTTGATTGGGCAATGTGCGACTGCGCTTAAACAACACATATCCGATGGGCGTGCCTTTTAACTGTTGCAGACGACGGGCGCGCCCTTTGAGACTGGGTAACGGAAAGATACTCTGTGCCTCGACCCATGGTTGCTCACCATTACCATATAGCTGCGCCTCGCGTACCCATGCCAGCATCGGACGATTTAGCATAGCGCCTCGTACACCTAACTGTCGTTTTTGTGCCAATGACAATGAGCGATAACCTTCAAAGCTACGCTCGACACGTAGCGGCTGACCCGCCTTTACCTCAAGCATCGCGGTCAGAGAACCTTCAGCATTGAGCCATGGCAAGAGCTCAGTAGGAGCTGATAAATGGGCAAGACAAGACAATTGATTGTTAGACATAATTAACAGCTAATGTTGGACATATAGATAGAGGAAGGTTGCAAATTCGCTATTACTGGGCACGTTAAGCCAATCACTTATTAATATCACTTATTGGCATCAAACTGAGGCATATTATCGGCATTAAATGGTAGTGCGTCAAAGGCTTGCTGACGATACTGCGCCATATATAGTCGGTCTTTGCGACAGAAATCTGCAATCGCTGGCACAAAACGTGGGTCATAGATACGGTGCAGCGAGTGCGTCGTCGTTGGAATAAAACCGCGAACCAGCTTATGCTCCCCTTGCGTGCCCGGATCAAAATACCTTAAGCCTTGCTCGATAGCAAACTCAAGCCCTTGATAATAACAAAGCTCAAAGTGCAAGCTATCATACTCACCGAGCGCGCCCCAATAGCGGCCGTACAAGGTAGCATTATCATCAACATTGTCGCTGTCCGCTTTATCGTATAAGAATAAGCTACTCGCGATGATTTCACCATCGGCATCCATGGCTTGCGCCAACATGATGTGCTCAGGCATGCTGTCGGCTAGCGCCATAAAAAAATCAAGGGTCAAATATGGCTTTTGCCCACGTACCGCATAAGTCATCACATAACAATGATAGAACGCTTGCCAGTCTTCATCCGTGATGTCGTTACCACACTTACGCTGACAGCTAATGCCTTGCTCGCTGACCTTGCGACGCTCAGCCCGAATAGTCTTGCGTTTTTTGGCTTTTAATGTCGCCAAGAATCCTTCAAAATCCATAAATAGCTGGCTGTCTTGGCTAAGGTTTTTATTTTGCCATAAAAACTGACAACCTTGACGCTCAAGTATCGGCATTTCAATGATAGTCGTAGTAGGCGTAGCGATAGGCGAGCCAATAGGCTTGCTCGCTAAGTCATTCTTTTGGGCGGCGAGCGCTTTTTCTATATCAATCTTAGTCGGCATAGAGTTGATAGCAAGCGAGGACAGCTCATCTGTGACAAACAATCCATGCCAGCCCGACGCGCCTACTTGCTGGGCGACATCATCAACGCCAGCAATCGCCGTCTTTATAATGTCTGCAGTTAAGCTCTCGCCTTCTGCTAACCACAAGCGCTGTCCGGTAATCGGGGTGTAAGGGACACTTGTCACCAGACGTGGGTAATAATCGAGACCGTATTGAGCATAAGCTTGTGCCCACGAATGGTCAAATACAAACTCACCTTGATGATGACCTTTTATGAACACGGGCATGACGGCTACCGGATGCGTTATGTCTGCCAGTGCTGCCTCTGTCAACTTAGCCGATTCTGCTACAGCATCATTCTGAGTACCCTCTACCCGATGTACCAAGATATAAATAGATAGCCAGCCTGCTCGCTCACCAATTGCGCCAGTATCACTAAGCGCTTGCCAAAAATCAAATGACATAAAAGGAGTATCTGGCGCTTGCCACTGTGCTTGGCTCTGCCAACTGGTATCACTGAGTAGCGCATATTGTAAAGTCATAGTACCCACACTGTTTTTTCTTAAGGGTTTAGCCTACCAAATATCAGCGCTTTTGCTGTCACAATTTGCAAAAATAGCCATATTTCTTGAAAATTACGTAGCACGCCTTAATATCAAAATAGCATAAAAAAAGCCAGCCACACGAATGTAGATGACTTTACGAAACTAGCCGTACTATTTTTAATTGAGCGCTTTCAGCTAATGAGCACACTATTTTTATGAATGATAGGGTGAACGATATATCTATTAATTGCTGTTACCTGATGACTCAAAAAACAGGGTTTAAAGAACGGTAATTGTATAGAAAAGATGATATCAACGCTCATGACTGGTAGAATAAGGCTATTATTAGCTTAATATAATTTGTATACATGAGATATGAATAAAAATAGTACAATTGGTTCATTATGCGAGATTGACATCGCCTTGGATCTATAGTGGGTCAACTATAATCTGCTGTTAGTCAGCCAGTTTTGTGTAGAGAATCACAATACTGTCTCAACGTACTATTTTTAGTTTTGATTCACCACAGTTAGCGACAGAAATTTTTAAGTTGCCTTGAGGCTCTCCAAAAGATTACTCATGTTACATTTGCTCCAAGCATGGCCCACTATCGCAGAGAGTCTCTATAGAAGCACCCATTGATTTAAGCATTAATATTAACTACAGCCTAAAGGGATACACTACTATAATGTCAAAAATTATTTATACAAAAACTGATGAAGCCCCAGCGCTAGCAACCTTGTCCTTCTTACCTATTGTCAAAGCCTTTACCCAAACCGCAGGGGTTGAGGTGGAAACCACTGATATCTCTGTTGCCGCGCGTGTGTTGGCTGAATTTCCAGAGTATTTAAGTGAAGAGCAGCGCGTTCCTAATAATCTAGCTGAGCTTGGTCGATTGACGCAAGATCCTGACACCAACATTATCAAACTGCCAAATATCAGTGCCTCTGTTCAGCAGCTAAAAGCCTGTATCAAAGAACTACAAAGCAAAGGCTTTGCTATCCCTGACTTTCCAGAAGATCCAAAAACCGACGAAGAACAAGAAATTCGTCAGCGCTATGGTAAAAGTCTAGGCAGTTCGGTCAACCCTGTACTGCGCGAAGGCAACTCAGATCGCCGTGCGCCGAAAGCCGTTAAGAACTTTGCGCGCAAGCATCCGCATTCTATGGGCGAGTGGAAGCAATGGTCAAGTACCCACGTATCACACATGCACAGCGGTGATTTTTATGATGGCGAACAGTCGATAACTTTAGATAAAGCCCGTAACGTGCGTATGGAGCTGTTACTTGAGGATGGTACAACGAAAGTATTGAAGCCAAAAATTGCGTTGCTTGATAAAGAAGTCATTGACCTGATGGTCATGAGCAAAAAATCGCTACTAGAGTTTTATGAGCAAGAAATGGAAGACTGCCGCGAAGCTGGTATCTTGTTTTCACTGCACGTAAAAGCCACTATGATGAAGGTTTCGCACCCTATCGTTTTTGGACATGCGGTTAGAATTTATTATAAAGATGCATTTGACAAGCACGGTGCTTTTTTTGATGAATTAGGCATTAACGTCAACAATGGTATGGCTGATCTATACGACAAAATCTCTACTCTGCCATCCTCTAAACGTGAAGAGATCGAGCAAGACTTGCATGCCTGCCAAGAGCATCGCCCACGTCTAGCGATGGTTGACTCTTCAAAAGGTATCACCAACTTCCATTCGCCAAGTGACATTATTGTCGATGCGTCAATGCCTGCGATGATTCGTAACGGTGGTAAAATGTGGGGCGCTGATGGCAAACTATATGATTGTAAAGCCGTCATGCCAGAGTCTACCTTCGCCCGTATTTATCAAGAAATGATCAACTTCTGCAAATGGCATGGTAACTTTGATCCAACCACCATGGGTACGGTTCCTAACGTAGGCCTCATGGCACAAAAAGCAGAAGAATATGGCTCACATGACAAAACCTTTGAGTCTAGCGCTACCGGTATCGCCCGTATTGTAGATATTGATACCGATGAAGTATTGCTTGAAAAAGATGTAGAAAAAGGCGATATCTGGCGCATGTGTCAAGTCAAAGATGAGCCTATCCAAGATTGGGTGAAACTTGCCGTTCGCCGTGCGCGTGAGTCAGATACTCCCGTCATCTTTTGGTTAGACCCGTACCGTCCGCACGAGAACGAGCTAATCAAAAAAGTTAACATGTATTTGAAAGACCATGATACTGACGGTCTGCACATTGAAATCATGTCACAGGTGCGCGCCATGCGTTATACCTTAGAGCGCGTCGCTCGCGGTCTGGATACTATCTCTGCCACAGGTAATATTCTACGAGATTATCTCACTGACTTATTCCCAATTCTCGAGTTAGGAACCAGTGCTAAGATGCTATCAGTCGTACCATTAATGAAAGGCGGCGGTTTGTTCGAAACTGGCGCTGGTGGTTCTGCACCCAAGCACGTTGAGCAGCTGGTAGAAGAAAACCATTTACGTTGGGATTCATTGGGTGAATTTTTAGCCTTGACGGAGTCATTGGAGCATTTGGCCAAAAACGATAACAATGCTAAAGCGCAAATCTTAGCAGATACGCTCGATAGAGCCACTGAAACGTTGCTGCTAAATGACAAATCACCGTCACGTAAAACCGGTGAGTTAGATAACCGTGGTAGCCATTTCTATCTGGCGATGTACTGGGCTCAGGAGCTGGCCACACAAGACCAAGATGCAGATCTTAAAGCGCAATTCGCCCCGCTAGCGCAAAAGCTTGAGAGCAATGAAGACGCCATTATTAAACAGTTTAATGATGCTCAAGGCAAAGCGGTAGACATCAAAGGCTACTACTTCGCAGATGAAGCATTGGCTGAAAAAGTCATGCGTCCAAGCACCTTATTTAATGAAGCGTTGGCATCGTTGTAATAGATTTAACTGGCTAGCCTTAAGTAACGTTACTTCTTTATACTTTTGCAGCTAGCGTCAGTTAAAAACAATAAAACACCCCGCAGCTCGATAGAGTTGTGGGGTGTTTTTTATTGTCTGTAGATAAAAAGGTAATAGTGCTTATATAGGGTCTGTGCAGACAGAGGCGACAAAAAATTGATATCAGCAGTATCGTAGCGATTCTAAAATTCCTTGACCATAGTTATAACATCAGCATAAAAAAATCACCATAAAAAAGCCACCTACATGATTGTAAATGGCTTTTTCAACAGCTTATATTAAATTGCTTTTAGCTCATCATAAAGCGATGACTAGGCATCCATGTGCTTAATGATTGCTTTACCAAACTCAGAAGTGCTGAGCAAAATAGCATCAGGCATCAAACGCTCAAAGTCATAAGTGACCGTTTTATTAGCGATAGCGCCTTGAATACCATTGATAATGAGGTCAGCGGCTTCTGTCCAGCCCATGTCACGTAACATCATCTCAGCCGATAGAATCAACGAGCCGGGGTTTACTTTGTTCTGACCAGCATATTTAGGCGCAGTACCATGAGTCGCTTCATAGACAGCGATTGCGCCGCCTTTGTTGGCACCCGGTGCAATACCGATACCGCCCACTTCAGCCGCTAGGGCATCAGAGATGTAATCACCGTTTAGGTTAAGCGTGGCGACGACAGAATAATCGGCAGGACGCATCAGAATTTGCTGCAAAAAGGCATCAGCGATGACGTCTTTGATAATGATGTCATTACCCGTTTTTGGGTTTTTCATCGTCATCCAAGGGCCACCATCTAACAACTCTGCATCGAAGCGCTCTGCGGCTAATTCATAGCCCCAGTCTTTAAACGCGCCTTCGGTGAACTTCATGATATTGCCTTTGTGCACTAAAGTCACACTCGGCAAATCGTTATCGATAGCGTGTTGAATGGCTTTACGCACTAGACGCTGCGAGCCTTCTTTGGATACAGGTTTGATGCCAATGCCGCAGTCATCGTCGAAACGAATCTTCGTCACGCCCATCTCTTCTTTTAAGAACTTGATGATTTTCTTAGCGTCATCACTGCCCGCTTTCCACTCGATACCGGCATAGATATCTTCTGAGTTTTCGCGGAATATCACCATATCCGTCAGCTCAGGATGCTGCACGGGGCTTGGCACGCCTTCAAACCAGCGAACGGGACGTTGGCATACATAGAGGTCAAGCTCTTGACGCACAGCGACGTTTAATGAGCGGAAGCCGCCGCCTACTGGCGTGGTTAATGGCCCTTTGATACTGATCACGTAATCTTTTAAGATCTCTAGCGTTTCGCTTGGCAGGTAGTCACCATCATAGATTTTGGCCGCTTTTTCGCCCAAATACGCTTCCATCCAAATGATGGACTTTTTGCCATGGTAAGCTTTATCAACTGCAGCATCAACCACCTTGACCATGACCGGAGTGATATCTACCCCAATTCCATCGCCTTCAATGAAGGGAATAATAGGATGATTGGGGACATTCAACGATAAATCAGCGTTGACGGTTACTTTTTCGCCGTCTCTAGGTACGATAACCTTATCATATGACATGGATAAAACTCCTTGGTTGTATGTTGGATGTCGCAAGTTTCATTGGTACTCTAGGCGCTCCGTTATGCTTGCGCTACTTTATTATGGTTATGCGTGGTTATAGTTATACGTAATTCACGTCTTTAGCTAAGCGAGAAAAAATCAAGTACTTACGATCTTATATTTACGGCTCTTAAATGTGGGCATTTTGCAAATCCATTCTGAACTCACATTATGGCACTCAATGCTTTAACATAAAAAATTGAAAAAAATTTTAATCATAGCCATAGACTGAGCAATGAAAAGAAAAGCCAGTTAACAATAACATCAGCAAAAAAATTATGAAAATAAGTAAAATAACAAAAATACTTTATATAAACTTAATAATTATTGATAATTTACAAGCCTAGGTAACTGTACAAATCTGATGTGCTATCCTAATCATTGTACTAAGATAAAGGGCTGCGCAACAATTTTTCTAGCGCATAACTCATGTGCAAGTATCAATATTATAAATACCACTATTATAACATGGTTTTACTGTAGACATAAAAGCGCACCTTCATAGGCTATGGCTGATAAGTTAATACATTATTTGTTGTGTGTTCTTTTTTGATTACAATAGCGTTAATTAAGTTATCAGCCGCTTCATAATCGGTCTAATTCTTACCTTTCATGCTTTATCAATATCTTTACTTAGGAAATGCTATTTTATGTCGACCACCAGTCTCATTCTGTTTAATAAGCCTTACGGTGTGCAAAGTCAGTTCCGTGATGACAGCAACAACGACCACACCACCCTATCGGAATATTTCACGGATAAGTCTTTGCGCGTTGCTGGCAGATTAGATGCGATATCTGAAGGGTTACTGATTTTGACGAGTGATGGCAGGGTTAATAAAGCCATTACTCATCCACCAAAAGCCAATGCTGGACGTAAACAAGGTAAGACTTATTTAGTACAAGTTGAAGGTACTCCTACTGCCGAGCAACGTGATAAGCTTCGACAAGGCGTGATTCTTAAAGATGGTAAAACTCTGCCTGCCGACATCAAACAGCTTAGTGAAGAGGATTTACCGATGCCACTTTGGCAACGTGACCCGCCTATTCGTGAGCGTAAAAGCATACCCACATCATGGTTGATGCTGACGATTTATGAGGGTAAGAATCGTCAAGTCAGACGCATGACGGCGCATGTTGGCTTGCCTTGTCTGCGTCTTATTCGTTGGTCAGTGGCAGGCTTTGAATTGGGAGAACTGGCAGTTGGTGAGTTTGTGCGTATCCATTTAGACAGTGCAAAACTGCGAGAATTGGGTGTTCATAATTAATCGAACCTAACATCATGTTGATGTCGGTATTATGAGGGTCTGTTGAACATTCAAATGTGGTACTGGCAGCGTCTATTTTTTTAGACAATACGCAGTGAAATTTTTGACGACTAGTCGTTCTAGGTTAGACAATTTCGCCATGTATTGGTAAAAAATAGCCCTGCCCTGAAAGGCTGATACTAAAATCACCCCAAACATTGTTGTAAACCTAGCTAAGGTCTCGACATTATCGTCGGTTTACGCCTGATTTGATAAAAGGTTTGATGCGATTTTAGCGATCAGCAGTCCTAATATTTGAATGTTCAACAGACCCTAACATTAATTATCACTTTTATGAATAATATCTACCAACTATCACGTGTTCGAGTATAGATAGCAACAACAGATAATATAAATAAGATAATGGATAAATCGACACACGTATCTGCTTGAGAGAGCTCAGTCATGAAATCGAGCAAATATATTACGACCTGTTAAACATAGCGTCTCGAACTGGTAAGGTTTATCTGCTAAGATTCAGCACTTCACTGCCTTAGTGCCATATTAGTGGCGTACTTTGACTTTGCCTCTATTTATTGTTCCTCTTATCTCTTTTAAGGATATGTCATGATTCCTTCGCGTCGTTTCGCCTTGTTCGCCACCAGCATTGCTGCGGCACTTATACTGAGCGCTTGTCAGCCAGCAACCGAGAACGATGAGGGGATGCCTACAGAAAAAGTGGCGACACCATCGACTGAGATGCCTGCGAATCATGAAGGCATGGACATGGATGCTCACGCAGGTCACGATATGACAGGTGGCGATGCAATGGCGGATGAGATGCAAATGACGGATATCCTCCAAGACTACACCAAGTCAATGACGAGAATGCATGATGAGATGATGATCGGCATGGTCTATAACGATGCTGATACTGCCTTTGCGAAAGGTATGCTGGGACATCATCGCGGCGCCCTAGACATGGCAAAAATCGAGCTAAAGTATGGTACTGACGCCGCCATGCGAGAGCTGGCGCAAGAAATCATAACGGCGCAGCAAGCTGAAATAGACATTATGAATAAATGGCTCGCTGGCCATCCCGATGCAGCTAAACCCAAGCCTAATACTCAAGCGATGCAGCAAGCTTATGCCAAGAGCATGGATGCAATGCATGATGACATGATGCTAGGTATCGCTGACCCTGTCCCTGATATGGCGTTTGCACGAGGTATGTTGCCCCATCACATGGGCGCTGTAGACATGGCAAAAATACAGCTCAAGTACGGTACTGATGCCGAGATGCGCAAATTGGCTCAAGATATCATCGATGCCCAGCAGTCTGAAATTGAACGCATGCAAAACTGGATTGCCGCTAACAAAACCGCCGAGGTTAATAACAACGCTGTTAGTAACGATACTGTTGGCAATGACGCTACTGTTAAAAATGAGGCATCCACTAAAGCACCTGCTGAGCAACCTGCTATCTAAATTGACTATGGTTCAATCGGTACCGATAAATGTACAAGCTATCACATCAAACCCCTGCTAATCATAAATGCTTAGCAGGGGTTTTTGTTTTTACTCGGACATATTGAATCATAGCTACGGTTCAAAGTATGTTAAAACTGCTCTATTTACGCTTGTTGACGTGCCATGACATCAAGCCATACCTGCCAGCTTGGCTGTACGGTTGAATGGTCACTACTATCGTCTGATAATGACTCTGTCTTTGCTAAGTACAAGCTTACTTTGTGCGGAAAGGTTTTGTCGTCTATGCTCTGCTGTTTTGCACTATTAAGCACCGCTTTAGGTAGTACGCTGACGCACATCAACTCATCGCGACGAAACAGGTAACATTCAACCTCACGCTCTGCTTTAATAAGCGACGCTAATTGCTTGGTGTCTGCCTTGATACCGTCAATAGCGATGATGACATCATGCGCCGATATACCAGCGTTGGCAGCCACACTGTCACGCGTCACGCGATTGACCTTCAGTCCAGCTGGCGTCTCACTACAGCGCATACCCCAAGGCACATGCTTATCGGCAGTTTCTTTGCTATTAACATGTATTTTTATGCCGTTTGCCGTTAATAATGCTTCAATGGGTAATTCTTCCACCCCATTGACATAGCGGCGCTCAAACTCTTGCCAGTCAGTAAGCGCCATAAATTGCCCGACAACTTTGCCCATATCGGCACTGCTGATACCAATCCGTCGGTTGTCATTCTGCGTTGCTTGGTTATAAAAAGCCTTGACCACATCAAATAACCGATAACGACCGTTGCTCTTTTCGAGTAAAGTTAAATCTAAACAAAGCGCCACCAATGCGCCTTTATTGTAGTAACTAATACCGGCATTACCTGTGTTTTCATCATTACGATATAATTTAATCCATGCATCAAAACTCGACTCAGCGACACTTTGATAGGCGCGTCCAGGCGTTTGATAGTAGCGATTGATTTGTTCAGCCAGTAATTTGAGATAACTTGGTTTATCAATCACCCCTGACGCTTGCAACATAAAATCATCGATATAAGAGGTAAAACCTTCGAATACCCAAAGCAGCGGTGTAAAAGCTTCGCGGCGCAAATCTACATCCAACATGACATCGGGGCGTACGGTTTTGACCCACCACGCATGAAAGTACTCGTGGCTGCACAAGCCTAAAAAACGCTGATAATCGCTGCTGGGTACTTTGGGTTCGTCAATACTGGGCAAGTCGCGACGCGGGGTAATCAGGCTGGTCGAATTGATGTGTTCAAGACCTCCGTAGTCTTGCCCACTGGCAAAAGTCATAAACGTATAGTCGTTGAAGGGTGCATCACCCAGCCAATCTAGATACGTCTGACAAATGTGGGTGACGTCTTGCTGTATTCTACCCATATTGGCATTATGCTTACCCGACAGATAAAAACGGTGAGGTAGGGTCTGATGTGCATGGTCTTGGACAATAAAGTCAAATTTATCCTGTTCAGCGATTTCAAAAGGATAATCAATCAGCTCGTGATAGCTGTTTGCCTGTAGTGCAAAGCACTGCTGCCCATCAAGTCGTAAATGGGTAGATTCAAGACCACAAGCTAAGAGCACACGGCTTTCTTGTTTATCCGCAAAAAATGTGGCTGGCACTATCAAGCTTACTTGTATAGGCGTCTGCTCTTGCCCATCTACCGCTAGCGCTAAAGAAGTAAAGTTCCCATATAAGCGCTGCTGATCGACGTAGGCGGTGCGCACAGACAAGTCATAACAGTAGACTTCATAATGGACGTCTACGGTCTGCCCTGCTTTAACTTTTGGTAATTGCCAGGTATTTTTGTCTGTCTTTACCGCGCGCTGTATCTCAACGCTCTTATTATTGTCGTCAGTGATTTGGTAATGTACTGCGGTAATATTGCGGGCAAACTCGCGCATCAGATAGCTACCCGGTATCCATGCTGGCAACCACAGCTTTGGTGAGTCTACGTTTGCTGTAAAGGTAAGCGACACATCTACTAAGTGCTCATAAAAACGCTCAAAATCGAATCGATAACTACTATCGGCTACGATTTCAGCATTCTCACTGATTGAAGTCGTACTTATTGACTTATTATTGGGAGTGTCGGTGTTAGAACTATTGATATCAGCTTTATTGGTAAATGAATTCATCGTCTTTCTCATCTTTATTTTTATCGTTATGGTAGAAGTCCTTAACCGAAAACGCAACGGGCAAACCAGAAAAAACAAGCACGCTACTCTGTAAATGATAGAAAACAACGTTTATTTTCATAAATTATGATATTAATTTGCATTTTTTATCACTTTTCCCTTGAAAGTTATGTGAGCCATCGCAATTAAAGATGCTAACTGCTAAAGTTACTTTAATAAACTGATGATAATTGACTAATGACGTGGCTATCTGGCTTGCCGATTGGCTTTTTTAGGTTTATTGCAACCGTATTTAATTTTTTACACAGATATATTTAGGATAATTTATGACTACTATCGCAAAAGACACTGCCGTCAAATTCAATTACACACTAAAAGACGACGAAGGCAACGTGCTTGACCAATCACCAGAAGGTCAGCCACTTGCTTATCTACATGGTCACAGCAACATCATCCCAGGCCTAGAAAAACAACTAGAAGGCAAATCTGCTGGCGAAACAGTAAACGCTGTCGTTGAGCCTGCTGATGGCTACGGCGAATACCAAGAGCAAGCGGTACAGCATGTGCCACGCGATAACTTCCAAGGCGTTGATGACATCCAGCCTGGTATGCAATTCCAGTCAGAAGCCGGTGGCCAAGTAATGTTGGTGACGGTTACTGAAGTAAATGATGACGAAGTGGTCGTTGATGCCAACCATCCACTAGCTGGTAAGCGTTTGACTTTTGATGTTGAAATTCAAGAAGTACGTGCAGCGACTGAAGACGAACTAAACCACGGCCATGTCCATGGCGCAGGCGGCGTTGAGCACTAATCTCTATTTGAGTATTAGAAAACATTTAAACGATAAGCGAGTACGATGAAGCTTGTCGTTTATTGTAAAAGGTCAGTAGATACGTCTACTGGCCTTTTTTTATGTTTTACGGCTTATCTATAAAAATACTTTATCCCAAACGTAACAAAGCCGCATAACGACGAGCGCTATGCGGCTTTTATCACCAACCATCCATGTTAACGCTACATGATACCTAATCCCGAGGCATCCTATAACTAGCAGGCATCCAGCCTTATTATCCCTAATTAGCAAACCATCTATCCCTGATGCGATCTTTAAGATACCAATCCCTAGTATCAATGAACTGTTTCGTTCAATCGTGCCGTACAGTTATAATCGCAGATTGACCCAAGGTTAGTAAGAGGTCGAAGCGTCAATCTATGTAAGCATATGCTTACATAGATATTTATATGACCGCTTTTATGGTTCGCTCATATACGGCTGCTATAGACTCTCTTCAGGGCTGACCGTTGCTTTTGAATCAGCACTGAGCATAATATAAGCCGCTTCATTGATAAAAGCTTCGTCTTCAGGTAGCTCTGGACGCTCATTGGCTTTCATTTGACTACGCTCTTCAAACTTCGCATCCATCGCCGCCTGATAAGTATTCCAGTTGGCATACGGACGCTCACCTGTAGCGATGAGGCGTTTATTCTCCGCTTCTAATGAACGCTTTTCGATCAGCTGCATTTTGGCACGGCGGCTATTGATATCGAGATTGACAGGCTTTTTCTCATCATCCATATCGCGAATGTCATTTAACGCAGATAAGTAAATAAACTGTGGATCCTTTTGCTGACGAATTGTAGACTGCTGGTTCAGCGTCGCTAACGTATCGCTAGTGAATTTACCTTCAGGCTTATAAGGCGCGGTTTTGATGGTATCCCAAGGCAACGCTTTTTTCTGTGCCCGCTCGCCAAAGGTAGCATCGTCATAGATATTAACCAATTCGACATCGGGGACTACGCCTTTATTCTGCGTACTGCCGCCGGTGATACGATAGAATTTACGTTGGGTTAAGGTCGCTGAACCCAAGGCTAAATTGTCCAGCTGAATCTGGGCAGAGCCTTTGCCAGTTGTGGTACTGCCAACCACCAAACCACGGCCATAATCTTGAATGGCGGCAGCAAAAATCTCACTTGCAGAGGCAGACGCTAAGTTAGTAATGACCACCATCTTGCCGTCATAGAGTTGTTCGCCACCATCGTCGTCACGGTATACTTGGATGTTGCCGCGATTGTCACGGATTTGGACCAGTGGACCACTCTTAATAAAGAAGCCGAGCATTTTGGCCACTTCATCTAACGAGCCACCAGGGTTGTTGCGTAAATCAACCACGAGGCCATCGATGTTTTCTTTATTTAATTCTTTGAGCGCTTTTTCGGTATCGATACTGACACTACGATAATCTTCACCGTTACGGCGCGCCTGATAGTTCAAATAAAAGCTTGGTATCTCAAGGACACCAATACGCTTGGGTGTTTTATCGATATTCGGACGCTGTACTTCTACGACGCGCTGGGTAACGCCTGATTCTTCTTGCTGAATAATATCGCGCACCACAGTGACGGTACGGGCGCTGGCTTCTGGTGCGCTGGCCTGACGTAGCTTGAGCGTGACTGAAGTACCGCGCTTACCACGAATGAGACTGACGATTTCACGCGTCGACCAACCGACTACATCGGTCATGTTTTTGCCGTCTTTGGCGATACCAATAATCAAGTCATTGGGCTTAATCTGTCCCGTTTTTGCCGCTGGCCCACCATCTACCAAGGTCACGATGCGTGTATAGTCTGGGTTTTTACGATCTGGCCGGATAGAAACACCAATGCCTTCTAACTGTAGACTGGATTGAATCTGCAACTCTGTCGCTTGAATAGGTGCATAATAATTGCTGTGCGGATCATAAGTGAGCATCGCTGTGTTTAAGATAGTCTCCATGATTTCGTCATCTTTGAGACGCTTAAACTGCTCTTGTTGACGTGACAAACGATTGAGCAAAATCTCACTGGGCGTGCGCTCATCATTACGGATCAAATCCTGACCACGAGTGATGTCTGGATTATTTAAGAAAACTTGCTCTTTGGCTTTTTCATCTTCTTGACCCAAAGTGATACTCATCAGCTGAAACTTCAGCTGACGCGCCCAATAATCACGCTGTTCTTTTTTGGTCTTAAAATGGCTAAGCTTTTCGCGGTCAAGGACGATGGTCTCATCGCTGGTCAAATCCAGATCCGTCTTTAGCATTTTGCTTGCCATGGCAAAATATTCGTTTGAGCGTTTACGATAGCGCTCGAATACCTCTACCCCTGCAGACAAATCACCACGTTTGAGGCGATCACCGAACTCGGCGGCATATTTTTTCTTTAGCTCATCAACATCAGATTGCAAAAACAAGGTATGGTTTGGATCAAGGCTATCAATATACATAGACAGAATTTCGCTGCCTGTTTTGCTATCGAGAGACTGATTGAGATAATGGCTGCGATCCAGCAAGGCGGCGACCTGACGAGTAGTGACTTTTTGTTCAGGTGTCTGGACGAAACCTTCAGTGTTGGTATCTGCCACTGCGGTACCGTAGCTCTGAGTAAGAATAAGACCGGCGATGCCCACTGACGCTGCACTGAGTAACCACTGTGCTGGTTGTTTTTTCATCATATCTACCTAGTTATTTTAAGTTAAAAGTATTATTAATTTTCATCGAAAGAATTTGCTTGGTCATTCCCTATGCATCAAATTTAGTTATTCTCTTACAGCGCTGCTTTTCACAAACCATCTTTATGGCATTCACTTTATATTGCATTAACCTTGTTATGAATTTGACGATTTCTAAGCAAGATACTTTATAAGACTTCAGCATTGGCATTACCTACTTCAGCATTGGTATTACCTAATGATATTGCTACTTAATAAAATGACTGCTTTATCATATTGATCGTTGAACAAAATACTGCCAACGTCTTGCAAAAAATCAATCAATACTAGCATGAGCATAAATGTGCAACTGTCTCAATCTGTATAAGCAATATTACACTTTACCTCGGTACATACCAAACTTTCTAGCATATTTATTAGCGATGGCTGCTGCTCGCTGCTTGACAGATATCGGTCATTCATTTCGGTCAATTTAACCAGTAGATTATGCGCAGCTCACAATAGCTGTCATAATATATCGATAATAGTGAGTGATTATTGCGCTTATTTACCCTGATTGATGGTGCGCTGAGCTCATAATATAACACTGAATAGTCGATTCTATTTGCCTTTGTTACAAAGGAAATTGCGTGCAGTTAGGCAGACCGTACTGTACGCTGATTGATACAATAATGGTTTTAGAGTAGATGACTGATATAACATAATAAGGATCACGCGATGTATGGCGTCTTAATGATTGATATTGATAGTACCGCACTGACTGCTGAAGATGTGAGTTTAATCAAACAAGCCCAAGTTGGTGGGATCATCTTGTTTGGCCGAAATGTCAAGGATGCCGCGCAAGTGCGCGCAATGTGTGACGATATACGCTATCACAACGCCGATATCTTGATCGGTGTTGATCAAGAAGGTGGGCGCGTCGCAAGATTACGTGAAGGTTTTACCCCATTGCCCGCGATGGGGCGACTGGGTGAGTTATTTAATCAAGATCCTAGCCGTGCGCTTAGCTGCGCTTATGACTGTGGCTATCTAATGGCAGCAGAAGTGCTGGCCGTGGGCATAGATCTGAGCTTCGCACCGGTACTCGACACAGACGGTATTAGCCAAGTGATTGGTGACCGTAGCTTTCATCAGCAGCCGCAAGCCATTACGGCTTTGGCGACCCAGTTTATGCGCGGTATGAAAGCGGCTGGCATGGCAACCACTGGTAAGCATTTCCCCGGTCACGGCGCCATCGCTCCTGATTCTCATGTATCAGAAGCGATCGACAGCCGCAGTTTGGATGAGATTATGCACAGTGACATGCAGCCGTTCGCCCAAACGCTGCCTTGGCTTGATGCGTTGATGCCAGCGCACGTGATTTTTTCACAGGTAGATAACAAGCCAGCGGGATTCTCTAAAATTTGGCTGCAAGACATCATCCGTGATGAGCTAAAATTTGATGGCGTTCTATTCTCTGATGATTTATCTATGGCAGGCGCGCAAGCAGCTGGGGATGTTAGCGCGCGCGTCAAAGCAGCGATTGAAGCTGGTTGCGACATTGCTTTGGTATGCAATGATAGAGTTGCGGCTCATGAAGCGGCCGAAGCGGCGCAAAACTTGCCCTACCCCAATCAAAAACGTATCAAAACCATGTGCGGGCAGATACCCGTTTGGCAAGGTAATCTTGAGGCGACTTGTCAGCAGTTTGACTATTGGCAGCAAGCAAAGCAGAACGTCACTCAGACCTTTTTTAATACCTCGGCAGAGCAGCCATCTACAGATCATGCGGCATCAAAAGATCCTACTGTCTATAAATAATAGCCTGTCATTTTTTTAGTAAATCCATAAATATAGTCAAAATATCCTAAAATCGCGACGGTATTGCTGATATCAATTTTTTGTCGCCTCTGTCTGCGCAGGCACAGCAAGCAACAAAAATGGATATCAGCAGTGCGTGATGGTTCGATATTACTTTTCACTGACTATATATGCCAAATCTATAGCAAATAAAAAACCGCATCTTTTTTTAGATGCGGTTTTTTGGTATTAATGACTTTTAAATATCAATAGTTTTCTTACTATCAATAACTGTCTAAAGACTACTGAGTATTAACTTGTGGATCTACTACCGTCCTACGACTTGCATCATCACCATCTGGCAAGAGATCATCATTGTTGCTGTCTAATGGGTTTAAGTCCGGATCAAGGGCATTGTTGGTGATCGTCATACCACCATTTGCACTGACAGTCTCATCATTGACCAAAAACTCAATACGGCGGTTGCGGAAGCGACCTTGTTCCGTTGAGTTATCAGCGATAGGATCTGTTTCACCCATGCCTTTGGTGCTCAGCTTGCTCGCATCGATACCTTGAGAGACTAAGTATTCTTTTACAGATTCGGCACGGTCGCGAGACAGCTTCAGATTATAAGCATCCGATGCTTGGCTATCGGTATAACCAATAATCATCAGATTCATATCTGGGACGTCTGTCATAATCTTGGCAGCGCGGTCAAGAAACGCTTTATTAACATCAGGAATAAAAGCTTTATCTACTTCAAAGTTAATTACTTGTAGACTTAAAGCACGGGCAACATCACGTGGATCTGGATTGTCTCCAAGGTTTGACATAGCAACATCGGCTGCCGCTAAACTATTATCAATTTCACCCTGCAAATCTAGTGGCCCCTCAGCTTGCACCGTCATCGCTGGTGCAGCCGCTTGTAAATCAGCGACCAGTTTATCCAACGCTGCTGCATCTGGTGCATTGACAGTAATGTTATCACCTTTAATAATCATACTGGCGTTTGGTACATTTTTGACAATAGGTAAGATAGTGGCAAGTTGCGCAGCAGCTGGCATGTCTATTGCAAAATTATCATCAACATCGGCGCGGCACTTATTGGCTTCATCCCCAAACGCACTGGTAAGCGCATTCATGACATTGGTCTGTAGCGTCTCATTACCCACATTCATGCGGCAAGCGTACAATTCACTATTTTCACCAGTAGCAATGCTCAATGAGGCAGGCTCAACAGCAGCAGCAACCGCTGCACCATCGCCTTCCGCCGCTTGCTCTTGGGTGACAGCAGGCGTAGCGACAGGCTCAGGGTTGTCTTGGCAGCCTCTCAGCAAAGCCCACGCCAAAGCACCTAAAATAATCAGACCAATAATAGGCAGCAGCGCTTTCATAAAGCTGCCTTCTTTCTCTTCTTCACGTTGTAGCGGTGCGGTACTGACCGTATCAGACATTCGCGCACCTGCAGGAGCAGCGGCAATCATACCGGCAGGCAGAACCGCACTTGCCCATGCAGGGATATGATGTTGATAGCTAGCAAGGTTGTCGTTCAAAAACTGTGGCACCGGTGTGGTTCCTGCCAAGCTTTTTATTTCATGGTAAGCAAGCGGTGCTGCCATCGCAATCAAACCACGAGATGCAGTGACATCGACATTGTGTTTGCCAGCCAGCTCGCGAGCTATCTGGTCACGGTGAGCGCTATCCGTCCATACCCGATCATAAAATCCTTGATCGTCACGGGCGATATTTTCGTTAGCAAAACGCTCATGCGTATCTTTGTCTGCCAAACGCGCCGCAAAAATAGCATAAAACTGCTCAAGTAGATTTTGTTTAGCAGGGCTACGGTCATCTCCCAATACTGCGGGGCTGACTGTTCGCGTTAAATGACTGATAATATCCATAGTATAAGTCCTCCATTAATTCTTATTAATATAATTTGTCTTTTGAATAGGGCTAAGATTTTTTCTCAGAATTATTAGAATTTACTTTTTTATTTTTTAATTCACTAAAAGCAAAGTCGATAATTATGATGGTAGCAACTATTTACCTATCCGTTAAAACATCTAAAAAGCAAAATCATCATGCAAGTCACTATAAAATAAATAGCTGTAAAAAAGGTTCGTCACTATTAGTTCACTGTTTAGTCACTATAAAAAAGCAACAAGCGCAATTGATGATGATTACATTCAACTTTCGTCATTATAAAAGTATTAAGGTATTTTTCACAATCAATACGCTGTTGTGCAAATGCTACATTAAGTAATGTTTCAGTTGTTACACGTAACTAGAAAGCCGCTGAAGTACAAATCGCTAACATAACAATAGTAAATAAGGTCGTATGTGTATTATTTATTAAACAGTCATTTTCAATAGCAATAAAACGATTTGATTTTATCTTTCATATTATTTATTTAAAAAAAAGTTGTGATTACGGTATGACTCATACTAAAGCTTAGCGACTGACCTACTTATTTCTTACTTGTGCAGGTTCAGCGACGATAACATTACTCGCCATATCCTCTACTTCAGACAAAGAGATTGGGCCTGACGGCCTATTGTTTGTAGAGGAATTGCTATTTGAGTTACTATTTAAATTACTAGGTACATTAGTGAGACTGCCATTATTACTGCGCACCGGATTGTTGCGTGCTGGCGCAGGCATCATACTATCGTCCGTATCGTCATCGCTTGCTTGATACTCTCCAGCACCATTATTGCTTGCATTGTTGTTATAGGCGTCACTATTAACATTGTTTGTAGCGCTGCCACTGGAGTCAAACTGAGGGTTCTGACCATTCATAGCCGCCATATCCTCTACGCCACTGCCATTGTTAGGTAATGGCAGTGGTGCCGCGCTATCAATCATCAGCGCTGGCGCTAACGTACGCATATCAGTGACCAAACGCTGTAATAGCATACTGTCTGGTGCTTCCAAGCTCACCCGCTCATTTTGCAGATGTAGCCGAGCAAATGGCGTTGATCTCAGCATGGTCAAGATATTCGGCAATACCTCTGTTGGCATATTAGCCATACTCTTAGCCACGCCCGCTTGTATCGTCAGCTCACAGATACCGGCCTGCTCACCAAAACTTGTATTAAGCGCTTGTTGCAACGTGCTTTGTAGCGCCTCATCGCCAACCGTTGCGCTACAAGTATAGAGACTGCCACTATCGTCTACCCCGACGATTAGCTCAACTGGCGTCAAAACCTGTGGTGCTGGCTCAGTAGGGGGCGGGGCAACGACAGGCGCAGGCGCTACAGGTTCTACTGGCGCTGTCATGTTGGGCTTGATCAATAGCGCCCATGCAGCAAAGCCCAACGCAGCAATGGCGGCTATTAATAAAAATACCCGTACCAATAGATCGTTGCGTTGATTACGGGTGCGAACTTTTTCCCGTTTCATGCTGCCATTTTCTGCTAAATGATGGGCAGCAGGGCTGGCATGGATAGCATGGATAGCATCAGAAGCATTATTTATATCTGTATTGCTATGCTTATCTAAATGCACACTAGCATTTGGAGAGCTATTGCTATTCTCTGTAGCCGCTTCTATTGGCGGTGCTGGCATTGCTGCTGTATTAGCAGATGCTATGACATTTGGCGTATTGCTAGATGTCTGAATATCTTGAGCAGCGCTGATAACTGGTGCTGACCATATGGGTAAATACTGGCGCAAGGTGGGCTGCTCTTTTTGCAAAAACGCAGGCAAAAACTGTCCACTCGCCAGTGCCTTTAGTTCACGGTAAGCCAGTGGCGCAGCATTTATAAGCAATTGGGTGGTCGCAAGCTCATCGATATGATGAGTGGCGGCAAGTTCTTGTATGAGTGTCTGCCGCATATTTGGGGCGAGCCAGAGCTGCTCAAATAAAGGGCTTTCTGTCACGCTATCAGCAACGATCACTTGATCAGATCGCAACAACTGCGAATATACCTCTGGCAAAGCCAAGCGTGCGGCCAAAATCGCATAAAACTGCTCAAGGAGACTGACATGGGCAACGCTGCTATTATTGCCTAGCACAGCGGGCGTGACGCTTTGTTCTAGTTGTTCAATGATACTCATGACTGACGGCCTCTATCGGCTTAATATAGTTAATCCTAGTGAAATCAGATACAGTGTCAGGCTCGTTCAGTCTACTATTTGCAGTCCTGTCACTCGCTTTTCTTGTATCTAAATTCCTTTCAACCGACTATAGTTTATATTTATAAAAGCAATAAATCATTCCTTATCACTTTATTTGATGTTTTTTCTACAAACTTATGCCTTATAAATGGCACTCTATAAAACAGCTATATCCGTGACAGTGCTTATGGTACATCGCTTGTATGACCCAGCTTATAATTTGTACTTACACTTATATCAGCAGCACTATAGACTGCTGCTATCAACGTATTTAGCGCTACCGTTACTGTCCGTATACGAAGCATTACTTACTCATCTTTATACACTGCTATATTGTTAGGGTATGTCTTCAATTCACTCTATAGTCATCTAAATGGGCTAAAAATGGCTAAATCTTGCCAAACATCGTCAAATAGCTGGTCAATATCCCGATATTATCTACGCTATTTTTCTTGTCTGACGGCAATTTATCTTATTTTTATCACCATTTTTGAAATGAAGACGCACCCTAATAACAAATGATTATTAAAGCACAATTCTCTACATAATGGGTTTTTGCTTTATTCTTGTCGCTGTTGACGTAATGATTAGGAGTTGGCATGGGAATTGCCATGTCACTACTTATTATTATTGACCGTCTTATCCATTAGCAATTTGGGCATAATATTATTTACACATAGTATTTAGGCGTAGTATGTATACATAGTATTTAGGCTTTTAACCTTGCCATATTACACAATCACACACTAGGCTCGGCCTAAGGATTACCCTTTGTTTAACCACACGACCCTTATCATTATTATTACTGTTATTGTCAGCTTGCTTGCTTGGCAAAACAAAGCGCTATTTAATCGGCTTATTTTTTATCCGCCTGCGGTAAATAATGGGCAATGGGATCGTTTTGTGACGCATGGTTTTATCCATGCTGATAGTATGCATCTGCTGTTTAATATGTTTACTTTGTATTTTTTCGGTCGTGCTATCGAAGGGTTATATCAATCGTTTTTGTTCGGTTATGGTTTCGTGGTGTTTTACGTATTGGCTATCATTGTTGCGATGATTCCAAGTTATCTTAAGAATAAAAATAACGCCAGCTATCTCAGCCTTGGCGCCTCAGGTGGTGTATCAGCCGTATTGTTTGCTTTTATTTTGCTGGCACCATGGGAAAAAATCTATTTATTCGCGGTCATTCCTATCCCAGCGATATTATTTGCGGTCGCTTATGTGGCTTATAGCATCTATGCGGACAAACGCGGTGGCTCAAACATCAATCATCTGGCACATATGTGGGGCGGCGCGTTTGGGATAATCGCCACTATTATTTTAGAGCCACAAGTGCTACCACACTTTTTAAATGCACTATTATCGCCAGGCTTTTAGTAAAGGCTAGCTTTTAGAGCAATTTTTTAAAAATTTTTTTTGAAAATAATTAAACCCTTATTAACTTTATCGCTCTACTTAAGCGGTTAAATACGTTTACATTTTAAGATTAGATAACGAATTATGATTATAGATATTATCGGTGACATTCATGGTTATGCAGACAAGCTAGTCGGTCTACTCACCCAGCTAGGCTATCGCCATAACGGACAATGTTTCGTGCCGCCAGCAGGTCATCAGGCGTTGTTTATCGGTGATTTGATCGACCGTGGGTCGCAGCAAATGGCCACGTTAGAAATCGTGTTTGCCATGCTAGATGCTGATGTGGCCGATGCAGTGATGGGCAATCACGAATACAATGCTTTGGCTTTCGCGACGCTTGATCCTAATAATCCTCAGGAATACCTACGCTCGCACAATGAGATACATATGCGCCAACACGAGGCCTTTTTGGCAGAAGTACCGTTTGGCTCAGAGCGTCATCACTATTGGCTACAGCGCTTGTATGAGATACCCCTATGGCTTGAGACCGACTATGCTTGCTTTGTGCATGCTTGTTGGGATGTAGACAGTATGGCGGTACTGACGCCGTTATTGACTGCTGATAATTGCTTAACGCCTGAAGCACTTGTCGCCACTGCCCAAGAGCATAGCGAACCTTTTGAAGCGTTGGAGAGGGTATTAAAAGGTGTGGAAACCCCCCTACCTGCGGGCATGGTAATGGTTGATAAAGAAGGAACTGAGCGCACACGAGTACGGGTACGTTGGTGGCTTGAAGGCCTCAACGAACGTACACTATATGAGGTTGCGCGTGCCCCTTCATCAGCATTGGCACAAATTCCAGCGGATATATTGGCAGAAAATATCGACTTTGCGCTTAAAACCGATAAACCCGTATTTGTCGGTCATTATTGGCTAACTGGGACGCCTGAACCATTGAGCCCGCAAGTAGTCTGTACTGATTATTCGGCAGCGGTCGATAGCGGTTATCTAACATGCTATCAGCTCGATACCGAGCAGCCTTTGCCACTCAAAGCCGGTAATTTTGTGCAATATCGCCACGACAAAGACCCAGTGATATCGTCATAATAAAAGCGCTATTCAACTCGCTTTCGCATTAATCAGTAAACTTGGCTTTACGAAGGCGGCAAAATTTTTGTATGATGGTCGTTTTGAGGATATCAAAGCATGAGCACTCTATCAGCTAGTGTTAACTCTGTTGAGCAAAACAGTCCAATCACCTCTCCTGCTGGTCAACCAAAAGTTGGCATCATCATGGGCTCGCAGTCTGATTGGGCGACCATGAGCGCCGCTGCGCAATTGCTCGCCGACTTTGATATCGCTTTTGCTTGTGAAGTCGTATCAGCACACCGTACACCTGACAGATTATTTGACTATGCCAAAAACGCCAAAAGCAATGGCTTACAAGTCATTATCGCTGGGGCTGGCGGTGCAGCACATCTGCCGGGTATGTGTGCCAGTCAAACGCCGCTACCGGTCTTTGGTGTCCCTGTAAAATCCTCGATGCTCAGCGGTTGGGATAGCCTATTGTCTATCGTACAGATGCCAAAAGGCGTTGCTGTCGGTACTTTAGCGATTGGGGCGGCAGGTGCTTATAATGCAGCATTACTGGCGATTCAGGTCTTGGCCTTGCATGACGACGTAATCGCTAGCAAGCTAGATACGCTACGCCAAACACAAACTGACACCATTCTTGCCAGCCCCACACCGGGCATTATCAACAACTAGATTGGCGATAATGGTTAGAAAATATCAAGACCAATTATTTGGACTATAAAATCTAACCGTCAAATCCAACGATCAATGTTGTAAACTTGATATTTATGCTTAGATGAGCTCTACTAAATACAAGGTGCATACAGTGCACCTTTTCCTATTTTAATAGATTAGATTTTAGACTTAATAAACCGAATAACCTTTATCCATTTCCAATTCAAAGAGCCTGCCATGACTACAGCGAACGCTTATCCTGTGACCCAAAACATTCGTACTATCGGTATTTTAGGCGGTGGTCAGCTTGGCATGATGCTTGCCGAAGCGGCCATGCCATTAGGTTATCAGTGTGTTTTTTTAGAAGACAATGCTGACTGTCCTGCCAGTCTTTACGGGCGCGTCTTTCATAGTGAGCAACTAGAAGCCTTTATTGCCGCCGCCGATGTATTTACCTTAGAGTTTGAAAACACGCCGACGGCGACCGTTGAACAACTGGCCAATTTATCAAAATCTGGTAGCAAACAAGGCATGTTTCCGCCACCGATTGCACTTGATATCGCGCAAGACCGCTTAAAAGAAAAGCAGATGTTTAATGCGCTTGAGATCGCTACCGTACCCTTTAAAGAAGTTAACTCTGAAGCTGAATTGCAGCAAGCTTGCAGCGAGCTAGGACTGCCAATCGTCCTCAAAACCAGCCGCGGTGGTTATGATGGTAAAGGTCAATTTGTCATCAAGCAAGACAGTGATATCAAAGCGGCGTGGCAAGACCTCAAAGACGCCGTCAGTGGCCAAGGTGAGTTGACGCCAACGCCAGCGCCACTCATTGCGGAAGGTTTTATTCACTTTAGCCGTGAGGTTTCTATTATCGCGGCACGGGGACAGAACGGCCAGATGCGCTGTTATGATTTGGTCGAAAACCATCACCATCACGGTATTTTGGCCAAAACTCAAGCGCCCGCCGTTGGTACTAGCCATCTACTCAAGCAAGCGACCGATGCAATTACCACGGTCATGAATCATTTGGGTTATGTGGGCGTGATGGCACTTGAGCTGTTCGTCACCAAGGACGTGCGTGGCAATGATGTTGTACTCGTCAATGAAATTGCGCCGCGTGTGCACAATTCTGGACACTGGAGTATTGAAGGCGCTGTCACCAGTCAGTTTGAAAACCATATCCGTGCCGTGGTTAATTTGCCATTGGGTGATACCGACAATGTTCATCCAGCGATTATGCTCAACGTTTTAGGACAGTACCCCGATATCAGCGCAGTGCTGGCTATCGATGGCGCGCATTATCATAGTTATCATAAGGCTGAGCGCGAAGATCGAAAAATTGCACACATCACATTGATGCCCAATGATGTCGCTAATTTGGAGCCTGCCTTAGCCAAGCTCGTCGCGGTATTGCCCAATAAAGTCGGCCTCGACAAAAAGTCTGCTCCTGTGAATAATCAGCCAAAAGCGACCAATGACCAATCAACTATTGGCAATGACACTGTTAAAGCTATAGAAAACCCTCAAGTAGATACTGATGACGATCAAACAGATAATGCGGTAGACGTTAAGACAAAAACAGCGAAGGTTAAGAAATAATGCAAATTTGGGTGGATGCTGATTCGGTGCCATTGATTGCCAAAGACTTGATTATCAAAACGGCTGAGCGGACGCAAACAATGGCTATTTTCGTCGCCAATCAGCCAATTAAATTGCGTAAGTCACCGCTGCTCGTCATGACCGTGGTGCCATCAGGATTTGATAAAGCCGACGATTATATCGTAGAACAGATACAGCCAGGTGATTTAGCAATCACCAGTGACATCCCTTTGGCCAACGATATTTTGGACAAAGGCGGCTTGGTACTGACCACACGCGGCATAGTCTACGACAAAAATAATATTAAGCAAAAGCTCAATATGCGCGACTTTATGGATACCATGCGCGGTACTGGCGTGTTAGAGCTGCAAGAAATGAGCGGACAAAAACCTTATGGTGACCGTGACAAAAAAGCCTTTGCCGACGGTCTTAATCGTTTGGTTCGCTGATTTTTATAGCCATAATCTTTGCTATCTATCTTAACCCCCTCCTAGCCTGTGCTCTTTGCAAACCGTATACATTCATAACCAAACACTATGCAATCGGCACGCTTCATAACGAAGTGTGCCCATCATTGTTGTTACGCTGTAGTCAACTTTTAAGACAAACAGTTTTTACAACAACAGTAACGTATATAAGAATAGGAATGACTATGAAAATTTTAGTAATTGGCGCCAGTGGACGAGTGGGAACTGATTTAGTTAAGCAGTTATTAGCAGATGATCATCAAGTGATCGGTACCACGCGTGATAAAAAGAAATTGTTCGATGCAGATAATTATTCGCAATTGGATTTAGACTTATTAGCAAATAAAGACGATATTCAAAATCAGATTGATGATGACGTTGAGGCGATATACTTTGTAGCAGGTTCCGGGAACAAGAACTTGTTAGAAGTAGATTTACACGGTGCGGTGAAAACAATGCAAGCGGCGCAAGATAAAGGTATCAATCGCTATATCATGCTTAGCACAGTGTTCTCATTAGACACCAGCAAATGGACAAGCCCTGCGATTGAAAATCTAAAAGAATATTACATCGCCAAACATTACGCTGACCAATGGTTAGTCAACGACAGTACTCTTGATTACACCATCGTCCAAGCTGCTGCCCTAAAAGAACGCGCTGGAACTGGCAAAATTACGATCAATGGTACTGATGCTGGCGAGAATGCGATTGCGGATGTAGCATCGACTTTAGCAGCGGTTTTGAATGCTGATAGCGCAAGTAAGAAAGTCTTTAGCATGCAAAATGGTGAGACAGCCATCGATAAAGCTATCGCAACATTATAATCAAGCTCAGCGCTACCATGTTTATAATTAAAGAAAAAAGCGAGTAAGCCTTCCGGTCTACTCGCTTTTTTTATGATGGACCATCTAATAAATTATCAGGCCAGACCACTTGGAAACGGAATGACGTCCTCTACTCTGTCGGCTCCTGTGATGACCATAAGCAATCTATCCAACCCCACAGCAATGCCACTACAAGGTATCAAGTCATTAGATGCCGCCAATAGATGCTCATCGATTGGCATGACTGGCAAATTATGGCGCTGGCGTAATTGATTGTCTTGCTCAAAACGCATTCTTAACGCCTGCCCATCTGCCAGCTCGTCATAGGCGTTGGCAATCTCAATACCATTGATATATAGCTCAAAGCGCTTCGCAACCTTATTACCGTCTTTATCTAAAGCCGTTTTTGCTAATGCTGCCGTTGCTGGTGGATACTCTATAATCAAAGTCGGCAAATCATGCCCTAAATTTGGCTCGACCGCGTGGCTAAATAATAGATCTAACCAGCTTTGCCGGCTTTCTTCTTCGCTATTGGTTGCACCGCTTTCTACATTATTAAAATCAAAACCGGTTAAACCTTTATCTTCTGCCACTGCTTGTAATGTCGCCAAACTGGCCGTCAGTGGATGTATACCAACGAAGTCCATAAACGCATCAACGTAGCGGTAATGATTCATCACAATCGAATAACCATATAGGGCTTCTAGTAGTTCGCCAAGCTCAGTCGCCATATCGGCTAAGCTATAGTTTGGCTGATACCATTCCAACATGGTGAATTCAATATTATGGCGTACGCCTATTTCATTATCTCGAAATACCGGGCAAATTTGATAAATAGGCATTTGCCAGCTGGCCAATAATCGCTTCATGGCAAATTCAGGTGACGTATGCAGGTAATAAGTGCGTGGTCGATCTTGATAGGTAACTTGCGCAGCGACGGACTGCAAAAAGGTATCCGTATTGCCAGCTTGCGACAACAGCGGAGTCTGTACCTCAAGCACCTGCCGCTTATTAAAAAACTGACGAATATCGCACATAAACTGCGCACGCTGCCGCGCCATCGCTAGGGTCATGGTGGGCGCGTAACTGGGCTTAGTATTTGGCTTAACAGAAGAACGGGTTGATTGGCTCATTAGTATTTACTGTGACTGATGAATAATAAAAATAGGGTGATAAGTAGGTTTTTGACTTTAGAACTGCCATTCACGGCGCAAATGATAATCACGGCGCAGTTGATCAAAATCAGCGCCATTAACTTGTCCGTCAATTATCTGACGTCGCAAGGAAGCATCATCTTGCATAATGTCATAAAACTTAATCAACTTATCTGGATGCGCTTTTAATTCAGACCACAAAAACATATTCAGTGGCAGCAGCTTTTGCATAGACTGTGCAGGTGTGACCGCCAGTTTTTCACATAGCGCATCATAGATAATTTGGGTACCGCGCAGCTTCCCCTCTACAGTATAACCAGCGATATGTGGCGTTGCGATAGCCAACTTGCTTAACAAACTCTCGGCAATCTCTGGCTCATGCTCAAACACATCAAGCACTGCTTGGCGTCCCGTACGCTCAATACCTGCTGCTAAATCACGCGCATGAATGACGGGTCCGCGCGCGCTATTAATGAGCATAGTATGCGCAGGCATCATACTCAGGGCATCTGCGTTGATTAGATGCCGCGTTGGGTAATCGCTACCACTCGGGTGAGTATAGTCTCTCTTATCAGTCAGTGGCACATGTAAACTGACAACGTCGCTTTGGCTAAGTACTTGCGCCAAGCTGGCGTTATTCGTCTCTGAAGGGGGCAATAACGGATCATAGCCCAATACTTGCCAGCCCAAATCATTGGCATACTGAGCGAGCGTGCTACCAATATTGCCAAGGCCAATGATGCCTAAGGTTAATGGCCTCGTTGGTGACGTCGTTGATAGCTGCCAATACTGCGGACGCAATGTCAAAATAGCCGTCAGTACATATTGGGCGACCGAATGCTTGCTACAACCCGCAGCATTGGCAAAAGTGATGTTGCGCGTCGCTAGATAATCTTGATCAACATGATCGGTGCCGATCGTTGCCGAGCCTACAAATTCTACGCTTTCATTATCAGCCAATAACTGCTCGTTCACTGGCGTCACCGAGCGTATCAACAATATAGTGGGCTGTAATTCAGCAAGCAATGCCGCATCGATATCGCGCCCCGCAACTTTGACAATATTTACTGTTTGCTCAGTCGCCTGTCCAAGCGCAGTGGCATTAAAAAACTCATCAAGGCTAGCGATATTACTGTCAGCCACAATAGTTATGCTGTTTATCGTATCTATCATCGCATTAAACCTTATTAAAAATTTCTATCAATCAGTACATAATTTATCAGTGACTTGTTATCTATGACATTATTTCGCTAAATATTTTTTACTACCGCTGTCGGCGTAGGCACAACACGCAAGAAAAAATTATTTCAGTCTCGCGCTAAAATGCGCCGTCTCTGTTTTATTTGGTATCAACTATATCCGCTATTTTCATTTTGCTCATCAACCGCTAATGGTGTATTTTTATCGATCAACACCTCTTCTTGTGGCGCAAATAGCTCATTTTTATGATTTGAAATCCATTCACGCCATACCGCAAGGCCGATAGCTAATACGACAGGACCGATGAACAAACCAACGAAACCAAAGGCTGTTAAACCGCCCAACACCCCGATAAAAATAATGATAAAAGGAATCTTGGTGGCACCACTAATGACGATAGGACGGATAAGATTGTCCACCCAACTGATGACCAATATGCCCCATAAAGCCAAACCAATACCTTCTACCGTATGACCTTGACTTAATAACCAAATCGACACCCCACCCCACACAAATGGCGTACCAAATGGGATTAAGGCAATGATAAAAGTGACAATCGTCAGTAAAATCGGACTTGGTGCGCCAGAGAAATAATAACCAATACCCGCCAAGATTGCCTGCGCCAATGCGGTCAGACCAATACCATATACCACAGCGCGGGTGGTCGTACCCACAGAGTCAATATAACCATCGATACGATTGCCAATGATATTGCGTAAGGCTTGGCGAATTTGGCGCACCAAGCTTGTGCCATCACGATAAAAGAAGAATAAAGTCATCAGTGCCATACCAAGCTTGGCAAGACTGCTGAACACCACATCAAAGGCGACTTTGCCGTAATATAAATGAGACTGTACCCAGATACGAAAGGCTTCTAGCGTCCCCTCAGGATTTTTATTAATGCGCCACAGCACATCTTTGACTTGTTGCCCGATAATCGGCAAATCCTTAACAGAGTCAGGCACATCCAAATACCCTACTTTAATACGATAGATTAAATTGCTGATAAGACTCAAAGCTTCCTGCTGCAAGATAAAAATACCAACCACCAGCGGCACACCGATGATGAGAGTAATACTCACAGTCATGATAGCGGCACTAAAATTTGAACTGAACTTTACTCGTTGGTGAAAAAAGTTATAAATAGGAAAGGTAACATACGCTAAAATCGCTGCCCACAATGCCGGTACAATAAAAAACTGTACCACTTGAAAACATAATATAAACAACACGACCAACAAAGTAATGGCCAATAAGCGCTGAATAATAAATTCTTTTGTCCAGTTTTCTATCATAGTGTATAAACCAAAAGCGGACAGCAAACCTCATACGGTATTGCTGAGAAGTTTATAAATGGGTGAACAGCAATTTATGGACAACATCCATAAATCGTATCCATTAGCGAAGGTGGTTGGCTATAAATCTACAGCTCAATTATTGGCGGCCATTACGCTCTGTGCCGAGACAACCGTAACACAGTTAACGCCAGTAATGTCATAGAAAACAGATGGCTGACCGACGATTATTATGCAACAAAATGGCTCAAATAAATAACGCTATGTTGTAATCTTTACTTACAACTTTCTTAGACGAGATTCACTAAAGCCTTACCTGAATAACCAAATCATCGTACGCAGAATGAATACCGAAAAATAATGACCACTAAGTACCCTACGCCGTCACTTTGTCAGTCATTATCTAGCAAGGTAAATCACTGGCGCGTTCTATTAGTAACAACAATTGATGTTATACTAGAATAATTATTTTGAACTTTTAAATGCCGCTACATTAATTTGACCTTATTTATTTTTGTCATTATTAAAGCGCATCACTTTTCACAACCCTTCTTTATCCTTCCTCTCTAAACGACATTAATATCTAATCGTTAGAGTAGTGCGGCATAAATTGGGTCTACTACATAAGCATTACATTGATGCTTATACAAGCGTTGCACGCATCATGCGAGTTCGATATCAGGACTCAGGGTCAAAAAAAATGTAAAAGAAACTATGATTGACGCGCGATGTTTTGAGTGAATTTCGGATTGATTTTATTTTAAAGCAACACTGCCTCACCAAATTTTAAATACTATATTCATAGGAACAATAACAATGTCAAAAGACAATGATAACCCTAACCTTACTGTCTCAAATGAGGCGAGTAAGAGCACTAAAACCCAAGATAGCGTTACTTTTGCTTTAGCCCAATCACACTTTTTGGTCGGTGATATCACTGCCAATGCAGCAAAAATGCGCACGCTGGCATTAGAAGCGCGTGAGCAAGGCGCTGATGTGATTGTCTTTCCAGAACTCGCACTATTAGGCTATCCACCCCAAGATTTATTGCTACGCCCTAGCTTGTCAGGTCGCATCAAAAGCGCCTTGTCTACTCTAAGTGATATCGATGACATCGTCATGATCGTCGGCTATCCACACGTTGATCACCATGGTACCTTCAACTCAGCCGCCATCCTGCATAACGGTCATCAAAAAGGCTTTTATCATAAGCAAATATTGCCAAACTATGGCGTGTTTGATGAACGCCGTTACTTTGACAAAGGTCGTAATCAAGTTCTGTTTGATTATAAAGGCATTACCATTGGCCTGCTCATCTGTGAAGACTTGTGGGAAAAAGGCCCTATTGCTGATCTCAAAAAGCAAGGCGCGGATCTGGTCATCAGCTTAAATGCGTCACCTTTTGAAATTGAAAAACAAGACAATCGTAAAACCATGCTGACCAAGCGCAGCCGTGAAAATGGCCTGCCGATTATCTATGTCAATGCGGTTGGCGGTCAAGATGATTTAGTCTTTGACGGTGGCTCTATGGCCGTGCAAGCTGATGGTAGCGTTGCCCACGAAGCGCCGCGTTTTATGAATCAGTTGCTACTGGCGACGTTAGATGTCAAAACCAGCAAGTTTAACACCCAGTCTAAAGCGCCTTTAACCCTTAGCCGCGAATCAGAGATGTATCAAGCGCTGGTGGTTGGTTTGCGTGATTATGTCAATCTTTCAGGATTCTCTGGCATTCTCGTTGGGCTATCAGGTGGTATTGATTCGGCCTTGACCCTCTGTATCGCCGTCGATGCGTTGGGTGCGGATAAGGTTTATGCGGTTATGATGCCGTACGAATATACCTCACAAATCAGCCTCGAAGATGCACAAGCACAAGCCCGTCGACTCAACGTTTCTTATACCGTTTGTCCAATTTTTGATGCCGTCGAAGGCATTCGTCATACCCTTGCCCCACTCTTTAATAAATCACCTGCGGACACCACCGAAGAAAACATCCAAGCACGTGCGCGCGGCGTTGTATTGATGGCACTGTCTAATAAGTTTGGGCATTTGGTCATCACCACCGGCAACAAATCAGAGCTGGCGGTTGGTTACTCGACACTGTATGGCGATATGGCAGGCGGCTTTGATGTCCTAAAAGACGTCTATAAATCGCAGGTTTATAAATTAGCCAGCTATCGTAACCGTTTAGAGGACACCCCCGTTATTCCTGAGCGCGTGATTACCCGTCCGCCATCAGCCGAGCTACGTCCTGACCAAAAAGATCAAGACAGCTTGCCTGACTACGACGTATTAGACGGCATCCTAATGTCTTATATCGATGAAGATATGGGCTATCAAGATATCGTGGATAAAGGCTTTGATGCGGACTTGGTCGCCAAAGTCATCCAAATGGTCGACAATAGCGAATATAAGCGCTGCCAAGCACCGATTGGCACCAAAATCAGCCATAAAGCCTTTGGTCGTGAGCGCCGTTATCCATTAGTGAATAAATGGTCAATAAAAGGCTAGAGTGTAATCGTCATCTGGCTGCTACATAGAAAGTCAGATGACGACAGACCTTACTTATAAATCGATTGCTTATTATTAGCTGGGTGCTTGCCCAGCTTTTTTTAGTTTCTGACCACAAAATTTTCTTGTTATTCCGACGATTCAATCCATTACTTTTAATTTATCTACCCCTACCTATTTCTATCCGAGTATGTCATGAGCTTGCTAACTGCTAGTGTGTTTATCTTTTTGCTAATTGCCCTCAGCGCCCTTGTCTCTAGCTCCGAGCTGGCCCTAGCCTCCGCCCGAAAAATCAAACTACAAGTGATGGCCAAAGAAGGCGAAGTACGCGCGCTTGATGTCCTCAATATGCAAGAACACCCTGGCAGTTTTATTACCGTGGTACAAATCGCGCTCAATGCGGTGGCCATTTTGGCCGGTGTCATCGGCGAGTCAGCCATCAGCCCCTATTTAGTGCGCTTGTTCGGTCATGAAGCGCTCGCCTCTGTGGTGTCATTTATCATTGTCACCAGCGTTTTTGTCCTGTTTGCCGACCTCATGCCAAAACGTCTCGCCATGTCCAACTCTGAACCTATCGCCATCAAAGTCGTACGACCAATGATATTTTTGATTTTTATCTTAAAACCTATCATATGGGTGTTTGATGGTGCGGCGAATTTTCTCTTTAAGCTGCTAGGCATCTCTACGGTACGTAAAGATGAGATGACATCCGAGGATATTGTCGCGGTGATGGATGCCGGTGCGGAAGCGGGTGTCATCAAACACCAAGAGCATCACCTGATTGAAAATATCTTTGAGATGCAAGAGCGTACCGTCACCTCAGTGATGAATCCACGCGAGAATATTGTATATTTTGACAGCAAAGTCAGTACCGAAAAAATTGTCGAGGTGATGATTAAGCAGCCGCATAATAAATTTTTGGTTTGTCTTGACGATGATTTAGAACATATTATGGGCTATGTGGAGTCACGCAGTTTTTTAGCTTTAGTGTTGAATCAGCAAGAGGTAAGCTTAACCGATAAGGCATTATTAAAACCGGCGCTTTTTATCCCTGATACCTTATCTTTATTTGAAGTGCTTGAGATGTTTAAATCGACGGGCGCTGACTTTGCGGTGATCGTCAATGAATATGCGCTGGCGGTAGGCGTCATTACCCTAAAAGATGTGATGAGTATTGTCATGGGCGAGCTGGTCACGCTAGAGGAGCAGCCTATCGTCCAACGTACCGATAACTCCTGGTTAATCGACGGTATGACGCCAATCGAGGATGTCATTCGCTCATTGGGTATCGTCAATTTACCCAACAGCCAAAACTATGAAACGATCAGCGGTTTTATGATGTATATGCTCCGCAAAATCCCTAAGAAAACCGATAGCATCGAATATGCCAATTATCGTTTTGAGATTCTGGACACGGATAAGCTGAAAATCAATCAGCTGCTGGTGACCAAACTTGAAGTGGTTGTTTAGCGTAGTTAAGGTCTGTTGAATTGAGGACACGCCCTAATCTCGAGCACCAAATATGGCGGTACCGACGCGCACCATGGTCGAGCCATTGGCAATCGCCTCTGCCATATCATCACTCATACCCATGCTAAGCGTATCCCAACCAGTTAATTCTGGATGATCGCGCTTAATGTCTTCAAATAATTGCTTGGTGCGAGCAAAAGCATCGGTGTTGGCTTTTGCGGGAATAATCATCAGACCACGCAACTGCAAACGCTCATAGCCTTTCATTATGTTGATCAATGCTGGTAACTGGGCTGGTAAACACCCTGACTTGCTGTCTTCATTATCAATATTGACTTGAATCAAAACGTTTAGTGGCGACAACTCACTTGGACGTTGGTCGTTTAGACGCTTCGCAATAATGTCACGCTCAACCGTTTGTACCCAGTCAAAATGCTCAGCGATATCGCGCGTCTTATTACGCTGGATACTGCCAATATAATGCCAAACGATAGCGTCACCAACCGTCTGAGATTTTAAAGTACTGATTTTTTCGATAGCTTCTTGTAGATAATTTTCCCCAAAGTGATACTGACCTTGCTTGGCTAACGCCGCAATCATGTCAGCAGGTTTGGTTTTAGAAACCGCAAGTAAAATGACCTCATCTACTGCACTGTCTTTGGCTTGTTGCTCTGCCTGCGCGACCTGCTCTTTTACCTGTTGCCAATTGTCAACGAGGCTTACCTTATCAATATTATTTTCAGCATCTTTCATATATGGCTCACAAGGATAAATTACTCAATTATTTGTTTTGGCTGTTATTAAGACTTTTATAAAAATTTTGCCATGAGCAAAATTTAAACAATAAATAAATGACTGCCTAATTTTACATTTTCTTAGCCTAGTAGATGGTTAAATGCCAAGAGTCTTGTTATGATATTGTTACATGGTTTAACATATGCTACTAAAAATAGTAGTAACAGTAACAACCATGACCTACTCCATCGCCAAATAACTGAGCTAGCATAGGATGAGTGAAAAGGTTATTGTTTAAAACCTGCTGCTAAGCTCTTTTTGCCTTACCTTTATTCATTGATAGGAATGCCTGATTATGGCTGAAAAAAACAATCTAAGCATCGAAGATCTGCTGCGTTTTACGGTCAAACATAAAGCGTCGGATTTACATATTTCAGCCGGCATGCCAGCGATGATTCGGGTCGACGGTGAGATGACGCGCATCAATATGCCAACGATGACACATCAAGTGGTGCATCAACTTATTTATGACATCATGAATGATAAGCAGCGCGCTGACTTTGAAGAGTTTTATGAGACGGATTTTTCTTTTGAAATTCCTAACTTAGCACGTTTTCGGGTTAACGCTTTTAACCAAAATCGCGGTGCCGGTGCTGTCTTTCGTACCATTCCTTCCAAAGTTCTGACCATGGAAGACTTGGGTATGGGTGAAGTGTTTAAACGCGTCTCCGACTTCAAGCGTGGCGTCGTGCTAGTAACAGGTCCGACAGGCTCAGGCAAGTCAACGACCCTAGCGGCTATGATTGATTATATCAATGAGAGCCGTAAAGAGCATATTTTGACCATCGAAGACCCGATTGAATTTGTGCATGAATCTAAAAAAAGTCTGATTAACCAACGCGAAGTACACCGTGATACCTTGGGTTTTGAGCCAGCGCTACGTTCAGCATTGCGTGAAGATCCCGATGTTATCCTCGTCGGCGAGCTACGTGACCTTGAGACCATTCGACTTGCGCTCACAGCTGCTGAGACGGGGCACTTAGTCTTTGGTACCCTGCATACCAGCTCAGCGGCTAAGACCATTGACCGCGTGATTGACGTATTCCCTGCGGCCGAAAAAGACATGATTCGCGCCATGCTGTCAGAGTCGCTACAAGCGGTAATCTCACAGACTCTATTGCGTCGCCAAACTGGGGGACGGATTGCCGCGCATGAAATTATGCTGGGTACGCCAGCGATTCGTAACTTGATTCGTGAGAATAAAATTGCCCAGATGTACTCGGCTATCCAGACAGGGGCTGGCGATGGCATGATTACCCTAGATCAAACGCTTAAGAACCTTGTGACCAAAGGCACGATTAGCAAAGACGTTGCTCGTCCTTATGCCAAACAGCCTGAAGCATTTTTATAGTTATAGTATTGCTGATTGGTTGACACTTCCTATTTGATGAAAATCCCTAATAGTCAGTGATTTTTTTACACCTTATTTGTTTTTAATGATCATGATGACTGATCTTTAAAAATTGATATTAGACAATTTTTAATCGATTTACATCGAATGCAGGTACGATATGGATATTGATAAATTATTACAGTTGATGATCAATAAAAACGGCTCCGACCTTTTTATTACCGCTGATGTAGCGCCTTCCATGAAAATAAATGGCAAGATTCTACCGGTTGGTAAGACGCCTCTGAGCGCTGAACAAACCATGAAATTGGTTAAAGGTGTGATGACAGCAGGCCAACGCCAAGAGTTCGAAGAGACCAATGAGTGTCAATTTGCCATTACTGATGAAGCGCAGCAAGCACGCTTTCGAGTCAGTGCCTTTATACAGCGCGATATGGCAGGCATGATTTTACGGAAAATCGAAAATAAGATCCCAACCGTCGAAGAGCTACGTCTGCCGCCAGCGTTAAAAGAGCTGGCCATGAAAAAACGCGGTATTATCTTATTGGTCGGCGCAACTGGTACGGGTAAATCGACCACCTTGGCTGCCATGATCGGTCACCGTAACCAAAACTCTCATGGTCATATTATTACCATCGAAGACCCGATTGAATTTGTCCACAAACATCGTGGTTGTATCATTACTCAGCGGGAGGTCGGTATCGATACTCACTCCTTTGAGGCCGGTCTAAAGAACACCTTGCGCCAAGCGCCAGACGTTATTTTGATTGGTGAGATTCGTAACCGCGAGGTCATGAGTTATGCGATCCAATATGCAGAAACAGGCCATTTGGTATTTGCTACTTTGCACGCCAACAATGCCAACCAAGCAATTGACCGTATCATTCACTTTTTTGAAACCAGTCGCCACAATCAGTTGTTTATGGATTTGTCGCTGAACTTGCAAGCCATTATCGCCCAGCAATTGATTCCAACCCCAGACGGTAAAGGTCGACGGGCAGCTATTGAGATTTTATTAAACTCACAACTGATCAGCGACTATATCCGTAAAGGCGAAGTGCACGAAATCAAAGATGTCATGACGCGCTCGCGTGACAGCGGCATGCAAACCTTTGACCAAGCACTCTTTGACTTGTATGAGCATGGCGAAATCACTTATAAAGAAGCGATATTGCACGCCGACTCCCCCAATGATCTGCGCTTAAAAATCAAACTCAGCAGCAAAAATAGTAACGCCAATTTAGACGAAGGTGCTGATAGCTTGTCCTTAGACGTCAGCTAATCTGTAGCAAATAAGTCAGTCAATAAAAAAACAGCCCTCAATCATGAGGGCTGTTTTTTGCATGCATTAATATCAGCATCTATTAAGTGGTCATATAGCCATTATTTTGCGCTGTCGCGACATTCTTGATTGTTACAAATGCCATATAGTACCAATGAATGACCCGATAGCTTAAAGCCATGCTCAGCGGCGACTTTGATTTGTTCTTCTTCAATAGTTTCATTATGAAACTCAATAATCTTGCCGCAAACGTCACAAACCAGATGATCATGATGCTCTGCTTGGGTAATCTCAAACACAGATAAATTGTTTTCAAAGTTATGGCGCTCAACAATCCCTGCTTGTTCAAACTGGGTCAGTACGCGATAGACGGTCGCTAGCCCTACATCTTCACCTTGCTCAATCAGTGCTTTGTAGACCTCTTCTGCACTCATATGATGCAGCTCTGCGCGCTCAAGCAACTCTAAAATTTTGATACGCGGTAACGTTATTTTTAATCCTGCTTTACGTAAATCTTGATTGGTAAAAGAAGCCATAATATCCCTTCTGACTGTTAAGTCTTAGCAAATAAAAACTAAAGAACATGAGGTAAATAATCGCCAATGATTATTATTAATTAAATACTAAAAATTCAAATAGCCCTAAACTGGCTTATCTTGCGAAAATTTTTAGCATGGTTAGCGTGGTTAAACCTCACCGCAAGTCTATGAATTTGAAATATAAAACATCCAATACGTGAGGTAGTGTTTGGTAAATAATGTCGTAAGTGGTAGGCAATTGCAAGTAAATGACGTATCATTTGTCCAAGATTGTCGGCAAGACCAGCAGCAACGCTTCTTGACCGCACCTAATCCATTTTTTATGAGTCATCTTACCATGATAAAGACATTAAATTTTCGTCCGTTAAGCCGCGCAAGCGCATTACGCAAGATTGTCCTGACCGGTATGCTTAGTGCCTCGGTTGTGATGTCTGGCTGCTCATTAATGAGTGTGTATAAGATTGATTTGCCACAAGGGACTGCGATTACCCAAGTGCAAGCACAAAAACTGCAAGTGGGCATGAACCAAAACCAAGTCCTTTATATTTTGGGCAGCCCAGCGATTAAAGATACGCTAGAGCCTAAACGTTGGGACTATATTTACGATTATAAAGCGGGCACAGAAGGTAAACGTAAAGGCATCGCTAATGTCAAAAACGCTAGCCAACATTTAGTGGTGTATTTTGATGATAACGGCTTGGTCAGTCGCATCGAAGGTATCGAAACCCTGCCTGCCCAATAATTCTGATGTAAATTTAGGCTTATTGGTTGTTAGTCTCAAAATGGCAGACTTGATAACGCTTAAGCTTAACGGTTCGGCTAAATGATTAACCTCGAGACTTACTTTTGCGCTGAGACATAGGATCAGCGCTTAAGCTGCGATAGACTTCTATCCGGTCAAACGGCTGCAATTGATAGTTTAGCGGCTGCTTTTGGGCGTAGATACCTACATGCCAACGCTTAGCCGCTGGTGCTGTCACATGTACCACTTCCTCACACCACGTTGCCAATGCTGGAAATTGCATCAACCAGCCTGCTTGCGCGAGTGCCTCATACAAAGTAGTGCCCTCAGCGACTGACAACGTCAGATAATGTTGACGCTGCGCCTCTTCAGCATATGCCAGATATACTGTCATGAACGCGCTCCGCTTAGACTGGGCCACAGTATTACTGTTACGAGTATGGTTAAATTCAACCGCATCAGCCGTTAGCTCAACCACTGCATCACCCAGCCTATTAATGCCAATAGCAATGCCACTGGTACAATGAGACGTATCGCTACCCGCCATAGGTTATAGAACGCTTCATTGCCAAAGTTTAGAGACTTGCGTAAATGGCTTATCTTCATCTGCCAGCCGGCGAAAATCGACAACAACAATACCGTGATACTACTGATAATAACCAGTATACCTACTAGCCATGTAGTCGGTATAACGAGGACTAGTACCAGCGCTACCACAAAAGTTATCATCAAGCTAACCAACAGTCCAAACTTATGCGCCAACTGCTGTGCACTATAATGTAGCAAGTAGCTCGCCACAAACACCACCCCTAGCCAATAAATCAGTTGTCCGATCGGCGGTAGTGCCATGCCACTGATGAATAATGCTACAACGCCAACCAATAACTGTAATATCCATATAGGCAATACCAGCTTGGTCGCCCGATATTCTTGATTGGCACGAGTGCGTGCTGGCTTTTGCGCATTGATATTGTCTACCTCTACCGCTGTGACGACTTGCTTGGTTGATAAATGTTGACCGAACCAATACAGTCCTGTACCCGCCCCCACACTGACTAGCGCTAAAGCAACCGCGCGCGCCCATTCACTTAAGCTGATACCCGTCATCGCAAAGTCAATATTCGGCAAACCATTCGCCACCCCTAGCAGCAAGCCGACGAGCATTAATCCTAAGCCAATCGGTAAAGGCGTAACACCGAGTAAGCTTAATAAGACGGCGATGACCATCAATCCCGCAGCGATAGCAAAGCTTGGAATGTCAGGTGCACTATTAATATCGCTAAGCGCTGATACAATACCCGTGCTAGCGCCCGATATGACTAACGCGGCAATAATAATCGAAACTAGGGCTGCCAACCAACCAAAGCTTCGCCATAACGGACTGGCATCAGCCTCACGAGTGAGTTTCTGCATACCTGCCAACGGGGCATCGACACTACGATAAGCGAGCGCAATCTCAGCATATACCACTGGCAGTGAGACCAATAGCATTGCCAACAGCCAAAGTAACCAAAAGTCAATCTCACCAATGGACGCAGGCGCAAACCAGCGAAACAACAATAGTGGTAGCAACGCGGCGATAAAATAAGAAGCATAGCGGATCATCATAATCTAAATCCAAACGATCTAAAGTGAATAACGATAATTTATAACCCTCTGTACAATACACAGGTCTGTTTAATATAAGGGACTATCTAATATAAGGGACTAGCAGTTATAAAAAAACCCCGAAATCGGGGTTTAATAACTAAATAATGGCTGACACCTAAGCGACGGTTCCATAGCAAGGTGCTATCTATGATACAGCCAATTTATAATATAGCCGACGCTAAGCAATATCACTTAGTGAACGGCGCTCACATAGTCGGCCAAAATACGGATATCGCGATCTGACAGCTTAGAAGCTACTGTCTGCATCATACCCTTTTCGCCTTCTTTCGCTGCATCGTTAGCACGCTTTTGATCATCGCTTGCGATATCATCTTCGCGGCCAGCGGCACGGAACAGTTTTAGCTGAGTCGCAATATATTGCGAGTGTTGTCCACCTAAACGTGGAAACGCCGCCCAAGTATTACCGGCCGCATCTGGACCATGACAACCTGCACAACCAATAATGCCACGAGATTTGTCACCACCTAAAAACAGCTTGGTCGCTTCTTGGTTAGTCGCTGGATTACCGAAGCCAACACCCCAAGGTGCTTGGCTTGCATAATAGCCTGCCACATTGGCCAAGTCTTGTTGCGACAAATTCGCCACTTGCGACTGCATAATACCGTTTTTGCGGTAGCCTGCTTTAAAATTGACCAACTGCTTATAGAGATACTTAACATTTTGGCCGCCTAAATTAGGCTGAGCAGGAACAACACTGACACCGTCAACACCATGACAAGCTGCACAGACTGTTTCTGCAATTTGCTTGCCGGCGTTAACGTCATATTCGGGAACAACAATAGCAGCTTGTACGCTGAAACTTGCAACGCATAAACTGGCAGCAGCGATTAACTTTTTCATTGATACAAATCCTACTAGCTCGGCGTAAGCATTATTTAGAGTGGTTGCATCGACGAGCCCATTGATATACGTCGCGCTACTATTTAGCGAGTTCAGCATATATCTTATGGACTTGTTACAAGCAGTCTGAAAGTACTTACTAACATCAGGGTTTATTTTGGATTATTATAGCAAGACTTTATAGTATTTGCCTACTTAATCCCTAATTAATACCTACTCAGTCACAGTAGCCAATGGTTTTTCTATTGGTGCTACCACAGAAAACTGCCTGAAAAATAAAAAGCGCATGAGGGGTATGCCCCTAGCGCTTTATTATATCCGTCTAAAATTTTGGTCAGGCACCTGCTATTTATGCGTTTTGCTATTTACTCATATAGTCAATCAGCTTGCGATAGTCATCATTACTACAGTTATCACAGAGTCCGCCAGCTGGCATCTGTGTCATACCACTTTTGACTGAGTTGATCAGAGCTGGCATGCCTTTTTGTTGGATGAGCTGCTGCCACTTAGCACTGTCGCCTTTTTTGATAGCATTCAACGCGCCACTATCGTGACAAGCCGCACATGAGTTATTATAGGTCGTAGCAATATCAGCAGCACCGGCACTGGTTGTCATTGCCGTTGTCAGGATGAGCGCTGCGCCGCTACCTGCTAACAGACGGCAGGTTTTGGTAAAAAGTGTGGTGATTGAAGACATGGGACACCCCCTTATGTGTTTTTCAGACGTTTAATTTAATATTTGCTTAGTTAAATACGATCTTAAACGTTTTTCATTAAACATTGTAACAATATATGTCGACTTAATATACATGAATCGAGTTTGGCTTTCGTAACGCCTTTATTGTGCTGTAAAGAACTTTCGCTAAGCGCTACTACGCTTTAATGGTATGCTGTCGTTTATATGAGACTAATCGCCATCATTTCAATAAGTAAGACGGTTAATAGTATAGAATAGTCACTAATTTGAGACGATCATTGCTATCAGCCTTAGCCACTCGCGTTTTATTTATTCGATGCGCCGCTTGAACGATTAGCCAACCCCCAACTCTCACTACCGTATCCAATTTTTTGCAGATTAATGAGCCATTTATGAGTACCCCGTTTACAGATGTCGCCGCCGAACATGCGGTGTTTAATACCAAATCGCGCCAACGAATTCAGCAAACTGAGTTTATGACGTCAGCACCTACGTTTCGCCTTTGTCCGCCTGATGTCGGGTTAGAGGTTGCTTTTGCAGGACGCTCAAACGCGGGTAAGTCCTCGGCTATCAATGCATTGACCAACCAGCGGCAGTTGGCGCGCTCGTCCAAGACGCCTGGGCGTACGCAGATGATTAACTTTTTTAGTATTGGTGACAAGCACAGACGTCTGGTTGATTTACCAGGCTATGGTTATGCTGCCGTGCCGCTGGAGATGAAAAAAGAATGGCAGGTCGAATTGGAAGAATACCTGGTATCGCGCTCAAGCCTAGCAGGTTTGGTGTTGATGACAGATATTCGTCATCCGCTCAAATTCTTTGATGAGCAAATGCTATTTTGGGCCAAAGAAGGTGATCTACCTGTCCATATTTTGCTGACTAAAGCGGATAAATTGAAATATGGCGCTTCTAAAAACGCCTTACTCAATACCCGTAAAAGACTAAAAAAGTTAGGTCTTAAATGCACCATTCAACTGTTTTCTGCCTTAAGAAAAGAAGGGCTTGATGAATTGGCTGGGGTAATGGGCAATTGGTATGAGTACCAGCTTAGTGATGACAAAATCATTGAATCTTCTTTTAATCTGCTTGATGATGAGCCACTTACAGAAGAAGATATGTTCGAAGATAATGAGCAGCCTAACCATGAGTTGCCAACTGATAAGTAAATAGCAGAGTATTAGTAGTACTTCATAAAAGTTGATAAAAAAAAGGGTGTATCGTTAATAGCGATACACCCTTTTTTGCTGTCATGTATTTGTTCACATTGATTCTAGCCGCACAACAGTTTCGCTAATTCTTGCGGTGTCTCTACCTGATAAGTGGGTAACTGAGCAGCCAGTTCGGCGCTGGATGCGGTACCATAGTTGACAGCAATGCTAGTCATACCCAGCTTATTTGCCATTTGAATATCATAGATACTGTCACCGATGAATACCGCGCCTGATATTGGCTGCTGCGTATGATTCAAGATGTCGGTCAGCATTTGTGGATCAGGTTTTGAGCCTGACTCATCAGCACAGCGGGTAATGTCAAAATAATCATGACTTGCCGAAGCATCCAATACGCGATCCAGTCCGCGCCGCTTTTTGCCAGTAGCCACGGCAAGCTTACGACCCTGCTGTTGCAAAGTCTTTAGCATGGCCTCCGTAGGGGCAAAGAACGGTGTGCGATGGCTATTTGGAATATAGTAGTCAGCGTAGCTTTGCTGAATGGCCAGCTTTTGCGTGTTACTTGCCTGTGGATACAAAATCTCAATACCGTTCATCAGGCTAAGACCAATGATGTCTTTGACTGCTTGATCAGTCGTGTGAAAGCCATGCGCCTCTCCAGCCACATGCATAGACTCAACGATTAGACCAATTGAATCCATCAACGTACCGTCCCAATCAAAAATAACTAGCGTCTTATCAGCTAAGCCATGATCAGACTGTTCACTCATAAATTTGCCTTGGTAAATGGTGTGCATTTATTACAGATACTAAAACGTCACGCCGACTTATTAATACAAATCAATAAGTGAGCATGACGTTTAGGGTTAACACTTAATACTGGCTACACTTTAACATGGAGCGCAAAGCGGTCAAGTTTATTCAGGCAACTTGGTTTGCTCTGGTAGCCAATCAGCCATCTCATCTGGTAATGGTGCGGTAATAGTCTTATAACCCGGAATATCTAAGCGCCATGCATGCAAGCACAGACGATGCACGCCAGATTTGTCATGGACGTTATACTTATCGTCACCTAGGAGAGCGTGACCCAGATGAGCCAAATGCACCCGGATTTGATGGGTACGACCCGTTAGTGGCTTCGCTTCGATTAAGCTGACCGGCTGACCGGCAATCATAAAACGGCCATGCACGATAATATCTGTCTGGCTTTCTTTAGATTGAGGATCCTGCGCATCTACTTTCACGCGGCGCTCACCACTAGCCAGTGTATAGCGTAGCAATGGTGCATCGATACGTTGCTCATTCAGGGCAGGCTGACCCTTAGCAATGCATAGATAATGCTTTTGGATGGTTTTGTCGACGAGATGCTGCTGCAAGGTTTTCAGCGCTGAGCGCTTCTTGGAAATCATCAGCAGACCTGAGGTATCTTTATCGATGCGATGAATCAGCTCTAGGTATTTTTTACCAGTCACTTCACGCATGGCTTCGATAACGCCAAAATCAAGGCCGCTGCCACCATGTACGGCAATACCAGAAGGCTTATTGAGCACTAGCAGACCATCGTCTTCATAGACCACTCGCGCCAATAAGCTATTGGCAAATTCAGTGCTGATAATGGGTTTTTCACGGGTCGCCAGCTGTACAGGAGCGATACGCACCACATCCTCACGCTGCACTCTATCGTGTGCTTTGCAGCGCTTATTATTAACTCGAATCTCATCTGAGCGAATCATTTTATAGATGTGCGACTTGGGCAGACCTTTTAGACGGTTCAATAAAAAGTTATCTAAGCGCTGGTCGTGCTGATGGCGAGTGACTTCAAGGTAATTGACCTTTTCAAAGTTACTAATCTCATCGTCGGCGCTTTGCGGGCGAGTTTTGCTATTGAAGATAGCAGGAGCTTCATGGGTAGTTGCGTCGTCAGTCATTTTGGAGTTTGTCATTTTTAGTTAGGTATTTACACAAAGATTTGTTATAGTTTAGCATGTTGAGCGCCAATTAAGCAGAGGTTGCGGCAATAATCGTTATTGTCTCAAACAACTTATCGCCATCTTTACTACTTGCTAGTAACGAGGCCTACATTGTACTTCAAGCTAATTTTGCACGCATCATCTAATTTTTAGGATAAAATGCCAATTAACACATGGCATAGCGTCCAGTAAACGGTATTTATACCAAATATAATCGCCTTGACCATGGTAGCAAACGCGCCCATGTATCAAGCGATAGCAGTACACAACTACTCATTTAACGCACGACCACGACTTGATTTTTAATCATGCAAGCGCGCGCAATTGAGCAAGTGATGGTAGTCCGATATTAAGAGTTTAGAGCTGCCTGAATATTGGCGGTCAAACAGATATAATAGATGTCATATAAAAGATATATACCCAATCGAGCGATTCGCCGATTACTATTCTGTTTGCCAAGTACGCCCCGCTGAGCAGCAGCGCAGTGGCACTCTTAAGGTCAGACACCAAAATACATAGATGTTATAAGTTAAAATAATAGATAAAACAATTGATTTGATTTGAGCTAATATTGAGAGGTTCGTTGAATTTAACGGTTTAGCGAATAAACCGAACAGCGAATGAATTGTGACCATGTGGCAAGCGCTTCGATAGACTCTTACAAAGTATATTACATGCCCTTCACCACTTTAGATGTTCATCATCTTGGTAAAACTTACGATGGCAAGGTGTTAATCGCCAAGCCTCTAGGCCGATAAAAACGGTTGACAGTCGGTGTCGATATTTTAGCGGTAGTTTTCAAGCCCTTAAAGTGTGACAGTAGATAATATTACAGCCTTACACCCTGTATCAGTAACTACTTAAAGCTCTCTGTTTGCTACGCTCAAACGCAGTCAATTCATTGTGAATTAATAGGCAATTTTTTTATATGTGCCACTTAATACGCTCTTTTATTTATTCAATTTTATCTGAGCACAATGCTGCTCTATCATCTGGTATTTTTAGCTAATCTTAATATTAGCGTCCCTTGCTACCACCGCTTCCTTACTTTGGTTATTATTATATTGATCACTGTCCAATTGGCAGTCTGAATAAATCGTTAATGTGGCTTGTTATAAAAGCCACTTACCATAAAAGTTTTTTCATTCAGAGTTTTTCAATATATTAGTCGTTGTCCTGTGTATTCATAGGATAATAGTATGAAACGCATTCTGATTAACGCCACTCAAAACGAAGAAATTCGTGTCGCCTTATGTAAAGGCAACCATCTTTACGATTTCGATTTAGAAAACCGTACCCGCGAACAAAAAAAATCTAACATCTATAAAGGCCACGTCACCCGTGTCGAGCCGTCGCTTGAAGCCGTGTTTGTCGAATATGGCTCACAGCGTCAAGGGTTTTTGCCTATTCGTGAGATTTCTGCCGAATACCTTAGCGGCAATCCACGTGATGAAAATATCAAAAAATTGATTAAAGAAGGCGATGAGCTCATCGTCCAAGTCGAAAAAGAAGAGCGCGGTAATAAAGGCGCTGCCCTATCGACTTATGTGTCATTAGCCGGACGTTATCTGGTATTGATGCCAAATAACCCTCGTGGCGGCGGTATCTCGCGTCAAATCTCGGGCAAATTGCGCGAAGATATGAAACGCATGCTAGGCGGGCTTGACTTGCCAAAAGGCATGAGCGTCATTATTCGTACTGCTGGTATTGGTAAAACTCAAGAAGATTTGCAACACGATTTAAACCATCTGCTCAATATCTGGCAAGCCATCCAAGAGCAAAACCAAAAATATCCATCACCGCGCTTGGTACATCAAGAAGCGGGCGTTGTTACTCGTGCCGTGCGTGATTATCTACGCGATGACATTGCTGAGATTTGGATCGATAACGAAAACGCTTATATAGAAGCGGCAGGCTTCATCGATGCGGTCATGCCAAAACAAGCTGAAAAACTGCGTAAATATACCGATTATGAGCCGATGTTTTCGCGCTTTAATATCGAAAAACAAATCGAAACTGCCTATCAGCGTGAAGTGCGCCTGCCATCAGGCGGCTCAATCGTTATCGATCAAACTGAAGCCTTGGTCTCTATCGATATCAACTCAGCCAAGTCGACCAAAGGCTCAGATGTCGCTGAGACGGCTTATCATACCAACTTAGAAGCCGCAGACGAGATTGCTCGTCAATTGCGTCTGCGTGATATGGGCGGCTTAATTGTCATTGATTTCATTGACATGAATGACAATAAGCACCAAAAAGAAGTGGAAAAACGTCTGATTGATGCCACCAAATATGACCGCGCGCGCGTGCAATTTGGAGATATCTCTAAGTTTGGTCTGATGGAGATGAGCCGTCAGCGTCTGCGTCCGTCATTAGAAGAGTCGACGGGTTATATCTGCCCGCGCTGTCATGGCAACGGTATGATTCGTGACTTGCGCTCGCTGTCACTATCGATTATGCGTCAGATTGAACAAATTGCGCTAAAAGAGCGTCAAGGTGAAGTGCAAGCCGAAGTACCGACTGATATCGCCGCTTTCTTATTAAATGAAAAGCGCGATGCCTTAGTTTATCTTGAGCAAGACAGTGGTACGCGTATCACCATCTTGCCGCACGCACATTTAGAGTCACCAAACTTTAAGCTACACTTTAACCGTGATGGCTTTGCGCCTTCAAGCTACGAGCGTATTACGGATACAGCCCAAGAACATAGTGATCTTGGCTACGAGGTTGACTGGCAAACTGCTGAGAAAGAGCGTCCCGAGCAGCAGCCGACCCGCCAGCCACGTCAAGTAGCAGACAATAGCGCCACAAGCCAAGCAGCTAACCGCGCACCTACTACTGCCCCAAGCGCAACTGAGCAACAGCAGACTAGCACCGTCAGTCATAGCAATGAGCGTCGTAATAATACGAATACGAACGCCAATAACGCTGTGTCAGCACGTGCACCACAAGACAATAAAGCGAGCGTTGCCGCGCCTGTAACCACTCAAGCTGCTAGTGTTGCAACGACTGTGCAGCCGCAAGCTGTGGCATGGTTGTCGAATCTATTTGCACAAGCCCCGCAGGCGCAAACAACCAATAGTGTCAGTAGTCGTGATGCCGCAGAAGCCATCGAAGCCCTCGTAAACAATGGTGGGCAAAGTTTAGGCTCTTTCGGACAAGTTGATAATAGCGCGTTGACTGGCAATGCCCAGAGCACATCGCAAACGACTCAACCAGAGAGCAGCCAAAAAAGCGATAACCAAGCGTCGAATACCAACGCTAACCGTCAGCAAGCACGTCGCAACACGGACAGTGATAATGACAGTGACGACAACAATGCTGAGGATAGAAGAAGACGTAAGCCGCGCAAATCAAGATCTTCTAAGCCGCATCAAAGAAAAGAGCAGCGTGACGAGACGAGCAATGATGATGTAGCCAACAATAATGCCGATAGCAGCGCTGCAACCAATACTGATGACAAGTCAGCTGATAGTAGCCAAGACAAACGTCAGCAGGACAATAGCAATAGACGCCCTAACGATCGTAACCGCAATAATCGTCAAGATAGCAACCGTAATAGTAATAACAACGGGCGTAACGACGGAAATCGCGATGATACTGAGCAAAAAGACAGTAACGAGGCAGCGGCAGCAGACGAGCAGACTCGCACTAAACGTAAGTCGAACGCTCAGCGTGCCTCACGCGGCAAGCTTGAGCGCGGCGATACACTAACAGCTGACAATGTTAAGCAAAACGCTCAGCAAACGGCTACCAGCGCTAGCAAGAACCAATCAAGCACACGCCGAAACCAAGACCCTAACGAAGTAGTGCTACAGGTCAATGAAGCAACCAATGAGCTTAAGACACCAGAAGTGGTGCACTTATCCTTAGATGACAGCAAGTCTACACAGACAACTCGTCAGTCAGCTGAAGAACAAAGCTCCGCGCGCGATACGACGAAAGACGAAGCAGCGAAAGAGCCTACAGACAATAGTCATACTCAGCAGAACGCTGCTAAAGAAAGTGTCCACCAGCAAAATAGCGCGGTGAAAAATACTGACAAGCATGGTACGAATGAGCACGGTACCAGTCAGCACGTTACCAGTCAGAAAAGTACTCAGGTGAAAAGTGCTCAGGTGAAAAGCGCTGAAGAAAAAATCACTGAAGAAAAAAGCGCTGATATAAAAAGTAACGCTAAACAGGATAATGAGTCTGTTAGTGAGACGCAAAAAGGCAATACCCAAGCCAATACTGGCAAAAGCAATGATGCAGAAGTGAGCACTACGGCAGATCAGGTGCAACAGGCTGCACCTACAGACGACCGTAAAGTCAATGACAAAACAGCATCGGTAGATGAGCAAACAGCGTCTAAAAACAGTGTTGACAGTCAAGCGGATAGTCAGAAGCCAGTCACTACTGAGGCAGCTAGCGTAGCAGCAGCACCAAGCGCACAAAAAACTGACGACGGCAATGCAACTACGCCCGCGACGGATACTAGCAACCCTAGTAACTCAGCGCTTGAGCTGACGCATGACGCATTGTTTGCCAAACGCTACGTGACAGCTAAGAAGTTCGGGCAAGCGAGCAATGACCCACGTGTCGTTCGTAGTCAGCAAGCGCAATCTGCTGAGCAGCCGCAAGCAACTGAGCAAGTAGTAACAAGCGCACCAAGCATTCGTGGTACAGTTGGTGACTTTGTTCGTAAGGCATTAACCGATGCAGAAAGTCGTTTAAAAAATGATGGTGTCATCAGCTGCTTTATTGCTGCTATCGAAGCACATACGCAGCAAGCCCAACCGGCTGTTAATGGCGCTAAGGTTGAACGCGATTCAAGCGAGAACAAAGGCGACGACAATGACTTTGCCACTCGTCGCTTTGACTTTAGCAACTACGGCTATCAACCTTTAGCCGCGGATTACCTTGCCCGCTTTGAAGCGATGACGCAAGCGGTCAGTCAGTTTGCGGCAGCGCAAGGCAAAACAGCCGTTGAGCCACGTGCTATTGGCAAACGTGCCAGCAACGATCCACGCGGTCAACATCCTGATTATCAGGAACCAGCGGTACTCACTATTGCTGATGAGCAAGCAGCGCAGCCAACCATGACCGCTAGCGAGCCAGTCACTGAGTCTAAGCAAGCTGGTAACGACGTGGATGCGCACAAGGTAGAAGCGACAGCCTTAGCCAATCAAACGCAGACATACGATATCACTGCTGAGAGCGAACAACTGCTAAAAGCAGAGCAAGCGCTAGAAGAGGCAAATGCCAGTGGCAATGGCAATGATAATAGCATTGACAATAAAACTGCTGATGTCAAAGATGTTGAGGCTGAGCAAGCAGAAACTGAGCAGCCTATAGTGGAGCAACTGACTAAAGAAGAAAGTCAGGCAGCTAAGTCAAAAACCACGATTGCCAGTTATAAAAACATGATTGAGAATGTGGCGGAGCAACTATTGCCACAAACAGGTATGTTTAATTTAACCACGCCAAAAGTACCAAAGGCGCGCAGCCGTAAGCCAAAGACTGACCATAAAAAGCCAACGCAAGCTGAAAAGCTAGAGTCTGGTGAGTCAGACAGCGAAAGCTAATTGTAGAGCCCAAAAGCAAAAGCCCCAAAGTTGTCAGCAACTTTGGGGCTTTTTTATTCTATAGGTTGCTTTAAGTCTTAACATTGATCGCTTATATGCATTATATTTAATGTATAGGCAAGGAATTTTAGAATCGCTACAAGGCGACCGACCGCAGATAGTACACTGAGTACATCTAAGGCGTGTAACACTGTAGCGATTTAAAAGTGCTCTGACTATAGCGCTTTAATGCGCAGAAGAAGCGTCTTTATCCTTACCGCGTATTTTGCCAATCATCGTCATAATGCCAACCATGATCACACCTACTACCAAGCCGACCAAACCATTTAGCAGCATTGTCGTCGCACTTTCAAATATGCCAGTCAGATGCGCCAAGTCTTCGACTTCATGATGCAAAAAGTCGATACCGTGTACCAGAATACCACCACCGACTAAGAACATCGCCAATGTCCCAGCGATAGTTAAAAACTTCATCAGCTTGGGTGCCGCCGATACCAAAAATTTACCGATTTTTTGCGTGACACTGCCTGATTTTTTCATCAGATAAAGACCCGCATCATCCATTCTGACGATACCAGCAACCAAGCCATATACCCCAACCGTGATCGCTATCGCAATAATGGAGAGTACCAAGCTTTTTTCTAGCAAGCTTGCCCCTGCAGCTGAGCCTAAGGCAATGACGATAATCTCAGCAGACAAAATAAAATCTGTCCGAATAGCGCCTTTGATTTTTTCTTTTTCAAAAGCAACAAGATCGATGGTTTCATCCGCATTGGCTTGCCGACGGGCATTTTGCTCCTCGTCGTGTGGTAAGACGTGAGGCCAAAACTTATGAATGACCTTTTCAGCGCCTTCATAGGCTAAGAATAGCCCGCCACACATCAGCAAAAACGTCACCAAGGGTGGATAAATGGTACTGATTAATAACGCGGCCGGTACTAAAATGAGCTTATTGATGAATGAACCTTTAGCGACGGCCCAAACCACTGGTAACTCGCGATTGGCTTTGACCCCTGTTACCTGCTCCGCATTCAGGGCTAAGTCATCACCTAGCACCCCTGCGGTTTTTTTGGCGGCCACCTTGGTCATGACCGAAACGTCATCGAGTATTACACTGATATCATCAAGTAGGGTTAACAAACTGGCACCTGCCATACGCACTCCTTAGTATAAATTCGCTTAGATTAGTAAATGTTTCAAAATGACAGTACTTCAAAATAAATGTTGCAACATAATAGTGATGTCATCATAAAAAGTGATTATAAGCAGTAGACTACCTATAGGTGCGACGATATGAAATAGTACAAATGTATTTTATTTTTTCAAATTTAACCGCCATCGATGCATTATGTTTATGATGGGTATAAAAATAGCCTTTAGAGGTTATTAAAAAAATTATGTTAATATAGCGTATATGATTACTTATCCTTTATGATTGATAAATGCGATAAAACCAGCCAATGTCGCCCTTCTTACCACACGACCTACTCGTCATGATGGGTCAGAGACCATACAAAGCCCTTTTATTATGAACCCTTTATTAGGCGTGACTGCCTAAAGGAAACACCCTATGTCCTTCTCTCCTTTTTCGAAAGCCGTGCTGACTGCTGCTAATTTTTCACGCAACCATTTATCTCGGGTCATGATGAGTGCCTTATTGGTCATCGTCGCGGCTGGCTGCTCAAACAATGCCGCCGATGCCACCAGTACTAATGCTAGCGTGGTTAATAGCTCTCAAGCCAAAACCAGCACTGCCCCAATCACGACTGAAAGCGACGCTGCTGTGGTTAAAGCACTACAAGCCAACTTAAACGCCTCTGGCATTGAAGAAAAAATCATCTCCGCCGTGCCGACTGATATGGATGATATCTATTGGGTCACCGCTGAAGGGCTGCCTGCTTTTTTTACCGACAAATCCGGCAAGCATATTATTCAAGGGCAAATCATTGCGGTTGGTGACGCTGCCCCCGTCGATATTAGCGCCGCCTTAGTCGCTGGTACTGCGCAAGAAGCGCTAACAGCCGTCGATAAAAGCGAGATGATTATTTATCCTGCAAAAGGTGAAACCAAGGCTGTGGTCTACGCCTTTACCGATGCTGACTGTGGCTATTGTCGTAAGCTGCATTCAGAGATGAATGACATCAATGCACGCGGTATCGAGGTACGTTATCTCGCATGGCCACGTAGTCAAGAATCAGTGCCTAAAATGGAGGCGATTTGGTGCAGTGAGGATCGCAATGCTGCCATGAATCAGGCCAAAATAGGCGCAGATATCCAAGGGCCTAGCTGTAGCAATCCGGTGCAAGAGCATATGGCATTGGGCGCAAGACTTGGTGTGCGTGGTACGCCAGCGATATTTACTGAAGCAGGCGAACAAGTAGGTGGTTATCTCCCAGCCGCCGAGTTGGCTCAAGCAGTTGGTGCTATCTAAGCGAACGCAGGCTATTGAACGTAAGCTACTGAATTAAACGCGAGCGATTGATTCAGTAGCTGTTATATATTTTTGATATTGTTGACCACAGCGACATTGAGTAGACGTCACAAGCGCTTGTCGGTATGATACGATAAAGCGCAAGGCAACATCAGCCACATACTTTTTTATCTAAGCATTTTTTATCCCACTATAGTGAAGCAATGGCAAGACTGACATTAGGAAGATGAGCGCAGACCGTACGTTTAGTACCGTAAGCGCATCTGATACCGTAACAGCTGGTCATTGCTGCACTATATTTAACCTTTTGAGGATACTGTGAGCAACTCCATCAAACTAGCGATACTTGGTCTGGGCACCGTCGGAACGGGCGTGATCAACTTAATCAATGATAATTTAGATGAGCTAAAACGCCGTAGTGGACGCGATATTATTATTACCGAAGTCGGTACGCGCCGTCAGCGTGATGATATCGATCCCGATATTATGCAAAACAGTGATTTGATGGCCATTGCTGCCAGTGACAATGTCGATATCGTCATCGAAGTGATCGGCGGTACTACCCTCGCAAAAGACGTCATCATGCACGCCATCAAAAACGGCAAACATGTGGTGACAGCAAATAAAGCCTTGTTGGCTGAGCACGGCAATGAGATTTTTGCTTTCGCTGAAGCCAATAATGTCCACGTCGCTTATGAAGCGGCGGTCGCAGGTGGTATTCCAATCATCAAAGTGATGCGTGAAGCATTGGCTGCTAATAAAATCAATTGGTTGGCGGGTATCATTAATGGTACTGGCAACTTTATCATGACCGAAATGCGCGATAAAGGTCGTCCGTTTGCAGACGTGCTGAGTGAGGCGCAAGAGCTGGGTTATGCCGAAGCAGATCCTACTTTTGATGTCGAAGGCATTGATGCAGCGCACAAACTGGCCCTCCTCGCCTCGATTGCTTTTGGTATTCCGCTACAGTTTGATAAAGTCTACTGTGAAGGCATTACTGGTATCACCCTACAAGACGTCAACTATGCCGAAGAGCTTGGTTATCGTATCAAACACTTAGGCTTTGCGGTGCGCCGTGATAGCGGAGGCAGCAATGGCGACGATGCAGGTATTGAGCTACGCGTTCACCCCACACTGATTCCTCAAGATGCGCTACTAGCAAATGTGAATGGCGTAAAAAATGCGGTGTTGGTCAATTCGCACCCGCTTGGGCAGACGCTATATTGTGGTGATGGCGCTGGCGCTGGTGCTACGGCGTCTGCAGTAATGGCAGATGTGATGGACTTGGTTCGGGTATTGGGCAGCAAGGACAACGACGATCAAAGCAACAGTAATCAAAACAACCACGGCCACCATGTGCCGCACTTAGCTTTTATTCCTGAACAACTATCAGATACGCCTATCTTGCGTGCTGAGCAGATGATCACGGGCTATTATTTACGCGTTCATGCTTTTGACAATCCTGGCGTATTGGCTGATATCACTCGTATACTTAGCGATGCCGGTATCAACATCGATGCTATTTTACAAAAGCCTGCCCATAAGCTGGGTCAAGTACCCGTCATTATCTTGACGCTACCAGTGGTCGAGAGTCAGATGAATCTGGCCATTGAAAAAATTGAAAAGCTAAACACCATTACCGATAAAGTAGTACGTATTCGTTTGGATGAGCTTGCTTAAGTTAGAAGCTTATCACTGGTTTTTAATAATGGCTGATTTTAGGGCGTATCCTCATTTTAAAAATGGTCATAAAAATGAGATAAATTGCCGTCAAACGAGGAAAATAGCGCAAATAATATCGAGATATTAATCAGCTATTTGACAATGTTTGACAAAATTTAGCCATTTTTAGCCCATTTAGAGACAATCGCTTGAATTGAGGACACGCCCTAGTCTTTTAAGACTTTGCTATAGATAATACTGTAGTCACATTCATGAGCCATTGTTTTAACCTTGAATAAAATCCAGCCGTACTTATATTATCGTTAACAGAAATTATTTTAGTCACGTTTTTTTGTTTAAACACACAGACTTTTATTAAAACAAATGAAAAGGAACAACAATAATGTCAAATGATCCAATTGTAATTTTAAACGGCGCACGTACCCCAATGGGCGGCTTCCAAGGCGCTTTAAAAGACGTCAGTGCAACCGACCTAGGCGCAACAGCCATTAAAGCCGCTGTTGCTCGCTCTAGTGTTAGCGCGGACAAGATTGACGAAGTAATTATGGGCTGTATCTTAACAGCGGGTTTGGGTCAAGGCCCTGCGCGTCAAGCCATGCGTAAAGCTGGTCTATCTGATGCCACCGGTGCTGTCACTATTAATAAGCTTTGTGGTTCAGGTCTAAAAGCTGTGATGCAAGCACATGACGGTATCAAAGCGGGCAGCTTCGATGTCGCAGTTGCGGGCGGCATGGAATCCATGACCAATGCTCCTTATATTATGCCAGGCGCACGTGGTGGCTATCGTATGGGCCATAAAGAAGTCAAGGATCATATGTTCCTAGACGGCTTAGAAGATGCCGAAACGGGTAAACTAATGGGTCAATTCGCCCAAGAAATGGCCATTGAAAAAGGCTATACCCGTGAGCAAATGGATAACTTTGCCATTGAGTCGCTGAATCGCGCCCTCACTGCTATTAAAGACGATCATTTCAAAAATGAGATTGAACCCGTTACTTTTGAGACGCGTAAAGGCGAGCAAACCGTCGACACCGATGAACAGCCCGGTCTTGCCAATGCAGAGCGCATTCCTACGTTGCGCCCAGCCTTTGCTAAAGATGGTACGATTACCGCCGCCAATGCTAGCTCAATCTCAGATGGCGCTGCTGCTGTCGTAGTTATGAAAGAGTCGCAAGCAAAATCTGAAGGCCTTGATTATCAAGCACGTATCGTGGCAACGGCTTCGAACTCGCGTCATCCAAGCGAATTTACCATTGCACCCATTGGCGCAATCGAAAAAGTATTAGCCGGTGCAGGCTGGTCAGTTGCCGATGTTGATCTATGGGAAATCAATGAAGCCTTTGCGATGGTGACCATGGCTGCAATGGATGAGCTAAACATTGAGCATGCCAAAGTAAACATTGAAGGCGGTGCTTGTGCCCTTGGCCATCCAGTTGGCTGCTCTGGCGCACGTATCCTAATTACCCTGATCAACTCTTTACAGCGTACTGGTGGTAAGAAAGGCGTAGCTACTTTATGTATCGGTGGCGGTGAAGCAGTAGCAGTAGCCATTGAACTACCATAGGTAACGAGTATTAAAGTTAACATTGTGATTTAAAGTGTAATTACTAAAAATCACTGTGTCATTGAAGCGCTAAAGTATGACTTAAAAATATAGTATTTTGTTCTTTAAAAGACCGCATTGCCAAACGCTTTGCGGTTTTTTTGTGCGCAAAAATTTCTCAATAAACAAGTTTTGTTCTTTACCGTAAGAAAGCCTTAACTCAAATATATATATCTATCATTCCTTTTACAGCATCTTACAGGCAATTACTTCAAGTGCACACTTTGCTACCTTGCTCATATATCTCATTCAAAATCCTGATGTTACGATAATTACAAGTTGAGGTAGAAGCTACTTAGATCTATATGACTTATTAATTTTGAAAGTTTTTTACCAGACCAAAAATTTAACTACCTAAAAAAACTATTAATAATTTACTCATACAAAAGGAAGATAATAATGAGCCAACTAATTCGTTTAAAAGATATCCAAGCTACCCACCGTGATCTTATTGGTGATGACTATTATGACCCAACGGGCAAAACAGCCTATGGCGTCAATGAAGAGAAAATCGGTAAAATTGAAGGCGCCTTAGTAGAAGATACGACTGGTCGCATTCGTTACTTAATCGTAGATGCAGGCGGTTGGTTTAGCTCAAAAGAAGTACTGGTACCAGCAGGTTTAGCTCGTATCGTTGGTGATGATGTGTTCTTTGATAGTCTAACGCAAGCGCAAGTAGAAGCGATGGACGTCTATGACCATGACTATCAATACAGCTATAAAGAGCAGTACGAAAAAGATCGCCAATCATTCGTTGCTGACAGCGTGCCAGCAGAAGAGCGTATGGAAATTGCTGAGCATAACTACGAAGCCCCAAACACGCTTGAGCTGCTAGAAGAGCGTCTGACCGTTAATAAAGATCGTATCGTCGCCGGTTTAGTAAAAGTTGGTAAGCATGTCGTGACTGAAGAACGTAATGTAGATGTTGAACTAGAAGAAGAGCATGCTAATATCGAACGTACCAATGTTGACCGCCCTACTGACCGTCGTATCGGTGATGTGAATGGCAATGAAAGCATCGAAGTAGAGCTCTCAGCAGAACGTGCCCGCGTTGGTAAAGAAACCTACGTTTCTGAAGAAGTGAACGTTGGTAAAACAACTGAGCGTCATACTGAGACTATCGTTGAGACCATTCAGCGTGAAGAGCTAGATATTGACCGTGATGGTAATGTGGTTGATCGTGAAGGCAATATTGTCGACCGCGACGGTATCACTGCTGAAGATGTACGCCGCGCCCGTGGCATGTAACTTGTGGCACACAATATACAACAACGGTCATTTGATGCTGAAAACTAGATTCATTAAGTAGATAAGCATTAAATGGCTGCTAATAGCAGCTAAATATGTCATTCAGTTCATAAAGATCAGAGTCTTTCTCTGGTCTTTTTTTATGTCAATGCGTGTCATCATTTAGATCGTGAGGCTTAAAATGAGGAAAATTGCAGCCAAACAAGGAATGAGTTGCCGTAAATATGAACATATCGACAAGATTTCTGACGATGTTTGGCTAAATTTAGCCATTTTAAGACCATTAAATGTATCAATGTGCTAATTGATGACACATCCTAACTCATATTTTTATAATTCAGCGTACTTTGTGGCGAGTTTTATAATGATGACAAGTTGTATAATCAAGTTAACAGTAATTGATAACCCTGATGTTTTATAATCATTAAGAAACCTTTAATGAAAAAGAAATCTTTAATAAAATATTTTTGAAATCTATTTAATAATAAGGAAGATTAAGATGACAGCCAATAATAATAACGAAACCCTAACAACCGATACCAATCCGCCTATTGCTGATCATAGTGCTGAAAACAAACTTCCTGCTCCTGAACATGATAGAGAGCCATTGGCTACCTTGAATCAAAAAGCCAATGGCGGGCGTTTAGAGTTACTGGAAGAACGTCCTGTCGTTAACAAAGAACGCTTGGATGTGGGTAAGGTCACGGTCACTAAGCACTCTCGAACCAAGACGATACAAGTGCCAATTGAGTTGGTAGAAGAATATATTACCGTCCGCACCGAATATAATGATGCCGAAAGTCAGGATTTACTGTCAGGCAATTACGATGATAAGGACATACTGCGCCATGTTGAACCATCGCTCGACAGCAAGGCGGTCGTGACTATCAATGGCAAGCAAGTTGAAATCGGTGATGCGCCCATTGAGATTATCTTATCGCGTCAAGTAGCGACCATCACTAAAGACACCTATGTCATTCAAGAAGTCGATGTCAACAAGAGTACCCACACCCATACTGACAATATCGAAGTCACGCTTAAGCATGAAGAGCTAGACGTGACAGAGGAAGGGTTTTTGGAACATGAGCGCAGCCCTATTCAAAAGAAATAGACCGTTAATAAAAAATTGATATCAGCAATACCGTCGCGTTTTTAGGATATTTTGACTATAACTCAAAAATCAGATATAAAAAAAGCAACGACAACGTTGCTTTTTTCTTGATTGCTTGCTTATTGATTATGATGTTTTCTTACATTCATAAGTGTTCACATTAGCGGCATCTGCACCTGCTGTGCGCATCACGCCCGTTTCACGCGCTTCGTGTGCCACACGCCACTGCACAAAACCTTCTCCACCGTCCATAGCAGTCTTTGCTTCAAAAACTTCAGGATTGCTAGCGTCATTGGTTTTCATCAAGGTTGTTGTTCCTTGAGCAGTAGCAATGACCACTTGGTTATCGGTATCTTTATAAGTTGCTGCAACTTGCAACTCAGGAGCACACAGATAGTTTATCTGCGTCACACCACCGTTCACCGAAGCAACAGTATCATCCTCTACCTCACTGGCTGACGCATCTTGTGGAGCGACTATCACATTATTGGGCTCGGCAGGTTCGGCAGACATAGGAACAGATTGCTCTTCGCTTATGTTGTCTTCTAGGCTCTGCTCAGGCTCTTGCTTTTGTTGACAGGCTCCAACCGTTAGAGCACCGGCCAATAAACCTGTCATCACAACAGAGGTACGCAACTGTTTTAATAATTCTACATTCATAATACGCTCCCAAATAAATATGTTAAACACTATAGCGTGTCCATAAATTCACGCCTATGCTGAATTTGTAAACAATCGCTACAAAGCCATTGCTTATTGTTTGAATAATTAACTGAATATTCTTATCCACTTAGCAAGTATAGTCAATGAAAAGTAATATCGAACCATCATGCACTGCTGCTATTGTCGCGTTCTTAGGAGATTGTGACTATACTTTTCATAAGCGTTAAAAAAAGCCCCCATCTATGTTAGATGAGGGCTTGTTACGACCATTGAAAACGCTTTTAGGACGGCTTACTTATCCCTAACGGTAGCGCTTTAGATTTTGCCGTGGCATTGCTTATATTTAAGTCCCGAACCACAAGGGCAAGGTGCGTTACGGCTGATATTCATACCAGCGTATGGATTTGGCTCATCACCGATTCTAAAGTTGCGATCCGCATTATTACCAGCACCAATCGCAGCGCCTATCCCTGCCGCGCCGCTATTAGGGTTACGGTTTTGTGGTTGCCCCTGCTCTGCTGCATTATTGTCCGCATTGCTATCTAAGTTGTCGATATCATCATGCTCGAATTGCATGCGCATATGAGCAGCATTCTCACGTTGCTGCGTTTCTAATGCCGCCAGCTCTTCTTTGGTCGGGATATGGACACGTGATAAATCTTGTACCGTCTCTGACTTAATCGCCCCTAGCATCATTTGGAACAACTCAAACGATTCCCGCTTATATTCTTGCTCAGGGTTTTTTTGCGCATAACCACGCAGATGGATACCTTTGCGCAGCTGATCCATTTGCGTCAAATGTTCTTTCCAGTGCTTGTCTAGGCTTTGCAGCATAAAATGACGCTCAAGCTGGGCGGCATCTTTTTCACCCATTTGCTCACGGCGACCATGATAATGATCCAGTGCTGTCTGAATGATTTTGGCGCGTAGCCCTTCTTCATCTAGGCGGCGATCTTCATCTAGCCAATCATTAATCGGCATTGATATCTTAAACTCATCCTCAAGCTCATCTTCCAATCCATCAACATTCCATTGGTCATCGATAGAACCTGGTGGGATAAATTGGCTAATCATGGCGTTATAGACTTCATGATGCATGACTTCAATGGCCTCTAGCAGATCCATATCTGCGAGCAAATCATCGCGCTGACCATAGATCACTTTACGCTGCTCATTGGCAACATCGTCATACTTGAGGAGATTTTTACGCGCATCAAAATCGCGGCTCTCAACTTTACCTTGCGCGTTTTCGATCGATTTGGAGACCATTTTGTGCTCAATGGCTTCGTCTTCTTTGAGTCCCATGGCGCGCATCATATTGACAACGCGGTCACCGGCGAAGATACGCATCAAGTCATCTTCGAGCGATAAGAAGAAGCGCGACATACCAGGGTCACCTTGACGACCGGCACGACCACGTAGCTGGTTATCAATACGGCGTGATTCATGGCGCTCAGAACCAATGATATGCAAACCACCAGCCGCAACGACTTGGTCATGTTTGACTTGCCATTCTGCCTTCAGGCGCTTCATCTCTTCTGGGCTGACCGAATCAATGTCTTCGATAAACGACTGCCAGTTACCACCAAGGATAATATCAGTACCACGACCGGCCATGTTGGTGGCGATGGTGACCGATTTTGGGCTACCAGCCTGCGCGATAATCTCGGCTTCACGCTCATGCTGCTTGGCATTTAGCACGTTATGCTTGACGCCTTCTTGATCCAGTAAGTACGACAATTCTTCGCTGGCTTCAATCGTCGCCGTACCAACCAATACTGGCGCACCTTTGGCTTGAATCTCTTTAATCTCGCGAATGATGCCTTTATATTTTCCTAACTTGGTCAAGAAAATCTGGTCATCCATATCGATACGCGCAATGGGCTCGTGCGTTGGAATCACGATGACGTCTAGGTCATACGTTGATTTGAACTCTGCCGCTTCGGTATCAGCCGTACCGGTCATACCAGACAATTTGTCATAGAGACGGAAATAGTTCTGGAACGTGGTGGTTGCCAGCGTTTGGTTCTCTGCTTGAATCTCGACGTTTTCTTTGGCTTCGACCGCTTGATGCAGCCCTTCTGACCAACGACGACCTGGCATAGTACGACCAGTGTTTTCATCAACGATGACCACTTCGCCATCATCGACAATATAATGGACGTTTTTGACAAAGACATGATGGGCACGAATGGCGGCTTGGACGTGTGCCAATAGCGGCAAACGGCTTGGGCTATATAAACTTTCGTTTTCGCCCAGCTCGCCCACTTCGATTAGGAAACGCTCAATTTTTTCATAGCCCTTTTCGCTAATCTCGATCTGACGGTTCTTTTCATCAATCCAAAAATCTTCTTCTTCGTTATTCTTATTGGCTTCTTCATCTTTTGAACGAATTAGCACCGGAATAATAGTATTAATCAATGCATACATACGTGAAGAATCTTCGGCTTGACCCGAAATAATCAGCGGCGTACGCGCCTCATCGATTAAGATAGAGTCAATTTCATCGATAATACAAAAGTTTAATGAGCGCTGCTTTTTTTCGCCTAAACTAAACACCATGTTATCGCGTAGATAATCAAAGCCATATTCGTTATTGGTACCGTAGGTGATATCTGCTTGATAGGCGTCGATTTTTTCTTGAGGTGGTTGTTGTGAATAAATCACCCCAACCGTCATTCCCAAAAAGCCAAACAACGGACGGTTTAATTCCGCATCACGGGCGGCCAAATAATCGTTGACCGTCACCAGATGGACGCCTTTGCCGCTAATAGCGTTGAGATACATCGCCAAGGTACCCATCAAGGTTTTACCTTCACCGGTTTTCATCTCAGCAATTTTGCCTTCGTGCAAGGTGAGACCACCGATCAGCTGCACATCGTAGTGGCGCATGCCATTGACACGTAGCGATGCCTCGCGGCAAACCGCAAACGCTTCTGGTAATAATGCATCTAAGCTTTCACCATTTTGGTGTCTTGCTTTAAACTCTTCGGTTTTTTGTTGTAATTGCTCATCAGACAGGGCTTGTATCGTCGCCTCATGTGCGTTGATCTTGCTGACCACTTTGCGCATGCGTTTTAATTCGCGGTCATTTTTGGTGCCAACCACACTGCCTATAATCTTTGATAACATAATTTTTTGACCTATGGAAATATTCGATAATTAGTACGCATGACAGCGCTTTACTCGCTGCTTATTCATTATTTGGCTGATTACGGTTTTATTTAAGGCAGTCCAATAAACGATTGCCTAATAACTTTATAATAAAATCTTGCCTAATGAAGTATCGCCCAATTAAGTGTGCCGTCATTATATATGGTTATGACGGCGATGGATACAAGAGCAATGAGTAGATATTTGCCGACGTAAAAACGTTGTAGGACGTGTTAAAATAGCGCTTATAGTCTTAATATCTCAAGCTTTTCCCTGCAACATTTAACGTAATGATTTACTAACCTTCAGCCGTTATTTATTCTTATAAAAACCAGCATTTCGCCCCACGTAGACCCATTTAAGCATCATAAGAGATCCTGCATGACCGTTAAACCATCCGCTCAAAATCCTCATTCAGCTGAACCGTTAATCATAGGCGATGCCGTTTATCACTTGGCAGACCATACGCCGATGATGGTGCAATATCTAACCATGAAAGCCAACTATCCACAAGCGCTACTGCTGTACCGGATGGGTGATTTTTATGAGTTATTTTTTGATGATGCCAAGCGCGCGGCGCAGATACTCGATATCACGCTCACTCGCCGTGGTACGGATAAAGCAGGCAACACGATAGCCATGGCAGGTGTCCCCTTCCATGCGGCAGACAGTTATATGGCTCGGCTCATTGCGGCAGGAGAGACTGTCGTTGTCTGCGAGCAGATCGATGAGTCGACATCGACGGCGGTCCCTATAATAGGAGACAAGCAGAAAAAAGATACGAGCAAAACAGCCGCCAATAGTATCATGCGCCGTGAGGTGGTTAAGACCTTGACTGCCGGAACCATTACTGATGATGCGTTGATTGCTCCCAATCATACCCCCACTGTCGTTGCTATCGATGTTTGTCTGCCGAACGTGACCTCTACGCGTAAGACTGGCCAACCTTTGCAAGCAGGTATCAGCCAACTTGATTTGGCGGCAGGGACGCTGACCACGCAAGCGCTCAATTCAAACAACCCTGATATCGAAGCTTTACAAGCGCAGATACTCACCGTTTTGGCGCGCTTTGCACCTAGCGAATGTATCGTTAGCGAGACCCTTGATGAGACGTGGCTACTGTGGCTACGCACGCACCTCGATTGTCCTATTATTGAAGTCGCTGCCGCCGACTTCCACCGTGAGCATGCTAGCGCCACACTCTGTCGACAGTTTGACGTTCAACGTCTAGATGGATTAGGTATCAGTGATGCCTTACTCAGCCAGTCCAGTTGCGCAGCGCTTATTCATTATGCCAAACAAACCCAACAGCGACATATTCCCCAAGTCAATCGGATCATCGTTGAGCATGACGATGATTATTTGATTATCGATGCCAATAGCCAACAGAACCTTGAGCTATTTGCGCCCGTCAGTCCTCAAGGTACGTCACTCATATCCGTACTTAATGAGTGTCAGACGCCTATGGGCAAACGGCTACTGCTACAGCAAATGAAGCGTCCACTGCGTCAGCATGCACGCATCAATATGCGTCTAGATGCGATAGCGTCTCTATTGAATGCGGATGGTAATTCACATCAGCATTCAGAAAATAGCTCACTGGTTACACGTTTACGAGAAACACTGAATACCATTGGCGATATTGAGCGAATCAGTAGTCGCATCGGGCTGATGAGTGCCAAACCTCGTGATTTACGCAAGCTTGCCGATGGTATCGCTAGCAGCGCCCAGATTACCACTCTACTGACAGCGTCAGGTATCAGCCATGAAGACGCTGGTCTATTGCCGATGTTGATGCAGCAATTGCCTGCCAGGCTGCCAGCCGTTCAAGCGGTGGCTGAGTTAATCGAGCGTGCTATTGTCATTGAACCACCTGCACATATCCGTGATGGTGGTATGTTGGCAGCGGGCTATGATGACGAGTTTGATCGTTTAACCCATTTGCATGACAATATTCAAGTGACATTGGACGACATGGTAGAGCGAGCGCGTCAAGAAAGCCAATTGCCCAGCCTAAAAGTGGGCTTTAATAAAGTCAGCGGTTTTTATTTTGAATTGCCTAAAATGCAGGCAAAAAATGCACCGGCGCACTTTATCCGTCGGCAAACGCTAAAGAGCAGCGAGCGCTTTATCACCGATGAGCTAAAGAGAGTCGAGACCGAGTATCTAAGCGCACAGACATTAGCGTTAACTCGTGAAAAACAGCTGTATCACCAACTGTTGACACTGTTAAGCAGCCATTTAGCGGAACTACAACAGCTAAGCGCGGCTATTGCACAAATAGATGTGCTTAGTAATTGGGCGCAACTTGCGATTACTTATAACTGGCGGCGTCCAGTCATGAGTAAAGACTTAAAAGAGGCTAGCGGCTTAGAAAATAATAACTTAGAAAATAGCTTGAATAATAGCCAAACCAGTATCGATATCAAAGCAGGTCGTCATGTCGTCGTCGAAGCGGCGTTAAATCCAGCCAATACTGGAAATACTGTTAATAAAAGCAACAATTCTCAACCTACGAGCCATTTTGTCGCCAATGATTGCGCTTTAGGCAGTCATGACAGTAAAGACGAGCACCCTGAACGATTATTAATGATTACCGGGCCTAATATGGGCGGCAAGTCGACTTATATGCGCCAAACCGCATTGATTGTCCTACTCGCCCATTGTGGTAGCTTTGTCCCAGCATCTAGTGCGCATATCGGTGATATCGACCGTATCTTTACCCGTATTGGCTCGGCTGATGATTTGGCGGGCGGGAAATCGACCTTTATGGTGGAGATGATTGAAACCGCCAATATTCTCAATCAAGCGACCAATAAATCGCTCGTGCTTATGGATGAAGTCGGACGCGGTACGGCGACGACTGATGGTCTGGCAATCGCCCACGCTTGTGTCAATCGACTGGTAGAGATTGGCTGCCTGACCTTATTTGCCACCCATTATTTTGAACTGACAAAATTGGCGCAGAGTACAAATCACGCTGAAAGCAGCCATGCTAATATTCGCAACGTCCATGTCGCTGCCAGTGAAGTCGATGGACAGCTACTGCTACTACATCAAATACGTGAAGGCGCTGCCAGCTCTAGCTTTGGACTGCATGTGGCAAAAATGGCGGGGATTCCCACTCAAGTATTGAATGATGCCAAGCGCTACCTAGTAGACAACTTAAAAACAGATAACTTGAAAATAAATACCCTAAAAACAGAAAACGAAAAAGTTGTGATAGATAAAGTTGATGACAAAAATGACTTAGCTAAGTCAGTAAAGGATAAACGCCAGCAGGCTTATAATGACGAGGCAGAAAAAGAAAATGGCAGCAGTAATAGCCAAACTAGAACTACGAATAATAATCCACAGCAAAATCAGCTATTTAGCTTGCAAGATGAGCTTAACGCTATTAACCCTGACAACCTAACACCCAAGCAAGCGCATGACCTGCTCTATCATCTTAAGAAATTCATTAGTCATTAAAGGGAATTGTCAAATAGCGGTAAAGGCGCTAAAATATGCTTTATTTTTCAAATATTCTATTTTGCTCAATCCAATAACAGGTAGACATCACTATGACCTTTGTCGTTACAGATAACTGCATTCTTTGCAAATACACCGACTGTGTGGAAGTCTGTCCTGTGGACTGCTTTTATGAAGGCCCAAACTTCCTCGTCATCGATCCTGATGAGTGCATCGACTGCGCGCTATGCGAGCCTGAATGTCCTGCCAATGCGATCTTCTCAGAAGATGAAGTGCCAAAAGGGCAAGAGATGTTCACTGAGCTGAACGCTGATCTGGCTCAAAAATGGCCGAATATCACTGAGATGAAAGGTCAGTTGCCAGAAGCTGAAAAGTGGGATGGTGTGGAAGGTAAAATTCAGTATTTAGAGAAGTAGGTTGTTAATTAAAACTGCTCTTAAAAATTTAGAGGCTGTGGCATTTGCTCAGCCTTTTTGTTTGTTTGAATACTAACGTTAATGCATATCTCGTAGGCTGTGGCTTTAATCCAGCGTTTTACATTTTATAAATCTTCAAAAATTGACGCATTCAGGGTTTCACTTATTTTAAATACAAAAAAGCCAAACGTAATGTTTGGCTTTTTGATATGAAACGAGACTCTTTGTAGGCTTGGCATTTTCCCCAGCATCACAACCTTACGTGATTTGAGCTGGGCTAAAAGCCCAGCCTACACTTGCTATTAATGTACTAATTGTGCCAACATATATTTTAGATATAAAAAAAGCCAGACACAAAGTTTGGCTTTTTTTATGAAATACAGTATTCTAATTAATTTATGAAAATAATCATTACTTATTAAATTTTGGTTAAGCTATCGATAGCACATGACTTGTTTTCAAATTTCTTATCTACGTTACTAACACATTTCCATGTTCCATTAGCATCACGGACAAGCTGTATTTGATTACCATTGATTCCTGGATTACCACTATTAAATGTAAGCTGTATAGTGCCTGCGCCCTTAATAGCTGCATCTTCTTTTACTTTAATAGTACCAAATGATGGATTAACGATACCTAAGTCTTCAGCTCGCTCACCACGTACAGCAGCTACTGCATCTCCTGCGTTAGGTGCTGACTCCGCCTTAGCTGCAACTGGTTTAGTAGTACCGTCTGGAAACTCACCATATTCCATGACATACTCTTCTAAACCAGTTTTGTTGGCTGTTATCGTAGAGACTGCCGCGGCGATATTAGCACGACCCACATAGTTCTGATACTGTGGAATAGCAATCGCAGCCAAGATACCGATAATAGCAACGACGATCATTAGTTCGATTAGGGTAAAACCTTTTTGTGCAGTGTTCATAAGAACTCCTTTAGGGGTATATAAAGATAGCTGGCTATTAGCGCATTTTATCTTTAGAGATATGATAAATTTCTTTCTTACTATAACTGTTGCAGGTAGCGTGCCAAAATATCACTATTGTTGTTTTTATAGCTAAAACAAGGCTATAACTCCTAGTTCTGGCATCACTTAGACATTTATTGTCTTATAATCCTTACATAGAGCTACCAATGTTACTGCTAACCTACTGAAAATTGTCAACTGATATACTTTTGAGAGCAAATAGTAATTTTGGCTGACGTTTTTTGTCAGTTACTATAAATGTTTAACATTTATCGCCATTCACTGCCAGTGCCACAAGCACTATCACGGCATTTAAGACCCTGATAATTCAAAGTTAACGTTCCATCACTTTTCATTCTATTTCCATTAATAGGCTTTGCCGTTATTGTCCATTGAGAGGTTAGCGGATTTGGACTAAATGATATGGTATATAGTGCGGTTCCCTCTTGAGGATAACTGCCACCCAAACCTGTAATCAGATCATTACTATAGCGTCCCTGAACCAATTTACGGCTTTCAATCTCTGACGCGATGTTTTGCATTTCGCTCATCATATCGGTACGTTTGGATTTGATAACGTACTGTTGATAACTAGGATAAGCAATCGCTGCTAGAATTCCAATGATGGCGACGACGATCATTAGTTCGATCAATGTAAAACCAGAATGCTTCTTAAAAACGGTGACTGTCGTGTTCGAATCAATCCACATCACCACTCTCCTTGACCCGTACCACAATCACTATCTCCTATTTTCACTTTATTTTTATTTTGACAGCTTAAACCTGTGCTAGATAGCATAAAATAGCTAGCATATTCTGTAACCCCCGAACCTCTTGGTTCAGCTAGCATCTTCCAGTTTCTACCAGTTGTATTGTCAATACCTGTCGTAGTAGCTGGTACTAATGAGCTAGCAGTATTGACACCATCCACTAATGTGATCTGATAACGATAATTGGTTGAATCACTACCTTGAGGGACATAGATAGTTGTGTTGTTAGCATCATAGGCGTACGTCGCTGTGCTACTACTGCTAACTACTTTTGGTCTAAAACCTTTATAAGTTAACGCTGTTGCTCGCCATCGCTCTAACTGTATCTCTAACTGCAGCATTTTAGCTTGTACATCACGCTCCGCATTGATAACCGCATAGCGACGATAGCTAGGAATGGCAATAGCGGCAAGTATGGCTACAATAGCCACTACTACCATTAGCTCAATCAGTGTAAAACCTGCTGAGCGCAATGGTAATCGAGTGATAGTCTTTTTTGAGTAAGGTTTCATGTTACTTATCCTTTTCGTACATCTCATACCATCTCTTCGGTATAAACTTGTACTTCTCATACCCTAGAGGACTATCACTTGTCGCTTTGCCATTGGTCGCGACTACGCTATCAGACTTACCACCACTACCAGTTGTACCATCATTTACTATTGTATTATTCGTTACTTGCAAGCCAGCCTCATCGGTTTGGTTTAATCCCCCTGAACCAACATTATTGTTATTTCGATTAGCAATTTTAACTTGATCGGCCAATGATTGAGGGCCAATGAGCATTTTGACATTACGCTGGTCTTTACTATAAGCACCTAATGTCAGTTCTTGTATTCCTTTACCAGCGCGAGTATACCCTGCCGTTCCGTCAAGTGACTCAGTATCCTCACATATTCCATAAGGCATACAGTATGTTTGTCTTTCTGAGCCACCTACTACTCTAGCAGAACAGTTATCAGATTCATCATAAACCATCTCTGGACTATAGACAGTTGTATATAATCTATTGCCATATGCTAAAGGTTCTCCTACAGACTTTACTCCCTCTACACCGCTATACCCATCAAAATAGGTTAGTGGATAACGCCAGCCTGCATAATCGTAGATATAACGTTTCTCATCATCGTCATAGGCTCCTTTCGCTATCGTCTGTAACAGCGTTTTACGATTAGTTATATCTTTCAAAGCATCATTTTCATTAAATGGTAGGTTAACTAAATCATCAATTGTTTTATCTGTAGTCGTCAAACTATCAGCTGTATAGCTAAAAATACTAGGTTGAGCGATATCATAATCAAAAAGATTAAATAAATAGTTAGGGTTATCAGTATCTCTCAGCATAGAAAGCGGCGTACTGCGATCTCCTGATGCAACAGTTACCGACGCAAATATTTCCTGGTAAGGGCTAGTATAGAAACTGACTATAGGTCTTTCATAGAATCGATACGGTACTGTCTGGTCATCCGAGCTGGCCTTAAGCACTCTAACAACTCGTTTAACTAGATTAGCATTTGCCGCACCTGCATTCAGATCCACGCGATAAACACTACCACCCAAATCAGCATAATAGAGGTGGTCAATATTGCCATCATCATCCCGATCCAAAGCAGTAATTCCACCTACCACACTATGATTCATGCTCGTCACTTTAGTGTGGTTTGTACCACTATCGCTACCAGATATAGACGAGATAATACTACCATCACTAGCATCTAATATATAAACCGCATTACCTTCTGCCTGCGTTTTTTTATCGCAACTTGTATTGTCACCACTAGTTTGTAATTTGAAACTTGGATTCTCATAGCAAGTATCATAACCACCAGCAACGATAATCACATCTTTAGACTCGTATTTTGTTCCTTTCTTCATTCTAATTTTTGCGACTGTAGGTTCACTCCAAACTTGTCCTAAACGAGAAAATCCAGCATCAGTCGTATTTTTAGAGAATAAGAAGGTTGGTTTATCTTTTGTAGTTAGATCCAAGCCGTATACGCCTTTACCGCCCATTCTTAGGCCACCATATGCTTTTACTGACGTCGCCTTTACTTTTTTGGGCGTTCCTGAAAAGTCATATTCTAGTACTGAACTACTCGTCCATGGTGCGTCAACGCCGAATACAGTTCTACCTACAGCGCCTTCACTGTCTGCTTTTAGCGCTTTTAATTGCTGTTTGATAATAGTTTTAGGAATAAAGGCAAATGTTTCTTCGCCTTTTTCTGATGATACTAAATGTAGTGCTCCGTCCATAGAGCCAAACATAATATAGTCATCACGATCTTTTTCATCGTTAGATATCTCACCATCAGTTGTAAAGTCTGCACCGTAGGATACTTGCTTTGGTTTAGAGTGTACTACGCCTCCTAATACCTTCACCTCTTGAGTTGGTGGATTTTTTACTATGTCATTAAATGCTGTTGTTTGTTTGGCGGCTGTATTTAAAGCAGCAATAGTTGCTGCAGCATCTGTGGACACGCTGTATCCCAAAAAGGATAGTAGATACAACTTTTCTGCTACTCCATAATCTGTATCTAACTGATCAAACCCAATCACAGTACCATTTGTCACTTTAATATTTACTAGCTTGGTATTGCTACCAGTTCCACTCTCAACATACACATTACGGGTAGTATTAGCATTAGCTCCGGCAGTCGGCGCCTTTAAACGTGCATAAGCGCCACCTGCATAGATCGAATTATTCGCACTTTCACCTTTATCATTTTTATAGTCTATGGTGCTCCACAGATCTTGAGTGCTCTTACTTAAATCATCTGGAAAATCATCACCATCATCATCTACATATAATCTACTAGACTCACTAAATGGGAAAGTAGATTTACCATATAGCGTACCTTGATAGACATTGTATTTCTTTAAATTTCCAGGCCATACATACTGAGAACCAGCTACTTTTGGCTCGAGCATAGGTAAATAAGCAAATGGCTGCAAATTGGTAGAACTTAATGGATCATTGGGAATCGTAATGGTGCCTGAAGGGGCAGTTTCAATAACCTGAGTTAGTTTAGCAGTGAAGCTTGTCACGCTGGCTGCAAGGCTATCTGCATCTGTCGTGTAGTAAAAACCACCGCCACCATAGGCCTCACTACCTAACTCACACAGGTTTTTAGCATCTTGAGAAGGTTTATATGATGATGATGCTGACTCATCACAATGATATACCGTCTTACCAGCGCCATCTACCGAAGTCTTAATACCAGCAAATTCTTTACCAAACCCAACAGTGGCGGTTAGTATTGAGCGTTTGGAAGGATTGGTGACGTCTCGCAGTTTTTTAGAGTACTCACCCATACATGCCCAGCCAGTGCTATTATTAATCTTGCTTAGACCACCAGAACAAGTACCGTCCAGACTCAAAGCGCTTCCATTTCCTTCGAGACTTAAGTTCATCAAACCAGAAGCAGTGGAATTAGACGATCCGTTAGGTACACCATCTGTCAAAAAGTAAATACCGTAGCCGCTACACTGTGAATCAGAAACTGGTGCGTTATAAGTCAGGTAATCATTGTTCTGATCTTTAGCGTCTTCAACTGAAGTCGTGTAACCACTTTGATCAGTATCATTTAACACTTTCTGATTTTTTTTAAGATAGTAACGTGTGTTTGAGTTTTCTGTCCAAAAGTCATCTACTCCTACTAGTACGTTTTTAGCTATCTCATCATTACCAGTTAGACTATTAGTTAGTCCAATAGCTAGCTGATTATACCTACCGGGTTTACAGTCTAATATTTGAATAGTTTTCGTGGTGCTTTGAGAGGTCAAAGTACTAGCAGTCGCAGCATTATTGACACACTTTTCTAAAACAAAGTTTCCACTACTATTTTTGGTTATTCTTCCAAGAACTTTAAATGCCGTTTGGTTCGTTGCCGATACTGTTGTTGTACCCATCATATACGCACCTGCTTCAGCATAAGCATTGGCGGCTGGTGTATTACCACTTGCGCTAAAAGCTGTTAGAGTAGCAATAAGTTTAGTACGTTGTACTTCGTCAAGCTTACGTGCTGGTACTAAGATACTACCTGCTTTGCCATCAACCCATCCATCACCGTCTTTGTCCACAGAGTATTGACCCAGACCGATGATATTATTACTTGATAAGGTATAATTACCGGACGCATCTTTTTTTGATAATAAATCCGTCAAAGCCTTTTGTAATATGGTCAGTCGAGAATCACCACCCCTAAAATCTTTCGTACTCATAGATCCCGAAGTATCGAGCATTAGCGTTAGTACAGCACCACCTGATTCTGCTGCTTTATATATTTCCAAATCACCCAGATCGTTCCTACCCGCATTAACGGGTAAAGCCACCATAGAGAGTGCAACGGCATAGCATAAAGGCTTAACAGTCTGGCTAAGCTTAGAATATCGTAACTGATTAGGTATGAGCTTTTTTAAAATCATGATGAGTACTCTTATTTAACTACAACTGTTAAAAGGACTAATGGAGGCCTTGTTTATCTATCAATTAATTGTTAGCGGCTGTCTTACGGTTACCATTGACATCAATGCCAACCAGTTTCTGACAATCTTCATCTATTTTACCGTCTCCTACACCAAAGCCATAACAGACAGTATTTTTAACGACATTTTTGACATAGGCTTGCTGTACCAACGTCTTGCTAGGGATACCCGCATCTTTCATGCACTCATCCAAAGACTTAGTGGTTCCATCATTAGGAGCAATAGGCTTTTTTAAACAATCATTTATTGCTTGTTTATTAGCGTTCGATAGACTGGGCAGGATCGAGGTAGAATGAATATTAAAAACAGCAGACTCGTTGCTAGGCTCATTTGCCTGTATGCCCGAGCCTTGTGTTACTGATTTAAAATTCCCTTGTCCTACTACCGCTTTTGATGGACGAGTAATATTAATCTGCGTAACAACATTACTGCGGGCGCTAGCATAGCTATCTGCCTTAGATATGTCGCAGTAACCGTTGCCTGTTGTCAATACCGTACTCCCATTTGGCTTTACAATACTGGCTTGATTTAATTTGGCAAAACTACCCTGTCGTGGGTTATAGCAGAAAATATACTGATCGTTACGATTTGCGCTCCCTGCTTCAGAAAGATAGTAGCCAAACATCCCACTGCCTTTAATAACCGCATCTTTATAATCTTGATCTTCGTCATTATCAAAAATTTTCTCTATACGCTTATTACCACTATCTGATGAGTTTAATAGAAACGTATCTATTTGATCGGCAGTGGCGACTTTTAGGTCCGTTGTACTTCTTTTAACTGCGATAACACCTACCAAAGTAATCAGCATTAAGAAAAGTAGCACGACTATAAGAGTAACGCCTTCCTGTGATTTTTTACGCATCTCATTTATCCTCTTGCAGTCAGCATATACGCTTAACTTATTAGATAGCTTATATAGAGCTCTCTTTGATTGCTCTTGAGTTTCTTAACATTATATTTGACTCGTATACCCTACGAATAAAAGCTTTAGAGGTATCTGCTGACAAAGTCTTTGGCTCTCCAAATATGATAAATCTAGACGCTCCTGTCTCTCCCGTTAATGGACGGTCAGCACGTACTAGAGCAGAGAGTTTTACGGATATAATATCAGTTGTGATAGTAGAATCAGTCGCTAAACCCTTTAAATAGCTCATGTACTGCTCAGGAGTAAAATACCTCAGAGTCACGGAAGAAGTTAGTGGTTCTACAACTTCTACCCCTAATAACACCCCAAAATAATCCACTCTCGGAATAACCACTTCTCCTATGTCACCAAAATCTCTAATATTTCGACTCTCTTTTAATATAGTACTATCATTAATTTTTTGTAAATCAAGCTCTGCTGAATTTAAAATCTCTTTTACATATCGTCCAGCATCACAACGTAGCTCATAGCTTTTTATATTAGATTCATAATTAGATTTGTCATTCTGAGCTACTTCTCTTAAAAAATACCTTTGAACGATAACCTGTCCCGGTATAAGCTCTAAACGACCATCGCGTTCTATTTCTATAGGCCCTCGAACTAAAGTACCTTCGCAATCATACATATCCTGCGGTGCTTCATATTGAATAGTCAATTGTGAGCTTGTCAGACCAGTAATATTACTTGCCGCTATTCCGCTTTTTGTTAGATATTTAGCATCGATGGCATCTGTACCAGCGCTTGTTACGGTTCCACCCATTTTAATGCCATTCATATTGTTTTTAGATTTATCTGTTTGGGAGGCACTAACTAGACTGGTATCACTGGTCATAACCACACCAGCTAAAGGAGTGAAAGGGTTATTAGAATCCGCCATACCTAAATTACTAAGCCTGATACTTTTCTCAATATTTTGAATACCAAAAATACTCGCTTCTAATATATCTGTACCACCGGACTGCACGCTACTGGTTTTGATACTTGTGAGATAAACCTGCATAACCGCTGCCGAGATCAGAAGACCTAATGTAAGGGATATCATCAGTTCAATTAAAGAAAAACCTTTTTGAGTACGATTAAGCAGCATTAGTAGGACTCCATAATCACACAGTCAGAACCGGCATGGTATATACCAGAAGTGTCGGCACAAGCTTTATTACTTTGCGAATTAGCAGCAAAAATTGGTTTTGTGCCATTCCATGAAGCAATAATACATTGGCGTAGTTGTTTATCCGCAGTGCCTGGACAGGTAACCATATTAACCAATATGCCATTATTACAAGCTTGTTGCATAGCGCTCCAACTATTATATTTTACTAATTCTTCTGCAGTACATGAATCGCTATCACAGTTCTTCGTCACACTACTAGTTTTATAGTCTGTGACCGCAGCACAATAATCTTTTGTGTCAGAGACATTCCCTAAAACACTCTGTATCTCCTTCTGATAACCTGGTATATTCTTAGGATTTAGTCTCAAGTCTTCAGATAGTCCACGCATCACCGTATTAGCATTGGCAATTAATACACTATCATCTGTAGCTTTCACTGATACCATATTCAATGCACTGAAGCCCAACACTGCTACGGCTAGTAGAAGTAAAGCTACCATCACCTCCACCAATCCAATGCCAATTTGCTTACTAATAATATTCATGTGCAAGTTCCTTCCGACTTAACGCTAATAGCTGCTATAGCACTAACCGTTACTTTTAAAGGAGTAGCAGCGTTATTGCTATCGCATATACTATATACAGTAGCATTCGCAGTTTTATTTGGGCTGAACTTAGTACTAGTGGCATTTGGTTTAATTGTGCTTTTAGCATCATATTTATAACTTGCTATATTAGTTTTTACCACGCCTAAAACCATATGATCAATCTTGATAGTTTTTTTAGTATTATCGAAGCTCAACGTTAATGGTTGACGACGGAGTATACTTTCAACCTTTGCTTCTTTTAACGCATTAGCAAGAGTAGCTGTAGTTGATTTGACACGCTGGTTGGCCAGCTGAGTACTAATATTAGGTGCAGCGATACTAACAATAATGGCAAGCACAGCAATCGTTACCATCAGCTCAATCAGGGTGAATCCTGAGCTGTTCATTCGCAATTGGTAAGGTATATTTTTCGCAGATGCGTTCACATCAAATCCTATTTATGGCTGTGTGCAGCTCTAATTTCTTAAAGGCAATAAATACCTAATTTTTATAGTAATGAAGCCGGTATAGCTCGCCTCATTTTTTAATTATCTATAAGACTTCTATACAATATTGCACTGCAATTTTTATTCCATTTAAATTGATAAATGGTGTTGTAGTAACGGTTATATCGAAAATTATAGAGAAATAACAAATTTAGCTAAGGTATATTCATAATATAGCGGTAAGGTAACACATTAGCAACATAATAGTAGACACCAATAGATTAGTGATAATCTATCACTGGTTACCGTGCGCTAATGCATACGCAAAAACCTGGTAAGGGTTAGGCGTTTGTGATGGGTTTACACCTGCAACAGCAGTTGAGTCGTGAAATGCACGGCCTAACGCTTGCAGACTGGCACCAGTGGTGGCGACATCATCGAATAAAATTAAGCGCTTGACCGGTGGCTTTTCGATTAAGGCAAAGGCATTGTCCAAATTATTCAAGCGTTCAGCACGGCTCAGTCCTTGCTGACTGATGGTGTTATCAATACGTTGCACCCCATGCCACAATGGTATCTGCCAATGCTTAGATAAGTGCGCTGATAAAATACTAACGGGATCAAAGCCACGTTTGATCAGTCGTTGAGCGGTGGTCGGCATGGCGACAATCACACTGTTATCATGATGACAACCGTGCGGGCGTGGCAATTGACGCAGAGCGTGTAGCAATAAGGGCAGCTTGGTCATGTCCTCAGAATGCTTAAACGCACGAATCGCTTGGCGCATCGGGTAATCATAATAAGTCGCTGCTTGGATAGAGAGCGTACTAGCAGCCGCGATGTCGACCTGAAAGGGCTTGGGCAACCAGCCTATACTATGATGACAATGCGAACAGAGCAGACCATGATTTAGTCGTTTATCAAAAAAACGACGCAGATTGGTAAGGTTCGAAGGATTGTTCGGTAAGGAGTCAGATACAGGATTGAGTATGTTTGATGAGTGCTGTGAGGTGCTACGATTAACGCGGCATAACTGGCAGCGTATACTTAGATACTCTGCCAGCCATAGTCCGGTTTGATAAGGGGCTAGGTGCTGCATGCTTTGGCGCTGCATGCTTTATGGTTAGGATGAATATTAATACTAAAAACCCTTCCAATCGTTAAGCACGATACCAAAACCAATCGAGGTATTTTCATGATTATAATCGATGATAGACTCGCCATAACCTTGGAATAGCTGCACAAAGCCATTGACGTTTTCTGATAATGGATAGGTATAGTCGATTTGTGCGGCCCCTTTATTGGTGCTTGGGTTATAACGTAAGGTACCGCTTAGGCTCTGCTGATTGGCCAAATCATATAAAAATTTGACATCGCCATAGCCCATATAATCTTCGATATCTGGATTGTCTTCACTACTGTCATCTTCATTATTCACACGCGCCCATAAACGCGGGATGACGGATAGCTTGCCCCATTCTGCACCTGCCATCAGATAAGCACGGTTCCATGAGCGTGATAACGGATCTCCTTGCCCATTAGAATGGTGAATAGCGCCTACACCCAACATGCGTAAACGACCACCAAAGGGCAAGTCTGCTGTCACAGGTTGGGTCAAAAATATTTCAGGCTGATAATCAGTGGCGCGGAATTCTCGTGAGTTATCCTCATTATAGACCTGCCAGTGCGACTCTTGGGTATAACCAAACCATAAATCTGCACTGGTATCAAATAAATCTTGAGCCACTTTCGTCTTCAAAGACAACTGAAACTTCAGCTCGGTCTCGCGTATGTCATTCGAAGAGTAAGACTCTGTTTCTTGAGACGGCGTCCCTGGGTTTAAGTTGGGATCAAAGGTATAAAATAGCGGCAACACGTAGGTTGGTCGGTACGGTCTGACCGTCCAAGTACCACGTTCGCTGTTTTTATCAAGGTCATAGGCTAAGCTTAGCGGCGTATATTTTTCAATATCGCTTTGCGTGACACCAATGTTTTCTAAGACTTTTGCTTCTCTTTGCGTCAAGCCAACCGTATCTAAACTCTCAGTAGAATCGGATTGATTGGTCAGTAGACCAGTATCTGTCTTGTTGGTCTGTACAATGCTGGTGGTATTCTCTTCAGCAAAGACAACTTGCGGATTACCGGAAATAGTCGTTTTAAATGTTTTTGCCAAATCTAGCGGTTGTTTGGTATTTATGTAGCTCGGCGTTTCGCCTTGCTCAGCAACCTTATCGAAGCAAGCAAGACGGGCAGCACTGGTCTGTACTTGCGTACATTCAAAAAACAATCCCGCCTGCTTGGCGACGAAGTCCTTATCCGACAGCTTACTGCGATCAAGCAGTTTATTAGGGGTTTTTAAACGCTCAGAAACCACTTGCTGAGCATTGTCGTTTTCATACTCAACTGCAGCGTCCGCTACAGGTATCTCATTATAAACCTGACCGTCATTCGCCGCTTGTACTTGCAGAGCCGTACAACTTAAAGCGATACCCATAGCGATGCTCAGCGGTGTCTTTGAACCAAACCCTAAAGCCATGGTGCGTCGAGTCTGATGCTGGGGTGTAAGAGGAGCAAACATAAGTGTCCTTTGTCGTAATTGGCATTGATGCCGGTAGATTATCTAATGCAGATGGCATCAATAACAGGTAAGCTAAAATTGGTAGTCAATGATATCAATCATTTGATTGAAAATTATTAGGGCGTGTGGCTCATAACCAAATGTTGGTAGCAATTGGTCATAGCGTTGTTACTTCAACATTGTTGCGTTATTGTAATAAAATTATCATCATTATACTAGCGTTATCAGAACTTAATCTAGTCCATGCTCAATTAATAACACCTTAACAGCTATAATTATATTCTTGCTGCTACTAAATCATTCACGCTGTCATTGCTCAGCGTATTGTCTGTCACTCCCCTACCGATTCAGACATATAGCAACGCGCTCTTTGTTCGTGCAAGTGTGCTTTGCTATCCGTTATTTATTCAAGAGAAACACCAATTATTAGTCATAAGAAACCGGATTATAAGCGATAAAAAAGCCAGCCTCCTTCTCAACCGGTTAGGCCGAGGGAGATGCTGGCTTTTCGCTTGTTTTTAGTTATATAGTCAGTGAAAAATAATATCGAACCATCACGCACAACTGATATCCATTTTTTTGCTTGCTGTGCCTGCGCAGACAGAGGCGACAAAAAATGGATATCAGCAGCCGCGTCGCGTTTTTAGGATATTTTGACTAGGGCGTTAGAGTGAGTTGGTATTATTCAACTCCGTTAATGTTTGCTCAAACTCTTGGCGACCGATTTCACCGACCTGCTTATTTACCAATTGACCGTTTTGATAATACAACAGCGTCGGCGGACCAAACAATTGATAACGCGCCAAGATAGCTTTTGAATCATCCGTAGTTTCCGTGATATCTAAGCGCACCAATTGCCAATCTTGCATTTGCATAGGACGATTGTGGAATAGGTTTTTATCCATAATGCGGCACTCAATACACCATTCAGCGGTGACATCGACAATGACTTTGGGGTTAGCCGCAGTAATTACATCTAGCTCTGCAAGAGTAGTAATGCGTACATCATTAGCATTACGACTGGCGTTATTCACTCCTGTCGTCTGACTTGTCGTTTGCCCCATCATAGGTGAGCTTAATGAAGCCAAAGGGTGTAGGCTGTCATCATTTCCCAATGCTGCCCCGATAACCAGCGTCGTCGCCCAAATACCCGCAATCAAAGCCAATGCTTGGGTCAGCATAAGACCCTTACCCATCCAGCTCCACGCCCATGTCGCCACGACCATAAACCATAACGCCCAAACCAGTAGCATCACTGGTGAGATGAAGACGCGCTCAATCAATAATAGCGCCACAGCGAATAATAATAAGGCAAAACCTAGCTTAACCCAATTCATCCACTCACCAGCTTTTGGCATGATTTTGCCCTGCGTCGCGCCAATTAAGATAAGCGGTGCCGACAGACCAAAGCCCAGCATAAATAACGCAGCGAACCCTAACAGTGGGCTACCGATGGTCGAGACCGCTAGTAACGCCCCAAATAATGGTGCAGACACACAAGGCGATACCACCAAGGCTGATAAGAAACCAGCCACCAAGCTGCCGCCCGTACTGCCCAACTTACTATCACCGGCTTGGCTCAAGCCTTGCATCTTACTGGTAATGGTGCGCGGTAAACGAATCGTAAAAACGCCGAGCATATATAGCGCCAGCAGGACAAATACAATCGCGAAGCTGATTAAGATAATAGGGTTTTGTAGCCAGCCGATGATACCTAGTGACTCGCCAAAGACGGCAATCACTGCGCCCAAAATACCGTAAGCAATAGACACGCCTATCGCATAACTGGTGGTTAAGATTACGCCTTTTTTGACCGTTGGGTTTTTCTGACGAGCGACGATGTTAGCAACAATGGGCAGCATCGGTAATACGCAAGGCGTCAATGCCAAGCCCAACCCTGCTAAAAATAACAAGCCTAATGCCAACCAAGGATGGGTCGACAAACCAAAGGGATCGCTTTCTTCCAAGCTATTGGCAACCACGTTTTTGCTGTCAATATTAGTGACATTGTTATTGTTATTATCGAGCGCTCCATTGTTACTGGCTATCCCGCCTACGATGCTGGTATCCGCGCCAGAGAGGGTGTTACTAGCTGTGATTTCGCTGTCTAAAGCACCTTCATCCATCAAGGCATAGTCAATAACCTCGTCATCTACCAGCGACCGCTCGGCTTCAAAGGGTAGAGCATTCGCCTTATTTGCCTGAGTTGTTACGGGCAATGTGCTTGCAATGGCAGCCTTGCTATTATTTTGGCTGGCTGGATTATTAGCGTTCTTAGCAGTACCGGCAGCGGACTGTTGTAAGGCCACAATATTAACGGTCGTTTTAATCTTTTCAGGCGGATAACATAGACCGGCTTTAGCACAGCCCTGCCAGCCAATCGTCACAGCGGCGTCACTGACACTCTGACCATTACTGCTGGTTAATATCGTCGTCGCGACCATATTGGCTTGGTCAAAGACAGCTACTTTGCCGTAGGTAGGATCGTCAATTGCAACCGGCGATTGGCTAAATTTGAATGGTGCGGCACTCACGCCAGCCGGTAAAGTTAGCTTGATTTGATCTTTATAAACATAATGCTCAGGCGTAATATCAAAGTTAATCGCTAAGCGCGTGCCTGATGTTGTGCCTTTACTGCTGCTAGTGACTTGAAAGGCTTGATCAACCGGCAAAAACTTCGACTGGGCAGCACTTTTATCGCTACTAAAAAGGTCGCTAAGCCCAGCCGCTTGTACCGTCATCGAGGTCGCTGTCATACCAGCAAGCAGCGAGCCACTAGCGATAGCAAATGCCAATAGATGGTTTTTGGCGGCAGACGTTTTGGCGGCAGACGTTGATGATGATTCTGTTGTTGACGTCTTTTTAGACATTAAGAACTACCTTTTTATAGCGAATGTTGGGGCAGACTGGCTTTTTGAGTAAGCGGCTTAACTACTCAACTAAGGCGCATCATCAATGAACACATAGACTAATTGACGACACGCCCTAGCGTTAAATGCTATTTACGTGGCGTAGCGATATTAACCGTGGTTTTAATTTTTTCTGGTGGATAGCACAAGCCAGCTTTAGCGCAGCCTTGCCAACCAATAATCACTGGTACATTCTTGGCACCTTTACCGTTATTAGTGGTCAACGTAGTAGTCGCCACTACGTTTTTTTGGGTAAATACAGGTACCTTACCAAAAGTAGGATCATCAATTGAGACGGGCGATTGACTAAAGGTAAATGGTGTCGCGCTCACGCCCTTAGGAAAATTCAAGGTAAGCTTGTCTTTATAGACATAATGACCGGGCGTAATCTCAAAAGCGATCGATAGGCGCGTACCGTTGCTGGTTGCTTTGCCGCTACTGACGACTTGAAAGGCCTGATCGACTGGCAGAAACTTCGACTTCGCAGCACTGTTTTGATTGCCAAATAAATCACTCAAACTAGCCGCTTGCGCCGTCACTGAAGTCGCCATTAGGCCCGTGAATAGCGTACTAGCCGCTAAAACAAAAGACAATAAGTAAGACTTTTTTGCACTGGCTTTGCTTGCTACTACTGTAGTGGCTGGCTTAAAAATGATCATGAGTGGCTACCTTTGATTACAACTGTCGATGTTTGGGGTCTGTTGAACATTCAAATATTAGGACTGCCAGTGCCACATTTGAATGTTCAACAAACCCTAATAGTGTGCTCATTATATGCCAAACACCTAACGCTACGATTAATGCTCTTAAAGCTAAATGTAGAGACGCACCTATATCGAGTGAAAAGTAATATCAATACATCACTCACTGCTGACATCAATATTGCTTGCTGTGCCTGCGCAGACAAAGCCTACAAAAAATTGATATCAGCAATACCGTCGCGTTTTTAGGATATTTTGACTGTAGAACAAAGCATCTGCTCTATGAATAAAAAATATCAACCAATAACACCTTATTGATTGATATGCAGCACTCATTAATAGCGTCAAATGATTCTATAGCTTGGCATAAATATCCGCATCTTGACCTTCGCCGCCCTGCTGACCGTCTGCCCCTAACGAAAACAAGTCATAAGGGCGACCTTCGTTACCGGGTGCGGCATATTGCATCTCGTTTTCCCAACCATCGGTCGGATAGCCACCTTTAATATAGCCACCGTCAGGATAGTTTTTGGCATCGGCAGGCGGAGTAGTAAGAGCATCTAGACCTTGCGCGGTGGTCGGATAGCGCGAGTTATCCACCTTATACATATCCAAAGCATTTGAGACGGTCGCTAATGCGGTCTCAGTGGTTTTAACGCGGGCTTTATCACTTTGCCCGACCACTTTTGGCACCACCAAACCAGCCAAAATCGCCAAGATTACAATGACGACCATGATTTCAATAAGGGTGAACCCTGACTGCTGATACGCCTTTGACGGACGGCGCTGCTCCGACAATGGCGTCTTATCATTAATTGTATCTGAATAATTATTGGCTTGGCTTTTCGCAGGTTGTGGCATTGTCTTTATTTGAATATTGTCAATCATAGTCATCGCTTTTATCATCGCTTTTAGTATCAAGATAGTATAAACCGTAAAATAGCCGTCAAGTCGTATTGCTTAGTCTTGAGACGATTCTCACTATAGACTATGATTTTATTTTTATCCAGCGCTGCAATCAGATTGTCGGTATTGGGACTACTAATTTAAAGTAAAAAACGAAGGCAAAGCTTAAATGGCATGAGGGATTGAGAAATACAATAATCTTTCAAAATTTACTATAGCGTACTGCTTGGCTTTACCACAGTAAAAATAAGGCCGAGTCAACAATATACAACAGTAAGTAAATCTTAAGAAAGCTAACGCAGAGTTTAGCAAGATAGGTGAAATAGAAATATTGCCACGATGGCAAAAGCATGGTTAAAATCAAGTGGCTTTGAACAATAGAAAAGGCAATGAACAAGACAATGAAAGGAGCAATAAAAATAAGAAAGCGTATAGATTCTTAAAGTGAAGAGATGGAAAGAAATATTATAAAAGTAGCCAATAATTGCTAACCTGCTAAATCATTCATGTTCACAATCGGTAGCATGACTGCCATAACAATAATCATCACTATAACGCCCATGAAAACCAACATCAAAGGCTCAAGTAATGATAGCAAGGTACTGATAAAGTTGGTGGCTTCCGCTTCTTGCATGTTGGCCGCACGGCTGAGCATATTTTCAAGCTCGCCTGAGTTCTCGCCACTTTTGATCATCTGTACCATCATCGGCGGAAAGTATGAGGATTTTTCTAATTGACTGGATAAGCTTGAGCCTTCTGTCACCCTATCGGCAGCAGTGATAATAGTTTTTTGAATATGTAAGTTGGTCGCAACGGCTGCGCCAATATGCAGCGCCTCAATCAGTGGTACGCCTGAGCGCACCAATATCGCAAGGGTACTGGCAAAACGCGCGGCATTAAGCCCCTTCGATAGCCGCGCCAATATCGGCAGTCTTAGCACGATACTATCTATCGTCAGCTTACCTGCTTGCGTCTGGGCAAAGCGATAAAATAAGAAAGCCGTTCCTGATAATACTAGCAGCATGAGCCACCACCACTGGGTAATGAGGTTCGATAGGCTAAGTACAATTTGGGTAATCAGCGGTAGCGCCTGCTCTGACTGCTCAAATACTTTGACAATTTTAGGCACGACGAAGCTCATCAAGCCCATGATGACCCCGACCGCCATGACCATCAGTACAATCGGATAGACCATCGCCCCTTGGATTTTCTTTTGTAGTGCAAAGCGGTTTTCGGTGTAATCAGCCAACTGATTCAGGATCAAATCCAAATGGCCTGACTTCTCCCCCGCTGCAATGGTAGCAATATATAGCGGTGGAAAACTGGCCGCTTGTTGCAAGGCACGCGCGAGGCTTAGGCCCTCTAACACGTGTGAGCGCACGGCGAGCATGAGAGATTTAATATGGGTTTTCGGTGATTGTTTGGCAACGGCAGCCAGCGTTTCCTCTAAAGGAATACCAGCCGCCAGTAATACTGATAATTGACGCGTGAGCAGTGCCAACTCATAAGCCGACGGTTTTTTATAACGGCTTTTATGTTGGCTTTGTCGGTCATTGACCGCACTGACCTCAACGGGTGTCCACTGCTTATCACGCAGCTGCTGACGTACTTGCCGTGCAGAATCGCCTTCGAGTAAGCCTTTTTGGACACCGCCGTGGTCGTCGAGCGCTTTATAATGATAAGCGGGCATAGCAGCGGATATCCTAAGGTAGTCAAAAAAAGGGTTGAATCAGTGCTTAAACAATAAATTTCTTAGATAATGGATTACTTAGATAACGGATTACTTAGATAACGGATTACTTAGATAACGGACTACTTAGATGAAAAGTAACTTAAAAGAGTGGCGTCGAGTCATTACTATCAGGCATTAGCCCTTGCAATAATAAAACATCGAGATGCTGTTGCTGCAATTTTTTATCAAAATCATTCACTTCAGCGATCAACATTCTCTCGATACGTTTGTCACTGGCAAAAACACTGAGCCGCGCGCAAATAACTGCCAATTGATAAATGCGCTTTTTACAATAACCGTCTAAGCCTTGTAGCAGACGCACCATATGCGGGGTCTCAAGACTGGCATAATCATAATAGGCAACGACCTCTTGCCCGAGCGCTGTCACGCTATAGCTAATAGACAGATGCGCGCAAAAATAACAACTGAATAAATAGCCGACCACATGGCCAATATAGTAACTGCGATCATAGGTAAAACTACTGACCCCAAAGTGACCAAGAACGTAACTATTGAGACTGGCTTGATCTAAGATAGGCTTGTCATGTTTAAGCTTACCAACCGTCGCGAGACGTAGCGGATTATGACCATCTTGAGTGGTCAGTTGCCAACCCGCTGGCTGCTGAGCCGGCATATGACGCACGATATCCGCGATAATATCGTCGACCACATGCAGCTGCTGCCAAAGGCGCTCAATGGCATCAGTATCCATTAGACCGCGCTTATCAAGCTGCTGGGCAAGCAGATATTGTTGATATTCGGCGAATTGTGCTTTTAGCGTTTGTACCAGATAAGTGGGACGCGTGGCGGTAGAAGCCATATAGAGTAGTCGTGTGCGCTCGTGCTGGGCGCGATAGAGTGCCACACGCTGCGCAGCAGTATTGGTTTCGCTAGCAGCCTTTTTTTCGGTCTCTGCGCTTTCTGTCCTTGTGCTTTCAGTCTCTGGATTTTCAATTGCTACATTGTCGTTCCTAACCTCTTCTGAAGCGGGTAAGGTAAATAACGCGAGCAGCGCCGCTTTATCAGGCAAAGTCTCTTCACTGTTTTTTGGCTTATCTTCTGACAGAGGCTGATTGTTTTCGACATCGTCTTTATTAATACTGCTATTATTTTCGATAGACGTAGAGATGCCTTGTTGGCTATTGGATTTTGTCGTTGGTTTTGCGGTCGGTTCAGTCATAACACACCATCAGCTTCAAAAATAAACATCGCTTGGCGCGCCACATATCAATGCCAAACAGTAAAATATAACGCGCTAAAAACAAGTGGTCGCACTTAGGCAACTCATGACTCCATAGTACCTGAACCTAAACACATTGTCAGCTGTACCGCAGCAAAATAGCCTCAATCAAATAACGCCATTTAAGTTTGCTTGTTGAACAACAATACTGAATAACCAAGTAGGCATAAGACAAAAAAACGTTAAGGTCTAATCGTTAACCTTAACGCTTTGTCTTAACAATCAACACATTGCAAGATACTAAGCCAATAGCTGTCTTTGGTACTGCTGACGATAGGCTTTTGGCGATACCCCATAGACGCGCTTAAAAGCTTGGCTAAAGGTCGAGTCCGACGCATAACCGACCAGCTCACTAATACGGCTGATACTGTTTTGCTGCAAGCGCAAATAACGGGCTGCTAGGCGCAAGCGATAATCGATTAGATAGGTCAATGGTGGCATACCAATGGTGTCTTTAAAACGCTGCGCAAAGCTGGAACGCGACATTCCAGCGACTTCCGCAAGCGTCAAAATCGTCCAGTTTTTGCTCGGTTCATCGTGCATCGCTGCTAGCGCTTTGGTCAAAAACGGATCTTTCATTGCCTTTAGCCAATTGTCTGTGACCTCGGGGATGCTTTCGATATAAACGCGCAAACACTCAATCATCATAATACTCGCCCAATGGTTGATCACCGCCGTTTTGCCCATACGCTCATGCTTAGACTCTAAGGTTAACAGCTTAATCTCTACATCAATAACCTCAAATCGCCCATCGGTGTCATTATTAATCTCAGGCAATATCGGTGGCAATACCGATAATAAAGGACGAACCATCTCTTTGTCGTATTTGCACTCAATCAGTATCAAAGACGACTTCGCATCGCCATTGCTGGTGAGATCAAGCGTATTATCTTTGCAGTTAGTGAGCAGCTCATCCAATGGCTTGGCATCATCACCATGATGATTCAGCGCATAACTGACGTGTTGATAGGCATTGGGAACCATGATGATGTCGCCAGCATGTGCCTCTCGTAAGCCGTTGCCCACATCGATACAAAAGCTGCCTGACATCACCAAATAAAACAGAATAGTGTCTTTTCTGGTAAGCGAATACGACCAGTTACCAGCACCATTTAAACGATAGTATTTTGTCTCAAACAAATGCACATTTTGTAGCAATACACTCAGTGCGTCCATCAATAACTTCCTCAATAATCTATGGCAGTTGAACCTAACCCTGCAAAATAAACCACCTAAGAGATATTACACAAGAAAAATCACTTATTGTGGACTGCGATTAAAGTTATACGTACGCTAAACACATATCGAACGCTAATTTTTAACAATACGATTTTTTATAGCCTCTGTAAAGAACGCTAATATTGGCAACATTGACAGCGCTTAATGACTGTAAATAACTCTAAATGAGCTAAATCCTCGTAATGACCCCCACATTATCATGCGAAACTCTTAATTAACGATTTATATTTACTTAATAATTGGTACTTTACCCTAAAAGCAGTAGGGAGTTATAACTAAATAAAAGTTAAGCCCTAATCAAAACTAACTGTACTCATAAAATATCCTAAAAACGCGACGCTATTGCTGATATCAACTTTTTGTAATCTTTGTCTGCGCAGGCACAGCAAGTAAGCAAGCAAGCAAGGAAAATAGATATCAGCAGTGCGTAATGGTTTGATATTATTTTTCACTCACTGTAGCGCTCATAAAACACTGGTAAGAAATTTAGCGCCTAACAAGTCCGTTGGCAACTAAAGAAGCCAACAGTGCGTGCGTAAAAAACAAGGAACAAAATAAGATTGTCTAACCGGCAAAAAACAGTCAGAGCAGTGGAAAAAATTGAAGAGATAGAAGGAATAAAATGCAAAGGTAGAAAGTACAGAGATAGGAAGTTCAGATATAAAAAGCACAAATATAAAAAACGCAGACGAAAAAAAATGCCAACGAGGGCAATTAGTGGGTATAAAAGTTATGTAGAAAATTATACTAAATAAAATGGGGCGACTGATGGGACTCGAACCCACGACAACCGAGATCACAACCCGGGGCTCTACCAACTGAGCTACAACCGCCATAACTATTGCCAAGGAAGGCAAGATTTGCAGGCTAAATGGTGCGCCTGGCAGGATTCGAACCTGCGGCCACCTCCTTAGAAGGGAGATGCTCTATCCAGCTGAGCTACAGGCGCTCTTAGAGGACTTTTATACATCTTGATCTGTTTATAATAGCAAAAACTTATAGCATCAAAACAATATCATTATACATAAAAAAAAGCCTGTAAGGCTCTTAAAATAGATGGTCGGAGTGATAGGATTCGAACCTACGACCCTCTGGTCCCAAACCAGATGCGCTACCAAACTGCGCCACACTCCGAAATTTTCTATTATCACGATAGTTAAGTTGATTAATTGGTTATTGGCAATGCCGCTAACTGCTTAATGTTCCTCGCTATCGAGGTGCACATATTAAGGGGAAAAGACGAGTGTGTCAACACCTATTTTCGAATATTTTATAAATTAGCCAAATTATATTAAAATTATCTTGGAGAGCCATTTTTCGGTGGGAATGTTTGCTTATGAACCGAAGTAATTACAGCGTCTATAACTCTTGTGGTAGTTCACCATTCAGCGTGCCACTCAGCACATCAAAAGGCATAAGCCACAGCTTTGCAGAATTTGAGTTGTGGCTATTAGCGTCACCACTTCCATGAATCTGTTGTCTGAGCGCGACAGGTTGTCTGACGTTGCCTTGCACAGGATAGACCAACCACACCTGCCCTGCTTGGTACGCTTGCGCATAACTGGTCAACTGATAGGCATCACTGGCACTGAGCGCACCTGAATGGCTCAGATACTTCCACTTTATATCGATTACATGGCTGTAGTTACGTGTCTCTTTTGCGCTAGCCGTGCTCTGGTTATCGTCATAGGGATGTTTTCTAGCATTTTTCTCCTCACGAATATCATCATTTGGGGTCTGATAAATAAGTAAATCCGGACGGATAGACAGGCACGCCTGTCCTTCTGCATCATTTAGCCACACGCTTTGTGCTTGATGCAGTGCCTGATAATTTTTATTTAGTTGCTCAAACATCGAGGCGATACGTAGGCTTGCCCATTGCTCAAAAGCTTGATTCATATCAATCAAGAGACACAAGCGTGGTCGCGATAGAGGTTGAGAGGATAGGCTGGCAGCGATACCGTTGCCGGTTTGTATATCTGAGCGCTGCAATAGCCAGTAAGCCAACTCTAACAATTGCTGCGCGGCCTGTGCTTGTAGCTGACTCAACGGTTGTAGTGCTAGCTGGCGCTTTGCTTGCTGATATACCGACTCTAGGCGCTGCCGCTCATGGTAATTAAGCGCCCGCACTTGTTGCCAGAGCTGTATGGACTTGGGTGGCATGGCTGTTTGCAGGAGCGGTGCCAGCCATACCAGCGCGCTTTTAATCAAACGATTGCTCAGCATGTCTTGACTGAGCACGCTGCGCTCACAGACAAACTTATGCGGTTGTACACTATTGCGGCGCAGTTGCTCTTTGATAAGTAGCCGACCTTGTAGCGTTGCTTGATTGTCAATCTGTGTCTGATAATGCTTGGTTGGCTGATACTGCGCCAAGCCCTTCAAAAACTGCTCGATAAGCCAGTCAGATAATGGCAGCGGTGTTACCTGCGAGTTAAATTGACCCAAGCTTTTTGTATTGGCTGATTTACCGTTACGTTGATTACTGCTATTGATCAAATCAGACAGCATGTTTTGTACCCATTGACGGATTTGTCCAATATCGCTATCGCTGTTTTGATGGGGCTCAAAGGACTGCTGCTGCGGGCGACTGGTAGATGCTGAGGCAATTAATTTGGGTAATATCTCAAGCGTCATACCGCTCGGTAACAATACGATACCGATATAATGCCCGACCTTGAGTTGCCATTGCCCCTGTTTGCGTTTAATAGTAAATACAGCAAACTCTTGCGCCATCAACCAATGAAAGTCAGACGCTTGCCAGAAATCGTGCGCCATTAAGCGTTGATGCTCAAATACCGTCATAATATTAGCATCGAGTGCTTTTATTCTGGCGCTATTAGCAATATCGATACTGTTAGCGTTGCTATCTATCGCTTTTATCGCTTTGACCTCAGGCTGTATTACTCTACTCATCACTAGCTAGCAACCTTATCAATATAAACGCTGGTAGACGGATAGAGTGGCGAACTCGCCTGTTCTTTCGATAAGATCGGCATTAATCCGATAGCTACCAGTGTTAATCGATTGTCCTAAAAAGGCATTATGACCGCTAAATAGCTGACTGGTTGTCATGTCATTCGTTTGATGATTTATCTCGTCATACACATGATCACTAATCTGCGCTTGGCTATCTTGAATAAACTGCGCCTTCATCGGCTGCGGCTCATCTCTAAACACATACTGCAAGATAGCCACTTGCCCGCCAGCCGCTTGTGCCAATTGCGGAATAATTTGCTCCGCCAATACAGTTTGTAGCTGCGCCAAATGCTGTACGTTGAACAAAAACGCATGACCCAATTGCGCCTCCGCCCCCAATGCTTGGGTTATGCGCTTGTTTAAGCCCGTTAGCAACTTAGCCAAATCTATGGTTTCTGATGTTTGCCTATCTTCTAGGCTTTGCTTAGCGTTGCCAACAGCGGTGATAATGGGTAACAGTTCGGGCTTAGGCGGACAATCAATGAAACGAAAGCGCCGACGCAAAGCCATGTCTAGTGGCGCTAAAGAATGGTCTTGTGTATTCATCGTGGCGTAGATATCGACATTGGCTGGCACACTAAACGCACGACCAGAATAGGCCAAATTTACGCTCATAGCGTTTGCCATACCAGCGCGCTTATCAGCTTCAATCAGGCTCAGTAGCTCACCAAATACCCGTGAGACGTTGGCTCGGTTGATCTCATCAATCAGCATGGCATAGCGCCGTTTTGGGTCACGCGCAGCACGCTGACAAAGTTTAAGGAACGCCCCATCTTGAATGGCATAGCTCATCTGTGCTTGACTATTACCCGTCTCAGAACGGTGACTGACATGACCAGAAGCTGCCATAACGGGTCGAATACCTTCAACAAACTCTTCATAACCATAGGCTTGGTGAAAACTGACCATACTAAAACGCTGCTCGCTAAAAGCTTGGTATTGGCTTGCGGTATTGTCACGCTGCGCTTGCTGAAACTCTGCCAATTGCTGCGCTAAGTTGCTTAATAAATCCATACTTTCGGGTAGCAAGTACCAAGCGCCGCTATGGTCTTTATCAAAGTAAGCTTGGCTAGCACGGTTTTTATACGTCACGGTTTTTGAGCTGCTAGGACTGTGCATTTGCAGCACCGACCAAGCTGTATTACTTAAGTTCTTCTCACGCGCATTTTGGGCAGCTTTGGCAACAAAGAATTCATGATTGACAATCTCAGGTACTTTTATAAGATCTTGTTTTTCAGAGTGAAAATCTAAAAATATCAAACATACCACATCACGCCAGCTTAACGTTTGTAATAGCTGTGCCAGCAAATCAGCATCGTTCGCTCTCGGTAAATAGTCGGTATATTGCTGAGCAATTTGGAGCAATTGGTAGGTTTTACCAGTACCAGCGACGCCGGTATAAATGATATTGGTTGGCTCATGAATAGACATCTCAGGCATAACTTCTTCCGGCAATCACAATGGAAATAAAAAATGATAAATAACGCGTGCTAAAATACCACTATCAAGTCATGGTTATTTTGCACTCAACATCGCTAGCCACTTAATCTAGCAAATAACTTCGTCTAAAAATATCTTATGATCTCTCATAACGCCCAATCAATGCTAATGCTATGGTTACGTTACTGCCATTTAATAAGCGCAGCAGTTCATGCTAATAATAGTAGCCACATCTAGGTTGAGGTACCATAGTCGCCATAGCGGCTACGATAACATGCACTACATTTGCCACTATAATGAACAATGTATTATGCTAGAAATTTTACTTAACCCATCTAAAGAAGGATTTTTGTATGTCAGGATTATTAAAAAAACTCCCTAGCAAGCTGAGCAATAAATTGCCAGCCACCGTATCTGACAGCACAAAATCGCCAGTCGAAAAGCCCAAGAGCACCCTAAAGCCTGTGAACAATCAATTTACCAAACTCTTATCAGTGACAAAATATTTACCCGCTGGTGCACGCTCTACTATTTTATCCAAAGCGTTTGGCAAGGTTGTACCTTATGTCGGCACAACGGGCGTCTATTATGAAACGGTCGACCCCAACCAAGTCGTGGTCAGCTTAAATAATAGCAAAGCGGTGCAAAACCATATCGGCTCTATCCACGCCGTTGCCATTACCCTACTGGCTGAAACCGCGACTGGCTTTATTTTAGGTCTAAACCTACCTTCTGACCGCGTATTATTGATTAAATCGTATTCGGTGAATTTCTATCGCCCAATCAAAAAAGGTCAAGTGGCTGCAGTGGCGACCTTGTCTGATGAGCAACGCTTGGACATTTTGAACACGCCAAAAGGTGAAATGGTTATTCCTTGCGTGATTCATGACCGCGAGTCTGATAGTGAGCGTGACCCTATCGTCGTTGAAATGCTCTGGGCTTGGGTGCCAAAATCAGAGTTAGAAGCACGCCGTCAAGGACAAAATAATAAGTCCACATCAGAAAATCAGCCCAATCATAAGTCTGAGTCTGAACAAGCTATTGACTCTGCTGCTAATACTACAATAGACAGCGCTAAAATCGAAAGCGATGACAAAGTTGCAAGCGATGATAAAATCGAAAGCAAATGATAACGTAATAACAGACATAACAACGACTGCGCTATTAACGACTCTTTTTATAGCGCACTTTTAATCCATAAACTTATACCATTCACAAAAATGAGGTAGCGAATAAAACGGCTGAAAGTACTACTTACCGTAGACTAAACGCGTTTGACAAGGCTAATCATAATTTTTAGGTTTGGTATTATAATAAGGAGACAGCGATGTCCACATATACTCATAAACTTACTGCCAATTTATCCAAGGCGCTCTTAGTGGCTGCCTGCTCGTTAGGCTTTGCCGTTAGCGCCAATGCAGCACCCGCAACCAATAACTCAACCATGACTAAATCTAGCCCTGTCTTTTTGGGTGATGGCGGCAACTATCCATTTTCAGAAGCGGTACGCGTCGACGACACTTTATACATGTCTGGGCAAATCGGTTTTAAAGATGGCAAATTGGTCAAAGGCGGTATCAAAGCCGAAACCAAACAAGCCTTAGATAATATCAATGAAACCTTGTTAAAATACGGCTATCAAAAGTCAGACATCGTCAAATGTATGGCGATGCTGACCGACATGGACGATTTTGATGATTTTAATAAAGTCTATAAAGCTGAATTGGCTAAGCCCTACCCTGTACGCTCCGCCTTTGGTGTTGCAGAGTTAGCGGCGGGTGCTAGCGTTGAAGTTGAATGCACTGCTGCAAAATAGTAGCGCTATTAAAAGTAAGCCAAACTGGCTTTTTTCGTTACACGGTTATTGAGTCAATTGACCTGACGTTGACTCAATAACCGTTCTGCTTTATACAATCACGCTTTATACAATCATATCATCAGTGAGTGCGCTCTCTTTGGTCACTCGCAATACTTCTTCCAATGTTGTCCTTCCTGCGATGACTTTACGCAACCCATCAGCACGTATCGATGGTGTCTGTTGGCGCGCATATTCTTCTAGCTCGTACTCCGCTGTATTGCTATGAATCATCCGCCGCAAAGTATCATCAACGGGAACGACTTCATATATCGCGGTACGCCCTTTAAAGCCTGAATTATTACATTTATCACAGCCAACGGGTTTGGGTAAGTTAATCGTCTGCGCTATTAAACTTTCAGCATGTAACCCTATACCAATTTCAGTAAATAATTTGGCTTGTTCGCTATCAGCAGGCTGCCACGTATGGCAATGCGTGCATAGCGTACGTACCAAACGCTGGGCGACCACACCGATGAGCGATGAGGATAATAAAAATGGCTCTACGCCCATATCTTGCAAGCGCGTCACCGCACCGATGGCAGTATTGGTGTGCAAGGTTGATAATACCAAATGTCCTGTTAACGATGCTTGTACTGCAATCTCGGCGGTCTCTAAATCGCGAATCTCACCGACCATCACCACGTCTGGATCCTGACGCAACATCGCGCGCAAACTCTTGGCAAAGGTCATATCGACCTTATTATTGACTTGCGTCTGCCCAATACCATCGAGCTGAAACTCAATCGGATCTTCGGCGGTCAAGATATTACGAGTTTGGTCATTGAGATCCGTCAATGCTGAGTATAGCGTGGTGGTTTTACCCGAACCTGTCGGTCCTGTCACCAAAATAATGCCATGCGGACGATGAATCAAACGCTTTAGCTCGGTGTAGTCGTTATCAGACAGTCCCAAATAGGTCATGTTGAGGCGACCCGCTTGCTTGTCTAATAAACGCATGACCACGCGCTCACCAAAGCTCGATGGTAAGGTCGATACCCGCACATCTACTTCTCGCCCTGCTAAGCGCAAGCTGATACGCCCATCTTGCGGTACGCGCTTCTCCGCGATATCAAGCTTGGCCATGACTTTAATACGTGAGACCAATAATGGTGCCAACTGGCGTTTTGGGGTAATAATTTCTTTTAACTCGCCATCGACGCGAAAGCGCACGACCAGACGTTTTTCAAAGGTTTCAATATGGATATCTGAAGCGCTAAGGCGAATCGCTTCGGACAACAGCGCATTAATCAGTCGAATAATTGGCGCATCGTCTTGCTGATCCATCAAGTCTTCAGTCTCAGGCACGCTATCTGCTAAACTATCGAGATCGGGATGATCTTCAAGCCCAGCGGCGATGTGCTGTGATTCGCCCGTATTGCCTGCATAAGCGGCGTTCATACGTCTTTCAAAGTCATCGGCACTGATGCTCTCGTAAGTCGGCACACCACGTATGCCTTGCTGCTGTAAAAAACGCACCGCCTCATTAATCGCTGATAACGGCGTGGCTTCGGTCAGCACTAAAGTCGCTGGCAGCTCAGGATCAATAGCAAGAATGGCCAAGAGTTGATGGCGTTTGGCAAAACTGTACGGCAGTTGCATCATATAGACGACCTGATAAATAGATATAACGGCAGAAATAAAAGCCTTTTCATGCCTCAAAAAGGCATGGCGCACTTCATTGACTAAACCCAAAAAGACTGCAAGTAAGCGCGCATGAGTTTGTTATAATAGCATTTTGTTTTGGGCGAGTAGCATTTTATGTGGCTGGCGTATTTGCTGACCACTTTATACTCAATAAGACTATCATGTGATTTCTTATTTTGCTGACAATGCGTTACTATTAGTCAGTTAGTTAGTAATTACCAGTAGTCAGTAATTACCAGCAATGAGTTAACGGTTAATCAATAACTAGTGATGAACGCTCGCTTCTTTAACGCTCATATCATTAACGTTAATTTTTCTGTCCAACCCTGCATGCTCGCTATTAGGATTTTCAGTTATGTCACAGGCTCCCACTACTACCAACCCTATACCACTTTCCCAAGACACCTTCACTGTCGGTAGCCGTACGTTTTCGTCGCGGCTGTTGGTCGGTACTGGCAAATATAAAGACATGACCGAGACAGGGGCTGCCATTGGCGCCTCAGAAGCAGAAATTGTCACGGTCGCCATTCGTCGCACCAATATCGGTCAGAATAGCGATGAGCCCAATTTGCTTGATGTAATCTCCCCTGATAAATACACTATTTTGCCCAATACTGCCGGCTGTTTTGACGCCGAAACTGCGGTACGGACTTGCAAGCTTGCTCGCGAGCTATTAGGCGGGCATAATCTGGTGAAGCTAGAAGTGTTAGGCGATGAAAAAACCCTTTATCCAAATGTGATGGAAACCTTAAAAGCCGCCAAAGCGTTAATCGATGATGGTTTTGAAGTCATGGTGTATACCTCAGACGACCCTATTGTCGCGCAAGAGCTTGAAAGCATGGGCTGCGTGGCGATTATGCCGCTTGGTAGCTTAATTGGCTCGGGTCTTGGTTTGCTTAATCGCCACACCCTTAGCCTTATGATTGAAAATGCTAAAGTGCCCGTTTTGGTTGATGCTGGCGTCGGCACGGCTTCTGATGCCGCGATTGCCATGGAGCTTGGTTGTGATGGCGTGCTAATGAACTCAGCGATTGCCAATGCCAAAGATCCAGTGATGATGGCTCATGCGATGAAACATGCTGTCTGGGCAGGACGTCAGGCTTTCTTAGCTGGTCGTATGCCGATGCGCAAGATGGCGACTGCTAGCTCGCCGCAAACGGGCTATTTTTTCCAGTAGCTATTGACTGGCTGTCATCACTTTTTAATATATATTTTTGATGAAAAGCCAGTTATAAAATAATAAGATAGAGGCAATGTAATGTAATGCTACTCGGTGCGATGACACTGGAGCTATGATACTTTAAAAGCATTGTTTTAGTCGTCAGCCAAATAGCCACTTATTAATGACGGTCAGCCCACAGTAAAGGTCGATACAAAAAAACCAAGTGCAAGCGATACCCTCGTATGGTTTGCACTTGATTAACGCTGTAGCAGCTTTATAGTGGGTAGACTCTATAATTTTTACTGATAACTTATCGCCATAAAAGGATTTATTATGCGACTTCTCACCGCTGTTGACCAGTTGTTCTTACTTCTTGAGTCGCGTAAACAGCCCATGCACGTGGGGGGCTTGTTCTTATTTGAATTACCACAAGATGGACAAAATGCGAACGGTGACTTCGTCTACAAGCTGGTGCAGCAAATGCAAAATGCCACAGTACCACCGAGCTTTCCCTTCAACCAAGTGCTCGAAAGACTGCTGTTTTGGAAGGAAGATGATCAATTCGATGTCGAACATCACTTTCGCCATGTGGCGCTGCCCAACCCCGGACGTGTCCGTGAGCTGTTGATGTATATCTCCAAAGAGCATAGCCGATTGCTAGACCGCGCCATGCCATTGTGGGAATGTCACGTGATAGAAGGTATCTTGCCTGAGTCCGAGGGTAGCCCTGAACGTTTTGCGTTGTATTTCAAAATCCATCATTCGTTGGTCGATGGTGTTGCTGCCATGCGTCTGGTCGAAAAGTCCTTGTCGCAATCGCCGACTGAACCTGTCAGTTTGCCCATATGGTCGCTGATAGCGCGTCATCGTAAGTCAGTGGATAAGTTATTACCCGCTGACCGCTCAGTGCGCAGTATCTTAAAAGAGCAACTGTCTACCATCAAGCCCGTCTTTACCGAACTGCTCGACAACTTTAAGCATGGTGATGATGAAGATTACGTCGGCACCTTTGATGCGCCAATGAGTATTCTTAATCAGCGTATCTCAGCCTCGCGGCGCATTGCCGCTCAATCTTATGACATTCAGCGCTTTCGTACTATCGCTGATGCGTTTGAGGTTAACGTCAATGATGTGGTGCTCGCTGTTTGTTCGGGGGCATTACGTCGCTACTTGCTCTCTATGAATGCCCTGCCGACCAAGCCGTTAATTGCCTTTGTGCCCATGTCATTACGCTGTGATGAGAGCGCCTCAGGCAATCAAACCTCATTTTTGATGGCCAATTTGGGCACGCACTTAGACGACCCAGCCAAGCGTTTACAATTGATTTATAAGAGTGTGAATAGTGGTAAGCGTCGTTTTAGACGGATGAATAAAGCGCAAGTTATCAACTACAGCGCCATTGCTTATGCATGGGAAGGCATCAATGTGTTGACAGGTTTATTCCCAAGGAAGCAGGCATTTAACCTTATTATCTCTAATGTGCCGGGCTCCAAAAAGCCGCTATATTGGAATGGTGCACCGCTAAAAGCGCTATATCCAGCCTCAATCATCGTCGATGGTCAAGCGCTGAATATCACGCTTTCTAGCTATCAAGATAAAATTGAATTTTGTATCACTGCTTGTAGCAAACTGCTACCGCATCTGCAAGATATGCTAGGGTTGCTCGAAGATGAGCTGAGTTTATTAGAAGGTATTATTGACGCCAAGACTGTAGTGGCCAGTTAATAAAGCGTTTAAGTAGTAAAACGTTTAAGCAGTAAAACATGACGCAATAAAAAAGCTGGCACCATTATAATGCCAGCTTTTTTTATGTTAAAAACTCGAAGACTAGCCCTAGAACATGCACTAGCAAAACAGTATTAATTACTCATCATTTGAGCAATCTCATACCATCACTAGCTCGTCGTTAACTGACTAGACTGCGTCGCCCCATGTTGGGACAACCACCTGCATCAACGGCTTTAATAATTTGATGTTACAAGCAAAGATAGAGCCTGAGGTCATTGAGTTGTGCGCGCCTGTATGATCGACGACCACACCACGTGCTTCGGTCACGATAAGCTCACCGGCCGCAATATCCCAAGGCTTGATAGACATCTCAAAGTAGCCATCAAAACGACCAGCCGCTACATAACACAAATCAAGCGCAGCAGAGCCTAAACGGCGAATCTGGCCACCAGACTCAGAGATTTTTAGCAGGCTTTCAAAATGCTCTTTGGCATAAGAGACAACTTCACCATTGCGTTTGCGCTCAAGCGGATGACCAGTAGTAAATAAACCACCATCAATCGTTTTGCGCTCGCTCACTTGCATACGGCGATTGTTCAAGCGCGCGCCTTTACCACGGCTAGCAGAGAACATCTCATCACGGACAGGATCATAGACAACGCCATGTTGAGTCACGCCTTTATGCTGTACCGCGATAGACACACAAAACTGCGGCACGCCATGAACGAAGTTTTTGGTGCCATCTAGCGGATCGATAATCCAGCACCAGTCAGCATCTTCACCGCGACCTTCTTGCATACCAAACTCTTCACCCAAGTACGAGTGATTTGGATAGCTGGCTTTTAGGGTTTCAATGGTCAGCTCTTCGCTAAAGCGATCAATACGCGTGACCAATCCATCAAGCCCTTTCGACTCGATATCTAATTCAATTTTGTGGCGGTTTTGATGCGCATATAAAATCTCTTTACCAACTTTTTCAGCAGTACGCGCTGCGATGACGACCATGGGTTCCATAAATAACCTATTTGCTTGATGAATGAATAAAACATTTACTTGATGAATAACTGTCAAAAATAATACTAAATCTGTGCTCACAACATGCCAATCAGCCGCCGCATCACACGACTGCTATGCGATCAAAAAGACGTCGTTTTTAAAAATCCAGCCTTTAAAAACAATAACCGCATTATACTAAAATTGTTCGATAGAGACGAAAAAACCTTCACGCTCACTAAGCAAACCATTATTTTAATGGTCATCACAAACTGCGCAAGTTGTAAAAAAGTCAGCACCCACGGCTAAGCAGGCGTTATATCTGTTGGTTATATGATTATCTTTTTTCGATCTTTATAATTAAAACCATAACTATTAAAGCTTTTTATAAATGCATTTCCGCGGTATAAAGTTACGACAATAACGTTTGTAGTTGACCGACCACACCACCAACGTCTAAACCGCAGTCAGCCCATTGCTCGACTTGGGAGCCGTGGGCGATAAAGCGATCAGAGATGCCAATATTAGAGACAGCTGGACGATTGGCTTTAAAAGCAGCAGATTCGTTCAGCAAATACTCATTGACCGCACTACCCGCGCCGCCCATTATCATATGCTCTTCTAGGGTGGCAATATGGGTAATACCTTGCTCAATTAAGGTTTCGAGCAATTTAGTATCTAACGGTTTTACCCAGCGCATATTGACGAGCTGTATCTGACAGTCTGATTCTATATTATCATTAATCAGACGTTCTGCCACTTGCTGAGCCGTCGCAACCATCGTGCCAAATGCCAATAACGCCAGTTTTTTAGGGGCACTGTTGTTACCTAATACTGACTCTACCACTGCCTTGCCGATGTTATAAGTTTGCGCTGGCTGAGTAATAACAGCTCCAGTACCGACGCCGCGTGGATAGCGTACGGCTGTACAGCCTTGGTACTCATAACAGGTATTGAGCAAATGGTAGCATTCATTCTCATCTTTTGGCGCCGCAATCAACATATTGGGCACGCAGCGTAAAAAGGCAAAATCAAACACGCCAGCATGAGTAGCCCCATCTTCACCGACCAGACCAGCGCGATCGATAGCAAACGTCACATCGAGGTCTTGCAAAGCGACATCATGAATGAGCTGATCGTAACCACGCTGCAAGAACGTCGAATAAATCGCGACAATAGGTTTAACGCCCTGAGTCGCCATACCAGCAGCAAGCGTCACCGCGTGTTGCTCAGCGATAGCGACATCGAAAAAGCGCTCGGGGAAATGACGAGCAAAGTCGATCATCCCCGAGCCTTCTTCCATTGCTGGGGTAATCGCCAGTAACTTATCGTCCGCCGCTGCTTTGTCACATAGAAACTGACCAAATACTTGTGAGTACTTTAAGGCAGGCTTAGTTTTTGGAATATCAGCTTCTGAAATATCAGCTTCTGGAACATTAGTTTTTTGAGTATGGATTGCTGCAGTTTTATGTTCTGTAGGTTTCACTTCATCAGGCAATTTACTGATAGCATGGTAGCCGACTGGATCTAATTCTGCTGGCGCAAAGCCCTTACCTTTAGTGGTATAAATATGGACTAAGACCGGACCCTTTACTTGCTTGGCAAGCGACAATACTCGTAACAGCTCGGGGATATTATGACCATCAAAGGGGCCAAAATAGGTAAAGCCAATCGCTTTGAATAAGTTGTCTTCTAACTGCGGTACATCGCGCATCTCTTTATGGCGTTTGCGGCGGTCAAAGGCCTGCATATCAGGACGGTGACACAGCACAGGCTCGCCAGTATCAGAGATATCAACTTGATAGCCTGACTCCCATAGCATCGCTAAATGCCGGGAAAAGCCACCGATAGAGCAGGATATCGACATGTCGTTGTCATTTAAAATAACGAGCAGATCGGCATCTTGTTGTACGGCGTCATTCATGGCTTCAAACGCCATGCCGCCGGTCATAGCACCATCACCAATAATACAAGCCACGGTTTGCGCGCGACCTTGGTAACGCAGCGCTAGACTCATGCCAAGACCAGCTGAGATAGAGGTCGATGAATGCCCAACACCAAAGGTATCGTAAGTCGACTCAGCCCGCTCAGGAAAAGCGGTCAAACCGTCTTTGGAGCGAATCGTTCCGAGCTTATCGCGGCGACCTGTCAGAACTTTGTGCGCATAGGCTTGATGACCCACATCCCAAACGATCTGATCTTGCGGCGCATCTAAGAGGTAATGCAGCGCAATCGTCAGCTCAACCACCCCTAAATTGGCACCAAAATGTCCACCACTCTGACCGGCTGAATACAGCAAAAAAAGCCGCAGTTCATCAGCCAAGGTTATCAGCTGCGCGGTAGTGAGTGCTTTTAGATCAGTAGGCGTATTGATCGCATCAAGTAGCGGCGTTTGGGGACGCGCACGCGGAATCACTGCATACGTCTGTTGCAGACTGGATAGCTTAGCAGCAGACTCAATGGCTGACGCGGATACTGACTGAGACTGTGGGGAATGAGGTGACTGCTGCATAAACCGTACGATACCTACCAATCTGCTGACAAGGGTCTATTTAAAATATTACTATGACTATAAATAACTGAGTGACGTTAATAATAGCAATAATCACGACACCATTATGGATGTCATTGACTATATTGATATCGTTAACTATAAAATTACTGCTAGCAACTATATAATCACGCATAGCAATAAATACGCCGCCATAATAGACGACGATAGTCTTAACGCTGTGACATCAACCGTTGCTATTATGCCTTATTGCCTGGCATCAATATCAGCCGTTAGTGACGACATAGTAATGTAAGGGCAAAGACTTGTCACTGTATCCGTTAAAATAGTATGGCATAATAGCATTTTTTTTTAATTGTCGCTTTAATCATCGTGCGTCGTCTGTGAACTTTGTGTGTTTTTATAATAAGCACAATAAACACACTACGTTCACGAACCGGTTATACTGATAACACCTTAACCATAATAATATGGCTATGTCAGAATCCGCTACCGCCTCGATGATCGGCTCATGTAGGACATTAATGTCATATCAATTTATCACCAGTGCCACATTACCGACTCGTCACGGCGAGTTTGATATTCATATCTTTGAAAATGATGATGGACAAGAGCATGTGATGCTGACCGTCGGTCTTTCTGTGGTCGATCAACAGACAGAGGCCGCGGGCTTGCAGCAAAAGGATGACGCGCTAGCAGAACGACCTATTCCCTTAGTGCGCATCCACTCTGAATGCTTGACAGGCGATGCTTTTAGCTCACTAAAATGCGACTGTGGCCCTCAGCTCAATACCGCGATGCAAGCGATACAAGAGACTGGGTGCGGCGCTATTTTATACCTGCGCCAAGAGGGTCGCGGCATTGGGCTGACCAACAAGATTCGTGCCTATGCCCTGCAAGATCAAGGGCATGATACCCTAGATGCCAATCTGATGTTAGGCTTGCCTGCTGACGCGCGCGTTTATGATATGTGCAGCCCGATGCTCGCCCATGTGGGCGTTGATGCGGTGAGACTCATTACCAACAACCCAGACAAGGTCGCTTACTTGACTGGCCATGGTATCAACGTCGTGGAGCGCGTACCATTGGTCGTCGGCGTCAACGACATGAATGCAGACTATCTGGCTACCAAGCGTGATCGCATGGGTCATCTACTCGACAAAGATTTCAATACCGCCCTACACCTGAATAAATAGATATTTTTATGAGTACTTCAAATAGTGATAATTCTCCAAATCTGTCAGCAGCAGATTCAACGACGCCAACCAAAAATGACATCATGCGTGTGCGTGAATTTTTGGTCGACTTACAAGCGCGTATTTGCCAAGCCTTAGAAGCGCAAGAGCGCGATGGCGGCGGCAATGCGACGTTTGTCCCTGATAACTGGGAGCGCCCCGAGGGCGGCGGTGGACGTTCATGCGTGCTGGCAGATGGCGAGGTGATTGAAAAAGCAGGGGTCATGTTTAGCCATATTCATGTCCATAACTTGCCTGCCTCCGCCACCGCGCGTCACCCCGATATTGCAGGTCGCAAAGCACAAGCGATGGGCGTGTCGCTGGTAGTGCATCCCAAAAACCCCAATGTCCCTACTAGCCACGCCAATGTACGCTTGTTCGTCGCCGAAGCCGAGGGCGAAGACCCCATTTGGTGGTTTGGCGGTGGCTTTGATTTGACACCTTTTTATCCAGTACTAGCGGACTGTGTCCATTGGCATCAAGTCTGTCATGACCTCTGTGCGCCCTTTGGCGATACTGTCTATCCTGACTTTAAGCAATGGTGCGATGAGTATTTTCATTTGCGTCATCGTGATGAGCAACGCGGTATCGGCGGGCTGTTTTATGATGATGTCAATACGGAGAGTCGCGGCTGGGACTTTGACACCTGCTTCAACTTCATGCAGGCGGTCGGTAACGGTTATCTTGACGGTATATTGCCCATTTTTGAGGCACGTAAAGAGACGCCCTATACCGAAGCGCAGCGTGAATTCCAGCTCTATCGTCGTGGCCGCTATGTCGAATATAACCTTGTATATGATCGAGGCACGCTATTTGGACTACAAAGCAACGGACGCATTGAATCTATCTTAGTCAGTATGCCGCCGCTTGCCAGCTGGCATTACCGCTTTGAACCTGCCGCAGGAACGCCTGAGTTTGAGCTGACTGACTTTTATCTCAAGCCACGTGATTGGCTGTCGCTATAACTATATAGTCAAGGAATTTTAAAATCGCTACAAGGCGACCGACCGCAGATAGTACACTAAGTACATCTAGGGCGGGTAACACCGTAGCGGTTTAAAAGTGCTCCGACTATAGTTGTGCTACGAGCGTCGTTTGCACTGAAGCTCAATGATAACAACTCTCAGTCATAATAAACCTCAGTTATAAAACCACTGTGGTAGCTCGTTGTACAATATATAGTCAAAATATTCTAAAAACGCTACGGTATTGCTGATATCAATTTTTCTTGCTTGCTGTGCCTGCGCAGACAGAGGCTACAAAAAATTAATATCAGCACGTGATGTATCGATATTACTTTTCGCTGACTATACAATCTATGTTGTGCAGTCAAATTTTACGATGTGATAACAACTATTGTAACGGTCATTACTTAGATAACCGTTACAATAGAATGTATTTTTCGCAAAAACCCTTTAGAAGCGACTGCGTTTCTAAAGGGCGAGAGTCAGTTTTATAATAATATTTTTATTTAGGGCTAGCATTTGCAAGCGCGCCTACTATTAGCCAGATTAAAGGAGTAACTTTCATGGCACAGGTTCATAATAACAAATCATTAAAATCAATTTTTGGCATCACATTAATGGCAGCAGCTTTAGGTATAACCGCTTGTAGCACGCCAGCTGACCCTGATGTTAAAGCGCGTCAAGACAGCATGAAAAGCTGGGGCGATGCGACAGGTATCATGGGTGATATGGTTAAAGCCCCAGATACTTTCGATGCTGAGGTCTTCAAAGAACAAGCTGCTTTCTTAGCAGAAGATGCGAGTAAGCCTTGGAGTCATTTTGAAAACCAAGAAGCCGTTGGTAATGCCACTGACGCCGTCTGGAGCAATGTTGAGGAGTTCCGCGCTGAAGCAGATAACTTCCAAAAAGTCACTGCTGATCTAAATACAGTCGCGCAGACAGCCACGACAGTGGAAGATATACAACCAGCCTTTAAAGAAGTTGGCGCCAGCTGTAAGTCATGCCACACTGATTTTAGAGCCAAAAAAGACTAAACCACTGGTTATGACGTTATAAGCAGACTGCTAAAAAGCCGCCCTATGATAGGGCGGCTTTTTATTAAGTTGGCTCAGTATTACAGACCGTACCTCTTATTGATTGACACGTTCCTGCTCATTGAGTTTATTTACAATCGCTTTTACAGAAGGATCACTCAAATCGATCGTACGTATGGGGAAAGGAATATTCACCCCTGCCGCATCAAGAGCTGTCTTAATCTCTACGATAACTTGATGGATTGAGGCAACTTTATTAGCTTGGGTGCCATCTTCGATGAACCAACGCACCATTAAATCGATTGAGGAGCCACCAAAACCTGTCGCAATCACGCTTGGATTGGCTTTAGTAGAGACACTATCCACTTTATCCAGCGCCCGTAAAATTTCAGCCTTTGCTGCTTCGATATCATCTTCGTAACCAATACCAACGGCGACTTGTAGACGGCGCTGCTTATAGGCGGTATTAACAGTCAATGCTGAAGTATACAAATCCGAGTTTGGAATGACCACTTGTCGACCATCATAGGTCTTGATGGTCGTCGCACGGATTTTGATATCTTCAACCGTCCCTTCATACTCCCCTGAGACAATCTGATCGCCAATACGAAATGGCTCTGAGATAAGTAGTAAAATACCAGATAGCAAGTTTTGAAAAATATCCTTAAAAGCAAAACCAATGGCGACCGAACCAATACCGAGCGCACCAATAAGCTTGGCAGGTGTAAATCCTGGTACGGCAATGACCATGGCAATCATAAAACCAATGAAAATAATCAGTGCACCGCCTACCCGCTGAAACACTTTAACTAAGTTTTGATGACGACTGCGGCTACCCAATAGTTTATGTACGACTTTTTTGAAGACAATCGATAAAAACCAAAAAATCAGGATAACGATGAGCGAAGCCACAAAATGCGGTATACGCTCAACAAAGCCAATCAGGATGCCATTCGCCGAATCGATGATGCTTTGATACGTCAACGCATCTGTCGTTGTCGATCCAGCAACTGTCTCACTACTTACCGCGGTTTCTGCCTCAGAGGTAGGCATTCAGGGGTCACTCCTTTGATATGTGAACTTTTTAAGTCAATGATACGCCATCGCTGTTGTTTGTCAGGTCCTAAAAACTAGCCCATCAAATCGGCTTGTACGATCTCGATCCAATAGCCGTCAACGTCTTTAATAAAAGCGATATTTTTCATACTGCCATCTTCGGGACGTTTTTTGAATTCGACATTATTTTTATCAAACCAAGCCACCGCTTCATCAAGATTCGGCACACTAAAGCAGATATGTCCAAAACCTTGTGGCTCACTATTACCATCGTGATAGCTAAAGTCAGATTTAGTCTCGGTACCATAATTATGGGTCAACTCTAAAATACCGCGCTGACGGAAGGCAAAGATTTCTAAATCCTCACCAGCGGGTAAATTCTCACGCTCGCTATCGGTCAGTTTGGCTAAGAAATATAAATCAAATTCCATATCAGGGAACTTTTTTACCGCCAGCAAAGTCATGCCAAGCACGCCAGTATAAAACTCCAATGATTTAACAGGGTCTTTTACCCGTAGCATGGTGTGGTTAAAGGTAAAGCCTGAAGTCTGTGCAGAAATGGGCTGAATGCCAGCGGTATTTACACTGCTTGCAGGCTGCGCTATCGTTGCTTCATTATTATTGGTTGAATTGGACGCTGACGTAGACATAGTTATCCTAATAGTTGACAAGTTATGGAAGTTAAAAATCAGCAAATCACGCTATTTGTGATTTGCTTAACTCTCTCATCATAATAAAAAATGGCAGGACTAATGATAGGATTTTGTAAGAACTTATAATCTATACAGTCAATCTATATGGATAGTTATATTCAATTATTAAACACAAGCGCGCTAGCCTCACCCAAAATAAAGGTAAGGCTAGCGCTATTTTATTGATAATATTGACAATAGAATAGCCATTAACTTTATAACGACTAACTATCTAAAAACCGTACCTTCCCTGTTTCTAAATCATACTCTGCGCCAACGACCAATAACTGACCACTGTTGGTCAAGTCTTCTAGCGCCCGCGAACCATGCTTAAGCTGGCTGACCGACATGCGCACGTTGGCACTTATTGAGCGATTGACCAATTCATCAGCATCGACATCTTGCCCATTGGCAGTAGCAAGCTCATGTAAGTTATAAACGCTTGGGCGGATACGATCGACGATTGACTGTAAATTGGGCGAGTAATTTTGCTCAGGGTTGATCAGTGCATCGACACAAGCAGTGACGGCGCCGCAATGCGAATGTCCCAAGACCACGACCAACTTTGTACCGAACTTTTCGGCGGCAAATTCTACTGAACCGATTTGCGAAGGCGCAACCACGTTACCTGCTACCCGAATCACAAACAAATCACCCAAGCCTTGATCAAATACAATTTCGACCGGTACTCGGGCATCGGAGCAACCCAAAATGATGGCTAACGGGTCTTGATTACTCACCAGTTCTGGTCGTCTTTGCATCATTGGATCAGTGTTGGTGAGGCTATCCATGTAGCGCGTATTGCCTTCTTTTAGCAGTTCGAGCGCTTCTTGACCTGTTTTTGGGCGGATATCAGTAGGCATAAGGGTTCCTTGATTATAAAATGATTAGAATAATAAATCTCTTTTTTTGACCATGGCTTGGCTAAGCGTTTTGCCCGACATATCAGGCTTCCTGTATTTCTTAACCACAAAATTATTGTATAGGAATAAAGGGAGAAAAATCATAAAAAAATTGCTTTTAATCTCGTTATTTAAAGATGGTCATGGCTGGTAAAGCGGCAGTCAGTCACATTAAAATAACCAATAATAAGCCTGTGACACTAGGGTCTGTTGAACATTCAAATGTGGAGCTGGCAGTAGCTATTTTTTAGACAATGCGCAGTGAAATTTTTGACGCCTAGTCATTCTAGGTTAGATAATTTCGCCATGTATTGGCAAAAAATAGTCCTGCCCTGAAAGGCTAATACTAAAATCACCCCAAACGTTGTTGTAAACCTAGCTAAGGTCTCGACATTATCGTCGGCTTACGCCTGATTTGATAAAAGGTTTGGGACGATTTTAGCAATCAGCAGTCCTAATATTTGAATGTTCAACAGACCCTAAGAATGCTAAGAAGAAAGCAAAGGTTATCAGAACGAATTTTTGGCCCATAATAAAATGGTATGGCGAACTTATAACGAACTTGCACTGATTTATATCAAGGGTTTGTTATAATACGCAGCAACCAGACCACGCTTACGCTCAGGCCAGTCATCGAAATTGCAGCGATTTTATTTGGTCGCGGCCCCAGTCTATCGAGCGCTTAGGAAACTATATTATGAATGACTCACCTATGAACACACATAGAACTTCTATGCCGCCGAACGCCGATAAGGTGCTGCTACAACTGACTGGTCTAAAAAAAACCTACGATCAAACCGAAGTGCTAAAGGACATCAATCTCGATATCAAGCATGGTGAGTTTTTGACACTGCTTGGGCCATCAGGCTGTGGCAAAACGACGCTGCTGCGCTTGATTGCTGGTTTTGAGCAACCAAACGCTGGGGCGATTTATCTAGATGGTGTACAGATGGCAGGCTTGTCAGCCGATAAGCGTCCGGTCAATACCGTGTTTCAACAGTACGCCTTATTTCCGCATATGACCGTTGCGCAAAATGTTGCTTATGGTCTTAAACTTAAAAAAATTCCTAAAGACGAGATTCAAACGCGGGTGCGTGAGATGCTGGCCATGGTGCAGTTAGAGCATTTGGCCAATCGCAAACCGCAAGATTTATCCGGTGGTCAGCAGCAGCGTGTGGCGATCGCACGGGCGGTGATTAATCGTCCTAAACTATTATTACTTGATGAACCGCTGTCGGCGCTCGACCACAAGCTGCGTTTGCAAATGCAGTCTGAGCTCAAACGCTTGCAGCGCGAACTGGGCATCACCTTTGTCTTCGTCACTCATGACCAAGAAGAAGCGCTGTCAATGTCAGACCGTATCGCGGTGATGAAAGATGGCAGATTTCAGCAGATTGGCACGCCTATCGAGATTTATGAAACCCCCGCCAATTTATTTACCGCCAAATTCATCGGTGAGACCAATTTATTCAGAGCAGAAGTCAAAGGCGTCTACGCTGACCAGCCAGATCGTGATGGACAAGTCAGCAATGGGCGTATCGAAGTCGAAGTATGTGAATCGCAAGCGCAAGACGGACCGACGACATTACGTAATTTGCGTCGTCCGGACTTTGCTAATGATGTGCAAGTGGGCGATATCGTAAACTTACTGCTGCGCCCTGAAGATTTACGGATTTATGATCCCAATGATAACGCCCACGCTGGATTACTGGGCCGCGTCATCGAGAGTAATTATAAAGGTAGCACCTTAGACTCGATTATTGAACTCGCAAACGGTCATATTATTAAAGCCTCTGAATTCTTTGATGAAGATGACCCCAGTTTTGATTACAAGTTAAATGAAGCGGTCAAGGTCTCATGGGTGGATGGCTGGGAATGGGTGCTACCAGATGACGATTCAATCGACCAGTCAACCGCCAATTCGAGCGAACATCAAGGCATGTCTGTGCAAAAGGATGTCAGCTAATGGCAGCTAATAGCCGTTTCAATTTGGGCAACAAAAGTCCTTTTCGGACCGCAACGCTATGGCTGATCTGGGGCTGGTTGCTTATTTTTGCGTTATTGCCAAATATATTGGTCATCGCTGTCAGCTTTCTGACTCGCGATAGCAGCGCTTTTATTAGCTTGCCTGTCAGTATCGACAGCTATGTACGCATGATTGATCCGCTGTATTTTGAGGTATTTGTCCATTCGTTATGGATGGCAGGTATCACCACGGTCATCTGCTTGCTGCTCGGTTATCCTTTTGCTTGGCTGGTCTCTAAAGCCAATGTACGTTGGCAGCCGCTATTGATGATGATGCTCATCCTGCCGTTTTGGACGAACTCTCTAGTACGTACTTATGCCCTCAAACTGCTGTTTGCCAATAATGGCTTGATTAATAAATTGCTGCTAACGATAGGCGTGATTGATAGCCCTATCGATATTTTATACACGCAGGGCGCGGTCATAGCAGGACTGACCTATTTATTATTTCCTTTTATGGTATTACCGTTATATGCGGTATTTACCGATTTGCGCAATGACATGCTACTGGCCTCGCAGGATCTGGGTGCTTCGAAAACGCAGACATTTTGGCATGTGGTACTACCATTGACCACACCTGGGATTATCTCAGGGGTGCTTTTAGTCTTATTACCCGCGATGGGTATGTTCTATGTGGCCGATATTTTGGGCGGCTCCCGTAACTTGTTGGTTGGTAATATTATCAAAAATCAATTTTTGGATGCGCGTGATTGGCCGTTTGGCGCAGCTGCCAGCGTATTATTGACCCTAGCGATGGCCGTACTATTACTCGCTTATCGTGCCAGTAGTCGCCGCATCGGCAAGACCGACTTTAATGAGGTGGCTTAATGTCTAATAACTCATTAAAGAACTCACCCGTGAAGAACAAGCGTCACATCAAGAAACCTAGCATCGGCAGCATAGCGGCTAAAGGCTATCTCGGACTGATTTATGCTTTGCTATATCTGCCCATTATTGTCCTAGTGGTGATGTCATTTAACAAGTCAAAAATTGGCTATAACTGGGGCGGGTTTAGCTTAAAGTGGTATGAATCGCTATTTAATAACCAAGCGATGCTCGATGCTTTTTGGCATTCTATCGTTTTGGGTTTGGTCGCTGCCACCGTCTCAACCTTGATCGGTACATTGACTGCTCTTGCCTTACATCGCTACAACTTTCGTGGCAAAGGCTTACTAAATGGGCTGTTGTTTGTACTGATGATGTCGCCTGAGATTGTATTGGCTATCTCATTACTCGCATTATTTTTATTGATTGGTCTACAGTTGGGCTTTGTATCGCTGCTATTAGCTCATATTACCTTTTGCCTGCCGTTTGTGGTTATTACTGTGTTTGCACGTTTAAGCAGCTTGGATGAGCGCTTGATGGAAGCCGCCCGCGACTTGGGTGCTAACGAATCAACGATGGTGCGTACGGTACTGATTCCCGTCATTCTGCCAGCGGTAATGGCAGGTTGGTTGCTCGCATTTACCCTATCTTTAGATGACGTGGTGGTCTCAACCTTTGTCACTGGCCCAAGCTATGAGATTTTACCGCTACGTATTTATTCAATGGTACGCGTAGGATTGAAGCCAGAAGTCAATGCCATTGGTACGCTACTACTGGCCGCCTCTTTGATATTGGTCATCATTTCGCAGTTGCTACTACGTCGGCGCTAATGAGTCATTAACGACTGATGTTAAGAGTGGCTGCTATTAAGCTTTGCATGATTTATACTAATTTTTGAATAAAAATCACTATAAAACGGTTATAATGAATTTTATTCACATTCGACTTTCTTTTACTTTTTCTTAAAATCAGTGGTTAGGTTACTTTATGCTCGAGCTTCGTCATCTGAATACCTTAACCGCGCTACGAGCGCATGGTTCACTTGCTGCGGCTGCCGATGAGCTGCATGTGACAGCTTCTGCGGTCTCACATCAGCTAAAAGAGCTAGAGAATTATTACGATATTAGCTTGGTCAACCGTCGCACGCGTCCGCTGACTTTTACACCAGCGGGCAAGACTGTGCTGGCATTGGCAGATAGCATCATGCCGCAAGTTACCCGTACCAAATCCAATCTAAAGCGCTTAGCGCATGGTCAGGCAGGCAGATTGCGTCTGGCTTCTGAATGTCATAGCTGCTTTGATTGGCTGATGCCGATACTCAATCATTATCGCCGTGAGTGGTCAGATGTCGAGCTAGACTTTGCCACAGGGTTTGAGCCTGAGCCGCATCATCTACTCATGGAAGGTGATATTGACTTATTGATTACCACCAGTGATTTACCGATAGACGGTATCAGCTATCAGCCATTGTTTGAGTATGAGAGTCGCTTGGTACTGTCGCCCACGCATGATTTGGCAGCACAAGAATTTATTGAACCCAGTGATTTGACTGAAGAAACCTTAATTGCTTATCCAGTAGAGGCCAAGCGTCTCGATATTATCGCCAACTTTATGACGCCTGCACAGGTGAGCTTTGAGAATGTTCGTACTACAGAGCTGACAGCGATGCTTATTCAGCTGGTCGCTAGTGAGCGCGGAGTTGCTGCATTGCCTGATTGGGTTGTGGCGGAATATGAGAAAAAAGGCTGGGTCGTCTCGCGGAAGTTAGGTGCAGGTGTGCATTGTCAGTTGTATGCAGCAACGCGCACATCTAGCCAAGATACAGCGTATATGCAAGGGTTCGCAAATTTACTAGAAGGGATAGTGAAGCCGTTGTAGGTTCATTACTGATTACTTTCTTATAGTTATAAAATATTAGTCACTTTTTCATATCATAACGAATGTTATGGTAAATGAGTTTAATATGGCTCAAAGCCATTACTCGAAAACTATTCTATTGTGTGATCAGCATCGTTGATCTTATTAAATTCGGTTTTAGTAACAATCTGTCTATGCGCTTTAAAAAACTCTATGACTCGCTCATTATTATCGACAAAACCTTGAATAATCTTGGGGTGATCTAGCACTCGACCATCAGCTGCTATGACATCTTTAAACGCTTGCGCAAATTGCGTATCGTAACCGCTCAGATTAAATCTTTGGTTGTAGTCATCATTCATTATTCTAATTCGATACTTTAATAAAAAATCATCATCCAGTATGGTGTACAAGTCATAATAATTATGAAAAGAGCTAAGTTTTTCATTAGGGTACTTCATAAACATGAGTTTTAATGGACTGGTCTGATTGGGCATATCATCTATTACTAGCATTTCTTGACTAGAGTCGGCATAAAATCGCTCAATGTTTAACGTTTTTTCTATTAGCGACTCTGGGGGGAAAGTATTATAAAAATAGTCTTTACCCCTAACTACTTTTTCAACGATTTCACCATCAGTTTTATTTGAATCAATCAATCTGTAAAGTGGTCTCAAGTCTGTATAAAAAACCATACCTAGTTTTTCTGAAGGGCAGTGATAACTATTCGAGGGGTTACCTGAGAATGTTTTCGCTTGAAATTTTAGTCTCAAATGTTTTGTCGAAAACTCATTAAAGTCACCAGCATCATTATTATTACAACGTGGAAAAGTGGCGACAAATACCTTATCTGATATTTCTGCTGGTATATAAGCGGTAACTAGCTCATTTGGGTTTTTTGGCTCTGTACATCCGGTTACTAAGATTCCTATAGCACTTAGAATGAAAGTACCTATGAATTTCAATGTCGTCATAATCATCTTATTTCGTACAGTTAAGTCTCGTTAAATCCTGATTTGAGTATACCCCAAGGGAATCAGTTATTTTGCCCTTTAAACCTATTAATAAACCACTTAAAATAGACTGCTATCATGGAACTACTTATAACAGACCACTAAACGATTAATATCTATCAACGGCTACAAAACCAACTTAAAGAAATAGAATCCCAGCGCGGTTGCTAGCAATGTGAGTCCCACATGTAAACCGATAAGCGCCAATCCTGCCAGCAAACGGCCATCATTGACGAAGGTAAAGACCTCCGCGCTAAAAGTGCTAAACGTCGTCAGTCCGCCCAAAAATCCAGTGATGACGAATAGTCTCACGTTATCAGATAAGCCAGTACCCATCCGCCCGAACCATACTAGAGCTAGCCCTATCAGCAGTCCACCCAAGACATTCGCACCCAATGTACCTAGCGGTATCCAATGGTGCAATGGATTAAAGCGCGCCAGCCACCCTCGCAAACACGCTCCAAATGCGGCGCCCAAACCAATCGCAATCCACTGCATAGCTCATCCTTACTTTAGATAATTTTCATGAGCATCAACATGGGCATGACGCCCAATCAACATCACCTTTATACTGCAGGCAACTCTGTCATCGGCCAACGTGGCACACAGCTAACGGCCAAATCATCCGACTGCCCTGCTTGCAAGCGCTCGTAACCGGCATAAGCAATCATCGCACCATTGTCCGTACATAACGCTGGCGGTGCATAATGGACGGTGGCGTTTATTTTTGCCAGCTCAGCTTCTAACGTTTCACGCAGATGACTATTAGCACTCACACCGCCAGCGATGACTAAGCGGCTCATCTCTACTTGCTTAAGTGCTTTGACGCATTTTTTCACCAGCGTATCAACCATGGCATGTTGAAAACTGGCAGCAATATCGGCACGAACTTGTGGATCACCGTCAGGGCCACTTTCCGAATGAGGGGTATCTTTGATAAGGTTATGCACCGCTGTTTTCATACCGCTAAAAGAAAAATCTAAACCGCGATGTAACATCGGTCTTGGTAGACTGTAAGCGTTTTGATCGCCTGTTTCAGCCAATTTAGCAATATTAGGACCACCAGGATAAGGCAAGCCTAGCATCTTGGCGGCTTTATCAAAGCACTCGCCAGCGGCATCATCGATTGATTCACCCAATATCTCGTATTGACCAACGCCATGAGCAGCAATAAGCAAGGTATGCCCACCAGACACTAGTAACGACACAAACGGAAAGGCGGGAGGATTTGCGCCCATCAGCGGTGCTAGCAGGTGCCCTTCCATATGATGGATACCGATCGCCGGAATATCTAAGCCATACGCCAAGCTGCGTCCAAATAAAGCACCGGTCATCAGCGCGCCAATCAATCCAGGCCCTTTGGTATAGGCAATGGCATCAATCTCGCTTTTCTTGATATCGCACTGCTCTAGTAGCTCATTAAGTAAAGGTACCAGCTTACGAATATGATCACGGCTGGCAAGCTCAGGCACGACGCCGCCATAGAGTGCGTGCAGCTCTATTTGTGAATACAGCACTTGCCCAAGCAAACCTTGATTGTCAGTGTCTATCAGCTCACTATCAAAAATCGCCAGTCCCGTCTCATCACAAGACGTCTCTAAACCCAATACTTTCATACTCTTGCCTTCATATCGTCTTTTGCAGCGTTTTCGTCTTATGCCATTAAAAACGTGCATAAAAAAACCGCCATTGTCAGTCACAATGACGGTCAGTTTAACAAATTTCAATAGCGAATATATGGCAATACGCCCCATCAGCTCACAGACGCCAACATATAATCAACCGCAGCATGCACTTGTGCTTCAGTGACGCCATTGATCGCTTGCGCGGGCATCTTATTAAAACCTTTAGCAGAATGGCTATACAGCGTCTCTTTGTCTTTAGTAATGCGCGCACTCCACGCAGCGGTATCGCCATATTTTGGCGCTTCTAACAGCCCTTGTGCATGACACATCTTGCACTGCGCCTCATAAAGCTTGGCCCCAGCGTCCGCAGCCAGTACTTCAGGTTCGGCTTCGGCTACTGGCTCTTCTATCGCTTCACTGACCTCGCTCTCTACGGCAGGCTCGGGCGTCACCACTTCAGGCTCAGCGACCGGCGGTGCTGGCTCGACAGCGACGGCGTCAGCTGATTCGCTGACCGCAGCTGGTTCTTCAGCCGTTGTATTGTCACCACTACACGCACTAAGCGCCAGTAACGCGCTAATACTGAACACCGACAATGTCCATTTACCAAAACTCATACGCGGTTGCTTATTACTCATGATCATACCTCTATATAAGGGTTCATCTTAGCGGCTGTCATTACAGCGCATAAAATCCGTCACGGCCTTGCACATTGAGCGCTATTAATTGGCAGTTGCTTCAGCGTCAGTCGTTGCGGTATCCGCTACGGGCGTGGCGGCATTAGTATCAGTAGCTGCTGTATCCGTACTAGTACTAGTACTAGTCGCATCGGCACTGTCAGCCATATCCGTATCAGCACCTGCTTCAGTAGTGGTAGCGCCGTCAACTGCCGTACCGTCCGCTGCCATATCTGTCGCTGGCATCGGTGCGGTTTCTGGAAAATCCATCTCTTCAGCTTCAGGTCCATTGGCAAGAGCAAGCTTGGCGGCCTCATCTACCCGATCAACGGCTTTTACTTCATGCGACCCACCTTCTTTATCACTGCTACAAGCACTCACGCTAAATCCAAGAGCGACCAACAATGCGGTGCTTAAAGCCGTATTTAGTACTGTTTTTTTCATTCCAACATCCTCAATAAAATGCCCAAAAATCATTAGTGTGTCACTGACTATATAGAAATTATCATAGCATAAAGACAAGACAAACCGTTATAGACAGTAGGGATTTTTTGTTGGATTATCTGTGACGGATTTAACCAAATATAAACAAGATAAGTAAACCCAAAAACTTCCTAATAGGTTGTAAAAAATGCGCTAGCCCAAATATTTTTCAATTACTCATACTGAGAGATAAATGCATGAAAACCATTGACTTTATTCGCATTTATTATTAAAATACTCGCCCTTGTGCTATAGTACAAGATTATCCTAGTTTGAGTTGATGCCTGTAATCTTGAGATATTACGGCTAAATACTAATACACAACCAAACTAATGCCTTTATATCTCATCCTCATAAGGAGTCTTCATGCCTGCAGTTAAGGTTAAAGAAAACGAACCAGTTGATATCGCAATCCGCCGCTTTAAGCGCGCTTGTGAAAAAGCCGGTGTATTATCTGACGTGCGTAAACGTGAATTTTATGAAAAACCAACGCAAGAGCGCAAGCGCAAAAAAGCAGCTGCGGTAAAGCGTTATAAGAAAAAATTACAACGCGAAACTATTCGTACCACTCGTATGTACTAATCGATAATACGATTAGTTAAGTACAAGCGCTACACTAACGCCACTGTTATCCATCGATATCAGTGGCGTTTTTTATGCTACAATTTTTGTTATTGCGGTCGATACTGCCAGTAATAGCGTCTTTCATTAAAAGGAGCGCTTTCGCAGACGGCGCATCAACAAACTTACCTTATAAGGATAATAACAGTGAGCGACCTTAAACAAACCCTGTCAGACAATATCAAAACCTCTATGAAAGCCCGTGAGCTTGAACGCGTAAAGGTATTGCGTAACGTGCATTCCGTTATCAAGCAAATTGAAATTGATCGTCAAATAGAGCTTGATGATGCAGGCGTGTTAGAAATTTTGCAAAAGCAGCTAAAACAACGTCAAGAGTCACTTGGCATTTTTACCGAAAATGGCCGTGACGACTTGGCAACCAAAGAGCAGTTCGAAATTGATATCATCAATGAGTTCATGCCCAAGCAGATGAATAATGATGAGCTTACTGCTCTGGTAAATGCCGAAATTGCCACGCAAGGTGCTACCTCTATGCGTGACATGGGCAGTGTGATGGGCGTATTAAAAAATAAAACCGCAGGTCGTGCGGATCCAGCGCTCATCTCTAAGCTGGTAAAAGACGCGTTGCAAGGTTGATAGCTTTGTAATAAACACCATTGTTTAATATCAATGCCTAGGGCGTGTGCTAATTTTAAAAATGGTGATTCAAAGATACACATAACCGCCTAAGGCTTAAAGTCTTTGGCGGTTTTTACGTCTTTAATTTCTGCATTTATGCTCGCTAATAGCGGACGTGCACTACTTGCTTGCCCCGTCGTTTGCATACGTTCAGCCAACTGTTTGGCCTGTGTTAAGGAAGTAAGTGCACGCTCGTAACGTCCATTCCAGAGCTGGTCATGGCTGCGATAACGTAGCGCATTAATGGTAGCAATATTTTTAAGTTGCGCAGAATCAGTGGTTTTAGCGATTTTTTCATTGGCCAGTTGTAGGCTTTGCCAAGCATAGCGATCGGCTGGCTGCTGCTGGGTCAGAGGTTTTAACAAAGCTTGTGCCTTGGTCGGCTCATTACTATTGGTCAACGCCTCAGCCAAATACAACCGCAAATCACGGCGCTCAGGATACAGACGCTGCTGACGCTCTAATACCTCGGCGGCTTGCTGCCACTTGCCTTGCTCGCTCAGAATTTGGCTGTGGGTAATCGACAACAAGGGCTCTAACACCTGCCGCCGCGCCACTGGTAACGCAACAAGTTCCGCCAATATCTCATTGGCGTCAGTAAAGCGTTGTTGCTCGCTATACCAAGTCATCAGTGACAGTTTGGCCCCTAAGCTGTTTTTGGCGGCTGCCGTCAAGGTGGTCTCAGACGCATGCTTACCGGTACTTTGTACACGCCAATAAAGCAAATCGAACAGCGCTTGATGACGCTGTTGCTGGCTTAATGACATGGTTGGATACTGCTGCGCACGACTTTGCGATTCACTCAAGCGCTCATTGCTCAAGGGATGTGAACGTACAAAACTGGGTAAAAACCGATTGGCTGTCTGATTCAGCTGGCTTTGTTGATTCATCGTCGCAAAAAAGCTGGGCATCGCCCGTGGGTCATATCCAGCTTGGGTCATGATTTGCATCCCTACCCGATCAGCCTCACGCTCATTGTTGCGACTAAACGCCATGCTGCTATTCATCGTCGCCGTTTGGCTGCCCATCATCACTGCCGCTGCCGCATCACCATCGACCGCTGATGCGGCAATCGCGGCCAGCATGCCACCTATTTGCATCAGCATGGCTTTTTTACGTTCATCAACGCCGCTTTCGTAATGGCGTTGGCTAATATGCGCGACTTCATGAGCGACGACGCTGGCCAGCTCATCCATACTACTCGCAGCCAGTATCGTCCCTGTATTGATGCCGATGACGCCGCCTGGCGCGGCAAACGCATTGATACTGGGATTGTCGATAATGACCACGCCCAAGGGTGCTTGCTGACGCGCTTGCGCATTGAGCCGCCACGTCATCTCCTTGACCGTTTCTTGCACCCAAGGATCGTGCTCCATTTTGACACGACCATTGATATTTTGTAGCGACCATTCGCCAAGTAGCTTATTTTGATATTGCTCCGCAAAGCTCAGCCCTTGCCCGCGTAAGTTAGGTAAATCGAGCGCGTCTGAAGCTGGGCCTTGCCACGAGTCATAGGCAAATGGCGCAGCGGTACTTTCGCTACTATTGGCGCCAGTTGCCATTGTCAATAAGGCAGCTGATACGACAATTTTTATGGCATGGGGCATGAGCAAACGAGCCGTTTTTTGCTTGGGTGTAGACGATATCATGTCTTGTGCATCCTTAACGATGAAACACGCATTCGAGACATTGACGTCTGGTTTACCACATAGCGACTGTCTATTAGAGTGATACAAATGCGCATCCTATCCGATTGATAACAACGTAATTTTGACTATACGAGCTTGTTTATATAAGGTCAATTCTAGTCTGCATTTAACTACCAATAACTTGGCTGCGCGTCACTATTGTGCAACATAACCATGTAATTATTAGAGCTGAATTTCAGCCTGTTTATTGCTAGCAATCTGCACAGATCACCATGAAAAGACACCTTGCTTAGTTATTCTAGTGAGCCAAACATTACGATGACTATATTCAACTGCAACTACATAGCGGCAATTTGCTATAATGATGCACGGTAGAGAGACTTTGCCATTATTGTTTTTTAATTAATGGCTCAAATCTATTGATAAGTTAATATTAATAATAATAGGCTATTGAATTCTCTATAGTTGTAAACGCCAGTTTTAATGTTTTAAGGGTAGGTTTTATGTCCGCTGACAGTCAGTTAATCACCGTAACAGGCTCTTATTCTGTCTGTTTGCCAGCCAGTTTGTCTGATACGCAGCAGCATGTTATTCGCCAATTATTAGATTTATTGTCTGCCTCTTATGAGGGTGATACTGAGTTGAGTGCTACGATCGACTCAAAGCAGCTACCCCTTATTATAAAGAACTTGGTAGACGGACGTGGACTTGCCTGCCCGATGCCATTGTTAAAAACCAAAGTGGCATTACGTGAGGTGGCAGCGGGCGAGTCGTTATATGTGGTGGCCACTGACCCTAACTCGCAAGCGGATATCACCGCTTTTTGTCAACAAAGCCAACAGGCTGGAACGACTCCCAGCTTAAAATTGATGGTTAACGAAGTCACCAATAAAGACATTAAGCCAGTTATCAACGAAGCGCTGGCTGATGGCATATCATCCCAGCATTGCGATACAATATATCACTTCATCATTACCAAAACTGATAGCAACTAAGCGTCGCTATCCTTTACAATTACAACAATAAAGATTTTTATCTGACTGTTTGTTTATCTATTTAACCAAGGTCAAGAATATGGCTACTACTGCTAATGATGCTGCGAAAACACGTAAAAAAGATGGCGCAGCGCCTGAAAAAAACGAAGCGCGCGATGCAGCTCTAAAAGCTGCTGCTGCGCGTCCACCTTATGATGCGAGTGCATTTGAAGATACGAGTACGCGTGACTTAGTGCCAGCGATGCCGACGCATCTATCAGCGCCTGGGGTCAATCTGGGCGCGTATATCAATACAGTGCACCAAATCCCTATTTTAACCCCAACGCAAGAGCAAGAGCTTGCCCATCGCTATTATGATGAAGGCGACGTGGAAGCCGCACGCTTACTCGTTATGTCGCATTTGCGCTTTGTGATTCACATCGCACGCAGTTACTCAGGCTACGGTTTACCACAAGCGGATCTCATCCAAGAAGGTAACTTGGGGTTAATGAAAGCCGTCAAGCGTTTTGATCCGAATAAAGGCGTGCGTTTGGTCTCTTTTGCAGTGCATTGGATTAAAGCGGAAATTCACGAATTTGTGATTCGTAACTGGCGCATTGTCAAAGTCGCGACCACCAAGGCGCATCGTAAGTTGTTCTTTAACTTACGCAGTCTCAAAAAGACCAATAATCAGCTAACATTAGAAGAAGCAGATGCCATTGCCAATGACTTAAATGTCACTCGTAAGCAAGTGCTTGAGATGGAATCGCGTCTCACCTCTTATGATGCTTCGTTTGAAGCGCAATCTAGCGATGATGATGACGGTCGTTATGCGCCGCAGCTGTTTTTAGAAGATGGTATCGATCCTGCTGAGATGGTAGAAGAATCGGATTGGGAAGAGAACAACTCATCAGCACTGATTGCGGCGATGGATACCCTCGATGATCGTTCACGCGATATCGTTGAGCAGCGCTGGCTGTCTGAGCAAAAATCCACCTTGCACGAATTGGCAGCGGTTTACTCTATCTCGGCTGAGCGCGTACGCCAAATCGAAAAAAATGCCATGGATAAAATTCGTGATGCCATGACCATCGATAGTGTTATTTTACCCGATGACATTCAATAAGGCGGGCGCAAACATTCTATTCTGCACTATTGATAGGCTTGGCTAATGATAAGAGTTTGGGCATGGTAAATTGGATAGCTATTGCAGCGATTAATATGGCCGTCGCCGTTGCTTTAGGCGCGTTTGGGGCTCATGGTCTCAAAAGCATGGTTAATACTCAGCAGCTTGAATGGTGGCACACGGCAACGCTCTATTGGTTTGTCCATGCCCTTGGTTTGTTGCTCGTTGGCATCCTTATTCGCCTGAACTATACGACTCAGACGAGCGCATGGTTGCTACAGGTTGGCGTGATTATATTTGCTGGTAGCTTGTATGCAATGACCTTGGGCGCGCCGCGTTGGTTTGGCGCAATCACGCCTATTGGAGGTGTCTTAATGATTGCAGGTTGGCTATGGCTGGCTGTTTCGGCGTTTCGCTTGAGCAAGGTAGTTGTTTGACGTACACAGTTATTAACAGCCGCGAAAAAGATAGATAACAATGATGTCACTGAACGATATGGCGAAAAAAGGAATTTTAACCAATTAAGGAGTACATTTTATGAGTACCATTAGTGTTAATGGTAAACACCTACAGACCACCCATCAAACCGTGCAATTGGTCATCAATGAGCTAGGACTTAGCGAAGGTCGCTATGCGGTCGAGGTCGATGGAGATCTGATCCCAAAGAGCGAACTTGGTCAGCTACGTATCGTAGAAGGGATGAATATTGAGGTAGTACAAGCAGTTGGTGGCGGCTAGCGGTTGATTCGTTAGTCGTTTTAATATAGTCACTTGAAGATAGTCACTTGAAGATAGTCACTTGAAGATAGCCACTTGAAGATAGTCACCTCGAAAAAACTAGTAGTTAAGACAAACTGAACCTTATTAATTGCACCATCTTTTGCGTTAAAGAATGACGATATGATAGCCAATAAAAAGACCTCAACGTTACATACGTTTGAGGTCTTTTTTATTGCTTATTACGTCATTACTCAATCGATGGGCTATTTATATTATTTATTCATATAGTCGATTCAATTTAAAAGTAGTACAAGGCAACCGAGTGTAGATGTATATGTGATACTTCAAGCGAGGTTAACGCTGTAATACTTTTATAGTGGAATGACTATACTATTTATGGGTTTATTAGCCACTATATATTGAGCGTCAATCATAATAAAACTAAACGGCTGGCGCTACATCAGCGGTAGTAAGGTCTTCATAGCGTCCATCACGCCCTGCACCCTGAGTTTTTTTACGCTCTTGACGGGTTTTGTATTTACGCACTTGTCTATCAAGCTTGTCTGCCATCTCATTAATGGCTTTATACATATCATCCTCAAGTGCTTGGACAAACATTTCTTGACCTGAGACTCGCATAATCGCTTCGGCTTTATGGCTTTTTTTACCACCATCACTTGCGCCGCTATTGTCTAGCGATAAGATCACTTTAATACTTTGTATCTGATCGAAGTGACGCTCTACTTTTTCAAGTTTTTCGCGAACTGCTTTGTCCATCGCATCGGTAACACTGATATGGTGACCACTGATAGAAACATTCATATTATTGTCCTTTTATTTATGACTTACAATCAACAGATGAGATAGCATTCCTGCCTTTATCATCTTGCCTTACCAACGACCGCTACAAAATTTTCGGTAAAAACTGACGTATTATTGTATTGCCAATTTAGTATCGCCAATTTTTTACCAAAATAAAAATCTGCTTCGTTTTGATCCTTGGTATGACTCTAATTTGTCATGAAAGCAGGTTAGTAGCAAGACAGTAAATTGTAATTAAATGTAATAAAAACTGTTGTTTCTTTCAGGTTTCTATATAACTTGGATTCAACATTGAAGTGCAACGCACCCGAAGCTAGATTTTACCTCAAGAGGCGTTCTAAACCCTAGCACCTTT